>DASUCK010000235.1:0-3958 GCA_036276095.1 Nonomuraea sp. | reverse complement strand
CTGCTGACGGCGCTGGACGCCGCGCCGGTCGAGGAGGGCCTGCTGCCGGTGCTGGGCCTGCTGACCCGGCGGCACCAGGTGGTGGTGGCGTCGGTGGCCGACCCCCGCGTGGAGGAGCTGGCGGGCGCCCGCGGGGAGGTGGCGGCGGTCTACGACGCCGCCTCCGCCGAGCGCGCCCGCGCCGAGCGGCATCGGATCGCGGCCGCGCTGGGTCGCCACGGGGTCGAGGTGGTCGATGCCCCGCCGGAGCGGATCGCGCCGGCCCTGGCGGACCGCTACCTGGACCTCAAGGCCGCCGCCCGGCTCTAACCGGCGGTGGGGGCGGTGTCGGTACGGGCGGCGCCGCGGACGTCACCGGTCTCACCGGCCTGCACGGCCCGCCCGCCGAGCACGACGACGTAGGCGAGGAACGCGCACCACAGGGCGACCCCGATGCCGACCCGCGCCCACGTCGGCAGGCCCGAGGGCGTCACGAAGGCCTCCACCAGCCCGGACAGGAACAGCGCAGCGGCCAGCCCCAGGGCCAGCGCCCCGGCGGCCTGCCCCTCCTCGGCCAGGGCGCGCGACCGGCTGCGCGGCCCCGGGTCGATCCAGGTCCAGCCCAGCCGTAGCCCCGCCCCCGCCGCCACGAAGACACAGGTCAGCTCGAGCAGGCCGTGCGGCAGGATCAGGCCGAAGAAGAGATTACCCTTGCCGGCCGAGACCATCAGGCCGCCGGCGATGCCGACGTTGAGCGCGTTCTGCCACAGCACCCACACCACGGGGACGAGCAGGATCCCCAGGGCCAGCGACAGCGCGGCGACCCAGGCGTTGTTGGTGAAGACCCGCGCCGCGAACGAGCCGGCCGGCGCCGAGGAGTAGTACGACTCGAAGTCCTTCTCCACCAGCTGCCGGATCTGCTCCGGGGCGGCGATCGTCGCCTGCACCTCGGGTGTCTCGGCCACCCACCAGCCCACCGCGAGCGAGACCAGGCAGAAGGCCACGCCGACCGCGACCCACCACCGGGCGCTGCGGTAAAGCGCCGCAGGGAAGGCGACGGCGAAGAAGCGCGCGAGCTGGGCCCAGGCCGGCGTCTCGGTCCCGGTGACCGCGGCCCGGGCGCGCGCGACCAACGTGGACAGCCGCGCCACGAGGGCAGGGTCCGGCGACGCCGAGCGCACCACCGACAGATGCGTGGCCACCCGCTGGTAGAGCGTCACCAGCTCGTCGACCTCGGCGCCGGTGCGCCGGCGCGCGCGCCGGCCGTGCCCGCGCAGCAGCTGCTCCAGCCGGGCCCAGTCGGCGCCGTGACGTGCGACGTACGCGTCGATGTCCACCAGCCGACCCTAACGGCGCGCCGCGCCCTCCCGGCTAGCCTTCCTCGGGTGTCCGACCTGGTGACCGGCGATGCCGTGGTGCTCGAGCTGCGCCTGGCCAAGCTGGCCAGCCGTTCGCTCGCCCTGGCGATCGACCTGGCCGTGCAGTTCGTGCTGCTGCTGCTCGGCGTGCTGGCCGTCAGCGGGGTCACCACGTTCGTCGACGACGCCCTCGCGGCCGCGATCGGGCTGGCCTTCACCGTGCTCGTCATCGTCGGCTACCCGGTGGCGTTCGAGACGGCGAGCCGGGGCCGGAGCCTGGGCAAGCTGGCGCTGGGCCTGCGGGTGGTCCGTGAGGACGGTGGCCCGATCCGGTTCCGTCACGCGCTCGTCCGCGGGTTGCTGTCGGTCGTGGAGATCTGGCTGGCCTTCGGCGCGGTCGCCCTGATCGCCTCGCTGGCCTCGGCCCGCGGCAAGCGGCTGGGCGACTACCTGGCCGGCACCGTCGTCGTGCGGGAGCGGATGCCCGTACGACAAGCACCTGCCCTGCCCATGCCGCCGCCGCTGGCCGGGTGGGCCGCCACCCTGGACCTCTCCCGGGTCCCCGACGACCTGGCACTGGCCGCCCGGCAGTTCCTGACCCGCCAGCACGAGCTCGAGGCGCGGGTGCGCGACGAGATGGGCACCCGGCTGGCGACCGCGATCGCCGCGGTCACGGCACCGCCGCCGCCAATCGGCACGCCTGCTTGGGCATTCCTCGCCGCGGTGCTCGCCGAGCGGCGGCGCCGTGAGCTCGGCCGCGGGGCCGCGTACGGCCCACCACCGCCGTACGGCCCACCACCGCCGTACGCCTCTGCACCGCCTCCGCCGCCGCCCGATCCGGCGCCCGGCTCCCCGTTCGCCCCGCCGGGGTGAGGCGGCGGACTACGATCGGCCCCCAGGGGTCGGCGACGGGTGAGGTGGACGTGACGGACAGCGCGCAGACAGCGCCCGAGAGCTTCGCGCTGCTGGCGCGCGAGCTACGGGACGGGCGGTCGCGCCAGGAGGTCTACCAGATCGTCGTCGAGCATGCGCCGGTGCTGATCGACGGCTGCGACCGGGCCGCGATCGGGGTGCTCGACGGCTCGCGGTTCACCAGCGTGGCCGCCACCGACGATGTGATGCGGCTCATCGACCGGCTGCAGGACGAGCTCGACGAAGGGCCGTGCCTGGAGGCCAGCGCCGACGAGCTGGTGCACATCGACAACGACATCACCCACCACAGCACGTGGCCGCGGCTGGCCGCCGTGGTGATCGCGCAGACACCGGTTCGCGCCATGCTCGCCGTCCCACTGGTCCACGACGGCAGGCGCACCGGTGCCCTGAACGTCTTCGCCGACCGCGCCGGGGCCTTCACCGACGAGTCGATCGGGCAGGCCGCGATCCTGGCGTCGTTCGCCTCGGTCGCGCTCGCCGGTGCGCACCAGGCGGAGCTGGCCGACCAGCTCGCCGAGGGCCTGGCGACCAACCGCGAGATCGGCGCGGCAGTGGGCATCCTGATGGCCACCCACAAGATCGGCCAGGAGGAGGCGTTCGGCTTGCTCTCCCAGGCCTCGCAACGGCTCAACCGCAAGCTGCGCGACATCGCCGCGGGCATCGTGCGCGGGGAGCCTGCCGGCAGCTGAGCCTGCCGGCAGGGGTGGACGGCCCCGGCAAAGGGGGCCAGATTCAGGGGCATGGCCACTCGTTCCGGCACGACTCCGCAGGTGACCGCGACCACGACGCTGGTCCTGCTCGCGCTGGTCGTCGGCTCCGCCGTGGCCGTGCTGCTCGGGGTCTACGGTTCGGTGCACACCCCCACCGGCGAGTCCGTCAGCACGCTGGGGTTCTCCAGCCTGATCGACATGAAGGTGTGGCTGGCCAGCGGCGCGGCGGCACTCGGCGTGGTGCAGGTGGTGACCGCGCTGCGGCTGTACGGCCGGCTCGGCAGCGGCCGGGCGCCGGCCTGGGTCGCGGTCGTGCACCGGACGTCCGGCACGGTCGCTGTCCTGGTCAGCCTGCCGGTGGCCTACCACTGCCTGTGGTCACTGGGCTTCGCGACGTACGACACCCGCGTGCTGGTGCACTCGGTGGTGGGGTGCGCGTTCTACGGCGCTTTCGTCGCGAAGCTGCTCGCCCTCAAGCTGCCGCGGATGCCCGGCTGGGCGCTGCCGGTCTTCGGTGGCCTGACGTTCACGCTGCTGGTCGCGGTGTGGCTCACGTCGTCACTGTGGTTCTTCACGCACGACGGCCCGCCGTCGTACTAGACGGCGGGCCGTTGTCGGCGCAGGCTCAGTAGCGGTAGTGGTCCGGCTTGTAGGGACCGGCCACGTCGACGCCGATGTACTCCGCCTGGTCCTTGCTCAACTCGGTGAGCTTCACCCCGAGGGCGCCCAGGTGCAGCCGGGCCACCTTCTCGTCGAGGTGCTTCGGCAGCACGTAGACCTGCTTCTGGTAGTCGTCGTTCTTCGTCCAGAGCTCGATCTGCGCGATGGTCTGGTTGGCGAACGAGTTCGACATCACGAACGACGGGTGGCCGGTCGCGTTGCCGAGGTTGAGCAGGCGGCCCTCGCTCAGCACGATGATCGAGTGCCCGTCCGGGAAGACGAACTCGTCGACCTGCGGCTTGATGGTGGTGCGCTTGA
>DASUCK010000234.1:0-5698 GCA_036276095.1 Nonomuraea sp. | reverse complement strand
AAGTTGGCTTAAGTTGCGGGAAGTTTTTGATCAACGCCTTAACCAGGACTTATGCCGAAAAATCGGTTTTGGTCGGGCGTGTCCGACTACAGTCGGGCCCATGACGGACGTCTACACGCTCGGCGAGCCGCTCGGCGTGGTCTCCAGCGGACGGGTCCGCCACGAGAGCGAGGCCAGGCTGGACGTCTGCGGCCCCGAGTTCACGCTGGCCGTGGCCCTGGCCAGACTCGGTCACCGGTGCGCGTACCTGGGCAAGGTGGGTGACGACGAGCTGGGGGCCCGCGCGCTGACCGTCCTCAGGGGCGAGGGCGTGGACGTGGCCGACCTGCGGGTTTCCGAGGGGCTGCGTACGGGGCTGGTGCTCAGGGAGACGCGGGTGGCCCGCGAGCTCAGGGTCGCGCATTACCGCGCCGGCTCGGCCGGGTCGCGGCTCTCGCCGGGGAACGTCCCCATCGACCGGGTCGGCGCCGCGAAGATGCTGCACGTCACCGGCGTCACGGCCGCGCTCGGCCGGGACGCGCTCGACGCCGTGCGCGCCGCCGTCGGCGCCGCCAGGACCGCCGAGATCATGATCTCCTTCGCCGTCGAGTACGTCCCCGAGCTGTGGCCGTCGGTCCGCGAGGCCGAGGCGGTGCTCAGCGAGCTGGCCTGCCAGGCGCACCTGCTCTTCCTCCGCCAGGACGAGCTCGACCTGGTCAAACCCGCCCTCACGCCGGAACGCGAGGTCGTCGTGGACCGCGGCCCGAAGGGCGCCACGGTACGCGCCGACCGCATGCGGTACGACGTGCAGGGCTGGCAGGTGCCGGTCGTGGACCTGGCCGGGGCGGGCGAGTCGTTCGCCGCCGGCTACATCAGCGCCGCCCTGGACGGCCTCACCCCCCAGGAACGCCTCCACCGGGGCGCCCTGCTGAGCGCCGCGGCCGTGACCAGCACCAGCGACTGGCAGGCCCTCCCCACCAGGCACGACCTCCCGTGACGCCGCCCCCGGCCGCCCGGTCCGAGGCAGCCGGTCAGGACGTGTGGCGCAGGAGGGCGTCCACGAACGTCGGCCAGGTCGTCCGGGGCACCCCCTGGCCGATGCCGGGCAGCGTGAGCAACGTGGCACCGGGGATCTCCGCGGCCAGCGCCACGCCGTTCCCGTACGGGAAGAACGGGTCCTCGTCGCCGTGCACCACCAGCGTCGGCGCGGCGATCTCGCCCAGCCGCTCGCGCCACCGCGGCCGGCAGTCGATGGCGGCGAACATGGTGCCCAGCTGACTGGCACGCTGCGCCTTCGCCGTCCGCCCCGCCCGATCGAAGATCCGCCCGGCGTTCGCGCGGGCGTCCGCCTCGTCGAACCCGCGCGACCCGGACATCAGCCGCACGGTGGCGGCCATGTAGGCGATGACGCTGTCACGATCGGTCCAGTCCGGCTGCGGACTGCCGAGCAGCGCCTTCATCAGCTCAGGCGCGTGGTCGGGCAGGTCGGGATCCACCGGACCGGGCGCGACCGGCCGGGTGGAGATCAGCGTCAGCGACGCGACCCGGTCGGGATGGTCGAGGGCGAGCAGTTGCGCGACGAAGCCGCCGACACCGAGCCCGGCCACGTGCGTCGCCCCCAGATCCAGCGCGGTCATCAGCTCCGCCGCGTCGGTCACCAGGTCGCGCAGGTCGTACGCGGGCGCGTCCGGATCGGTGAACGTCGACCCGCCGGTGTCCCGCAGGTCGTAACGCACCACGTGGCGCCCGGTCAGGGCCGCGCACAGCTCGTCCGGCCAGCTCAGCATGGAGACGCCGATGAGCAGCACCGGCGGGTCCGCCGGGTCGCCGAAGGTCTCGACGCAGAGCTCGACCTTGTTGACGTTGATCCGCAATTCAGATGTCCCTTCTTCTCATCCGCCGGGCGGCGGACGTCCACGATCCGTCACGTCCACGATCCGTCACGTCCACGATCCGGCACCTGGCCTGCGGGAGGTCACGCGCCGGCGTCGTCAGAGGAGATCGTGATGCCGGCGACGATTCGCGTCATGCCAGGGCAGACCGGATCGGCCGCCGGAACTCATCGGTCCTGCGCATCGCCTTCGAGCCGGATGGCGCGGGCGGCGGGGAACAGGCCCAACCATAGGGTCGAGCCGCTGGCCGCAATATCCCGACTGTATTACGCAAGCGCTGAACTGCTCGGAGTCGGGCCGCTCACCACCCGCACGCTGGTCAGAGAGCCGATCTACGTCCGGATGTGCGGTGAACGCGGTGAAAGTGCTGACGTTCGATTCACGTAAGTCGTTGCAAGCGCTTGCGCTCCAGGTCGTATAGTTTGCGCATGACTCGACGACTCGCAGAGGTGGCCAAGAAGGTCGGGGTGAGCGAGGCGACCGTCAGCCGCGTGCTCAACGGCAAGCCCGGGGTGTCCGACGCGACCCGCGAGGCCGTGCTGACCGCGCTCGACGTGCTCGGCTACGAACGCCCCACCCAACTGCGCGGCGACCGGGCCCGGCTGGTCGGCCTGGTGCTCCCCGAGCTGCAGAATCCGATCTTCCCCGCCTTCGCCGAGGTGGTCGGCGGCGCCCTGGCCCAGCAGGGCTTCACGCCCGTGCTGTGCACCCGCACGGTCGGCGGCGTCTCCGAGGCCGACTACGTGGACCTGCTCCTCCAGCAGCAGGTCAGCGGCGTCGTCTTCGCCGGCGGCCTGTACGCCCAGGCCGACGCCGCGCACGGGCACTACGAGCTGCTGCACGAGCGCAAGCTGCCCACGGTGCTGGTCAACGCGGCGGTCCGGCACCTGGAGTTCCCGCAGGTGTCGTGCGACGACGTGGTGGCCGCCGAGATCGCCGTCGCCCACCTGCGGGCGCTCGGGCACGAGCGGATCGGCATGGTGCTCGGACCGAAGGACCACATGCCGTCGCGGCGCAAGCTGGAGACGTTCCTGGCCGAGGGCGGGGATCCCGAGCTGGTCGAGCACACGATGTTCGCGCTGGAGGGCGGGCACGCCGCGGCCGCCCGGCTGGTGCGGCGAGGGGTGACGGGCGTGGTGTGCGCCAGCGACCTGCTCGCTCTGGGCACCGTACGCGCCGCCCGCCGCGCCGGTCTGGCCGTGCCCGGCGACATCTCGGTGATCGGCTTCGACGACTCGGCCCTGATGAACTGCACCGAGCCTCCGCTGACCACGGTCCGCCAGCCCATCGACGCCATGGGCCGGGCCGCGGTGGATCTCCTGGTGGCCCAGATCGACAAGGCGGCGGTCCCCGCCGACGAGCTCCTCTTCGAACCCGAACTGGTGGTCCGAGCCTCGACCGCCCGCGCGGGACGCCACGTGATGTAGTCGTTATCTTGCAATCCTCCGTCGAAATCTTGCATCGTCTGGTTCCCGATCCTATGGTGTGGGCACCTCGCATCAGAAGGGTCAGACCATGCGGAGATCCACCGGACTCGTGCTCGTATCCGTGCTCGGCCTCTCAGCCACGGCCTGTGGCTCCAGCGAAGCCCCGCAATCGTCCTCGTCGGCAGTGACGATCACGGTGGCCTGCCAGCCCGCCAGGTCCGCCCCCAAGGAACGGCAGGCATGGGACGACGACGTGGCCGCCTTCATGAAGGCGAACCCCGGCGTGACGGTCAAGAGCACGGACCAGCAGCCGTGCTTCGACCCCAAGACCTTCGGCCCCAAGCTGGCCGGCGGCCAGATGGAGACGGTTTTCGTGGTGCCGGTGACCAACTACGCCGACGTCATCGGCAAGGGCCAGGCGCTCGACATCACGCGGTACACCAATCTGATCAAGAACTGGAACGACCTGCGCCCCGACCACCGTGAGCTGGTCACCAAGGACGGCAAGGTGTACGGCGTCCCGAACGTCCACTACAGCGTCGGCCTGGTCTACAACCGCGCCCTGTTCACGCGGGCCGGCCTCGACCCCGACGCCCCGCCCAAGACCTGGGCCGAGGTCCGCGAGGCGGCCAGGAAGATCGCCGCGCTCGGCCCCGGCTACGTCGGCTACGGCGAGTACTCCGGCGGCAACACCGGCGGCTGGCACTTCACCCAGGCCCTGTACGGCCGCGGCGGCAGCATCCTGACCCCCGACAACAGGCGGGCGGCGTTCAACTCGCCCGAGGGCAAGGCCGTGCTCCAGACGCTGAAGGACATGCGCTGGGCGGACAACAGCATGGGCGGCAAGCTCCTGGTCGGCTGGGAGTCGCTGATGATGGCGATGGGCAGCGGCAAGGTGGGCATGATGCTCGGCGCCCCCGACGTCGTCACGGACGTGGTCACCAAGTTCAAGGGCAACGTCAACGACTACGGCATCACCGCCTTCCCCGAGGCGAAGGCGTCGCTGAGCGGCGGCGAGGCGTACATGATCAACCCGAAGGCCACGCCGGAGCAGGTCAGGGCCGGGATGGCGTGGATCGACTTCCGCTTCAACACGGTCGGCAAGGGCCGGTTCGACTTCGCCCGCGGCAAGGCCATCGGCAACCCGGTCGGCGTGCCGGACAACGCCGTCTACGGCGACTCGCCCACCGGCAGGGCCATCCAGGCCGAGCGGGAGAAGAATGCCACGCTGCCGGTCGAGAACTACCAGACGTACGTGGACGCCGCCGCCACGATCCCGCCGAAGGCCGAGCCCCTGCACGCGCAGGAGCTGTACGCCATCCTCGACGTGCCGATGTCCGGCGTGCTCAGCCGCGAGGACGCGAGCATCGACGAGCTGCTCGCCGACGCCGAGGCCAAGGCCAACGCGCTGCTGGCGGCCAAGGGCTGACCCTGATGCGGATCCTGAGGCGCAACCTGACGGCCTACGGGTTCCTCTGCGCGGCGCTGTTCTGCTTCACGGTGTTCGCCTGGTATCCGATGGCCAGGGAGTTCGTCCTGAGCTTCCAGCAGACCGACCTGATCAACCCGCCGACCTGGGTGGGCCTGGACAACTTCGCGGCCGCCGTCCAGGATCCGGCCTTCGGCGAGGCCTGGCTGAACACCGTGGAGTTCACGGCGCTGGCGCTGCTGTGCGGCTACGCCGTCCCGTTCGTCGTCGCGCTCGTGCTGAACGAGCTGCGCCACGCCCGGGCCTACCTCAGGTTCGTGGTCTACCTGCCGGTCATGCTGCCGCCGATCGTCGCGGTGCTGCTGTTCAGGTGGTTCTACGACCCCGGGCCCGGGCTGTTCAACCAGATTCTCGACTTCTTCCACCTGCCGCCGCTGGCCTGGCTCGACAGCTCGTCCACCGCGCTGATCTCTCTGGTCATCGTGTCGACCTGGATGAACATGGGCAGCGCGACCCTGATCTACCTGGCCGCGCTGCAGAACATCCCGCCCGAGCTGTACGAGGCCGCCGAGCTCGACGGGGCCGGCATCCTCAAACGCGTCCGGCACGTCACGATCCCGCAGACGCGGCTGATCCTGCTGCTCATGCTCATGCTGCAGATCGTGGCGACGATGCAGGTGTTCATCGAGCCGTACATGCTGACCGGCGGCGGGCCGGAGAACGCGACCGTCAGCGTCGCGTACCTGATGTACCAGTTCGCCTTCTCCCAGATGAACTACGGCCAGGCCGGCGCGCTCGGCATGATGCTCATGATCGCGCTGCTCGCCTTCGCCGCCTTCCAGCTCCGCACCACGAGGGAGGACCCGGCATGATCGTCCGCGAGCGGGCCCGCTCCGGGAGTGCGGCCGCGGGCGCGTCCGGGCCGTCCGGGCGGGGCCGCGGCCGGCGGCGGCCGCCGAGGCCGATCCAGG
>DASUCK010000233.1:0-29545 GCA_036276095.1 Nonomuraea sp. | reverse complement strand
GGCGCGGGCGGGAGGTTCAGAAGTTGTTCATCGCAATCGCCGTCGAGTACGGCCGCAGCGGCCCCGCCTCCACCGGGCCGTGCACGAATCCAGGCCGGTTGGGGGTGCCTGTCGTACGGGTGAGGACGTACCTGGCCTCGACCTTGATGACGAATGTCCTGGTGCACCCGTTGCCGGTGACGATGGGCACATCGTCGATACGCCGGTTGACCTTCAGGTGATGGACCACGCCGGGGATCGAGACGCGGTCCTTGGCGGTCCGCACCGGCGTACACGCCTTGCCACGCTTGTCGATCTGCATCACCACCAGCGTGGTCTCCGCGACGAACGGGTCCATGCCTCCGGAGGCCGAGCTGAACTGGGTGCCGTGGAAGGCGTCGATGCTGCGTGCCTTGGGGTCGGCTGTCCACTGCGCGCGCAGCACCGTCGCCGTCTTACCCCCGCATCCCGCCGCCTGCGACGGCGTGTTGCACAGGTGGACGTCCTTGCCCTGGTACCACTCGGCGGCCCCGGCCTCATCCTGGTTCGTCATCCGCATCACCGTGGCGGCCGGGTCCTGGACGATGTTCATCCACCGCTGGGGAGATTTGATCATCCCTCCGCCCAATCCCCACAGCACGCAGCTGTATGTGCCGTCGGTAGACGGCTTGAACAGCCACAACACCGATACGGCCCGTCTGACCCCCGCGCCGCCCTCATGGTTGCGGGTGGTCATGGCCGACCGATCGGGGTAGGCCTGGGTCGAGGCCGGCTCGCCTGTGGAGCAGGTGATCCACGCCGACTGAAGCATGTCCACGCGCGCGCCCGCGCCGACCGGCCCGCCGAACGCCTTGGCCCCCGTGTACATGGCGTAGAACAGCTTGGGCCGGTCCTTGCGCAGCCTCAGTCCGTCGAGCCGGAGCACGGGGTACGCCTTGCCGTCCGTCCCAAGCCGTTCGCGCAGGACCTGGTGGGTCTCCGTGTAAGGCCCGCCCGCGGCGGCTTGTGAAGGCGTCGCTACAGACGCGAACAGTAGGGCCACGACCGCGAAGGTCGCCGCCGGACGGAACCGGTGACGCATGAAGAACTCCGTACTCTCTTGCAGGCTCTCGCGGCGCTGCGCCGCGTGCCGGCCTCATGCTGCCGGGAGCCGCTAAGGATCCGCTAAGTGGCGCCTTCGGCCCGGTAGAGTTCGGCGGCCTCGGTCTCGCCGAGATCGTCGCTGACGGCGGCCAGCGCGCGCGTGGTGGCGGCCATCCTCGACGGCACGTTCAGCTGCCGCCAGATGGCCAGCGCCTCCAGGTGGGCGGCCATGGCGGCCTGATGATCCCCTCGATCGTGGGCGAGCCGTCCGACCGTCGAGAGCGCTCGCGCGACGTTCCATGGATTGTCCTGCTGCCGCGCCTGTTCCAGCTCCGCGCGCGCCAGCCGGTCGGCCTCGTCGAACCTGCTGTTGGCCGCGTGCACCAGCGCAATGTCGCTGGTGGCGAGCGCGTCCTCGCCCAGCTGGAACCTCTGTATGATCGCGCGGGCCCGCGCGACGCACTCCACCGCGTCGCCGAGCCGGCGCCGCTTGAAATAGCTCAACCCGAGACTCTTGACCGCCCACAGCTCGGACATGCTCGCCCCGCATGCGGCGAACGCCGCCCTGGCCTCCTCGAACAGCGGCAGATAGCCGCGGTTCAGCCCGGCGTTGCGCAGGGCGAAGATCAGATCGTACGCGGCCCAACCCACCGCCATCGGGTCGCCGTCTCGGCGTGCCTCCTCCAGCACCTCGCTCCGCCGGGCCACCTCGGGGTCGCCGGTGGGGTCGTCAGTGTCGCCTTCGTCACCGCACACCAGCACCTCGCCGGGTGGCAGTTTGCCGTACGCCGTCAAGGCCTGTTCGGCGTTGGCCAGGGCGAGGTCGTACCTGTCCCTACTCCCCTCCACATCGGCGAGCAGCCCGAGCATGCAGGCGCTGCCCGCCCAGTCTCCTGCCTGGTCGGCCGCTCGCAGGCCGTCCTGCAGGATGTCGTACCACTCGTCGTACCTGCCCCGGATGTCGAAGTAGGTGGAGACGCGCTGGGCCAGCGGCCATGCCACCTGCGAGAGCCCTTCGTCGGCCGCCTGCCGCATGGCGGTGCCCAGCGGGTACGCCTCCTCGTCGAACCAGGCCAGCGCGTTGGCCTCGACAGTGGCGCGGATCGCCGCCGGAGCCCGCCATGCCGGTTCCGGGGCCGGGTCGAGGTCGTACCAGTGCGCAAGCCTTCCATCCGCGACGACGGCCAGGTCGTACCAGCCGTGCAGGACCCTGCCCAGCGCGGCCCTCCGCTCGGCGGGCGTCTCCTCCTCCGCGGCCAGCTCACCGGCCGCGAGGTGGATGAGATCGTGCATCCGGTAGCGGGGGCCGGTGACTCCCCGGTGGGCGCGTTCCACCAGGTGGACCTCGATGAGATCGTCCAGCAGTCGTTCGGCCGCCGCCAGGTCGGCCTCCAGCAGAGCCGCGGCCGTCCAGCTCTCGAACCCGCCCGCGGCCGACAGCCCGAGCCTACGAAACAGCCGCCGCCGCTCCCCGTCGAGTTGGCCGTAGCTGAGCGCGATGCTGGCGCGTACCGCGACGTCGCCGACCTCCAGCCAGTCCAGCCGGTCGCGGCCGAGCCGGTCGGCCAGGTCCGCGAGCGTCATCTCCGGCCGATGCCGCAGCCTGGCCGCGGCGATGCGCAGCGCGAGGGGCAATCCTCCACAGTACGAAGCCAGCTTGTCGGCCGCCTCAGGCTCGGCCGCCACTCTGGCGTCCCCGAGGACACCGCGCAGCAGGTCGATGCTCTCCCGGGCCGGCAGCAGATCCAGCGGCACTGGTCGTACGTTCTCGATGCCCGTCAACCGACGGCGGCTGGTCACGATGACGGCGCAGCGGGGATCGGCAGGAAGCAGGGGGCGCAACTGATCCTCGTCGGCGACGTCGTCCAGCACGAGCAGCAGGGAACGGCCGCCGACCAGGTTCCGGTAGAGCTCGGCCCGCTCGTCGAGGCCCCTCGGGACGGCGTCCACGGGCACGCCCAGCGCGCGCAGCAGGCGGGTCAACGCGGCGGCCGGGCCAACGGGATGGGAGCGGGTCCCCTGCAGGTGGAGATAGAGCTGCCCGTCCGGGTAGGCGTCACGGACCCGGGTCGCGAGGTGGACGGCGAAGGCGGACTTGCCCACTCCTCCGGTCCCGGTCACTGCGATGACCTGCCCCCGCGCCACAGGCCGGGAGGGCGCGGGTGCCAGCAACCCGATCAGCTCCCGCGCCAGCGCCTCCCGCCCGACGAAGACGGAGACATGGGAAGGCAGCGTATTGGGCGCCGGCGACCGTCGCGGCCGGATCACCGGCGGGGACAACCCCGGCTCGGCGCGCAGGATGCCGGTGTGCACGGCACGTAACTCCGCGGAGGGCTTCACCCCCAGCTCGTCGAGGAGCAGTCTGCGGCCTTCGTGGTAAACGTCCAGCGCCTCCGGTGCCCGCCCCGAGCGGGCCAGCGCGGTCATCAGCTGACCGCGCAACCGTTCGCGGAGGGGGTGGCGCGCGACGAGGTCGCCGAGCTCCTCGAGCAGCCCCGCCGAGCCGCCGAGCCGCAGGTCGGCGTCGGCACGGTCCTCGATCGCGGCCAGCCGCAGCTCGGCGAGCCGGTCGGCGGCCTCGCGCACAACCGAGACCCGGATATCGGCGAACGGCTCCCCCTTCCACAGGCCGAGTCCCGCGCGCAACCTGGCCGCGCCCGCCGCGACCTGGCCTTCGCCGATCAGCCGCCTGGCTTCGGCGACATGGTTCCTGAACGGATCGAGGTCTACGGCACCGAAGGGGATGTCCAGCAGATAGCCGGGCGCCCGCGTCACGATCAGTCCTTTGCCGAGCCGACGGCGCAGGTGGGAGAGCAGCCCCTGCAACTGGACCCGTGCCGACGCCGGCGGCCTGCCCTCCCAGAGCTGGTCTGCGAGCGTCTCCGCCGAGATCACCTCGCGCGGGCGGAGCAGCAGCAGTGCGAGCACGGCGCGCTCCTGGGGCGGGCCCAGGGCCAGTGGCATCCCTTCGACGTCCGCCTCTACGGGCCCGAGAACGCGGAACGACGGGCTCATGCTCCGAAAACTTACCACCAGCCTTACAGACGTGAGGCTCACCGGAAGGGACGCCTCGGGAGGCGTCCCTTGTGGATGTCCTCAGGCGGCCCTGGTCCCTGGGGTCTGAATTGTCTCGATGCCGTCCTCAGTGACGCCCCGCACGACCGTGGAGTCGTCGGGCTGGTCGGGATCGTCGATCGAGGGAATGGTGTTGACGAGGATGGGATTGCCGCTCGCGTCGAGAGCGGGATTCCCCCCGGCATCGATCAGCGGCAACTGGGCGGGAAGCTTGTCGAGATCGACGAGCCCGTCCGCACCGACCCAGGACGGTTCCTCGACAGGGGGATCGGCCACCGGCTGGAGTCCGGCTCTCACCAGCTTGTGCGATCCGGACCAGATGGTCCTGCACTTCGACCCGGCCGCCGAGCAGCGCCAGCGCCCGCTGCCGTCCCTGGCCCGGCTGGCGCCCATCGTCGCGTAATAGCCGTCCCCGCAGGGTGGTCTGGAACCGTAGTCCCATGAGAGCTTCACTTGGTAGGTGGTCCCGGAGTTGTTCTTCCAGTTCCAATAGGTGCAGATGGACCATTTACTTCCGGTCTTCTTGTAGAAGCGTCCCCAGACGCCTATGGACCCGGCCGCCTGCCATTTCATGACGCCGCATTCTTTTCCTACGGGACCGATCCCGGCGAACCTCCATGTGGAGGTGTACACCTCCGAGTAACCCCCGCCCCCGCCGTGTGAGACCTCGCTCCGGTTGTACACGCACAGCGGATCGGATATGAAGACCATCGCTTGTTTGTATACGTAATGCGCCCAGGCCGGCGCGGCGGACGCCACGAGTGTCGCCGGGACGACGAGCATCGTTCCGAGCAATTTCAGACGCAGCCTTTTGAGCATTGTCGTCTCCTATTCGGTGGTACAGATCGGTGGTGTGACGCCCCTTGCGATGCGTACGTGGAGAGCCGACCGGAAGGCCGCCGGAAGGGCGTGATGCCCCGCGCACAGGCGCAGGACGTCGCCCACTCGGTTGATCAGGACGGCCTGACAGCCGGATATGGGACTGTTGGTGTAGGCGTCGACTTGCTCTGCCACGACGCTCTCGACGGGCCGCGTGCAGGCGGCGTACTCGGTGGTGGAGACCGCGATGGCCCCCTTGTACAGGGTGAGGCTGCCCGGCTCCGCGAAGGCGGGAGTGGTTCCGGTGACGAGCAGGGTTATGGCCAAGACTCCCGTCGTCACCCCGCCGGCCATCCCACGGGCACGTCGGGTATTGTGCACTGGGTGCTCCTGTCTGGCTGGGAACATCTGCAGGCACGACAATCGCAGTCCGCGCTAAGCACCCACTAAGCTTGACTCTGTCGGGGATCTTGTTCGCTGTCGGGTCAGCTGGCGGCTCGCCAGGAACGCAAGCGCGGGATGCCTTGCTGGTCGAGGTAGTCCTGGAAGGCTGTCGGCGGTCGTGGGGGCGCGCTTTCTCCAGGAGGGTGCCGGCTGAGGCGTTCGACGTTGACGGCGATGGCGGTGAGCACGTGTTGCAGGTGGGCCTTGGCTTGCCCCCGGTAGCGGCAGCGGCGCATGCCATGGCCGTGGGCGAACTCGCAGATGGTGCCCTCGATGCCGGAACGCACCGCGTAGCGCTGGTGCCAGTCCGGTTCTCGCTGCTCCGCGCGGTTGCGCAGCTGCAGTTCGCGTAGTTCTCGCGGAGGAAAGCCCACGTTGCGCGCACCGTCGCAGGAGGTGGTGCACGTGGCTCGGACCGGGCAGGGTTGGCACTGGCTCTTGGTGAAGCGGGCCACGATCAATGGGGCGGCGGTCAGCGAGGATGTCGGATAAGGGCCGTGCCAGCCCTTGCTGACCTGGCCCTGCGGGCAGGTGACTTCCTGGCGGTCGAAGTCGATGCGAAAGTCGTCGCCGGCGCCGCAGCGCTGCTCGATCTCAGCGTCCATCATCACTTGCGCCATCCGCACGACCATCTCGCGCAGCACATCGGGCGAGGCCTGGGCCAGGGTCTCGTCGAACCCATCACTCTCACCCCGTGGACGCTAACCGGCGGGGGGCGGGGCACGGCAACGTGCCGCCGCTACCCGACAGATCGCGAGTCAGCGTGGGGGTCCAGCGCGTGACCAAGTAGTACGGTGCGCTGGCACCGAACCGACCGGGCGCCGCGAGCGCAAGAAGGTCCAGACCTGCGATCCCCGGCCGACGCCGCACCCCTGAGATCACATCAGGTGGCTCCGGGCGCGTGGAGTGTGCGGCGGACGCGTCGCGGGCCCAGTGGTGGGCTCGGTTCAGGGACACCTGAACAGTCGGCACGCCGCCGGTCAGTCCTTAGGCACCTTGTAGGTCAGGTGGGTCACCTGGCAGCCCTGCGCTCCTTCGGGGTTTCAAGCAGGGCCGATGTGCCGTTCGTGCCGAAGAAGGGCTTGCCCTTGCCCAGCGGCGCGGGAACGACGGCCAAGTGGACCTCATCGACGAGGACAGCGGCGAGGACCTGGCCGCCCACGTCGCCGTCGCTGACGAACACGGAGCTGTCACCGGCCAGGCCGATGGCGGTGCGTACGGCGTCTTCGACCCCAGTGGTGATGAAGGTGAAAGGGGCGTCGGGGAACGGCGCGCGGCTGGCGATCATGACACCGTCGGCAGGGTCACCCAGGCATGACGGGCGCTTAGCGATTCCTTAGCGCCCGTTTGTACGCTCGCGCCTGTCTCGGAGCAGTGAGAGGGCGTCTGCCATGCGCAATCGAATCCCCTGGCGACTTCGGTGGTTAGCCGGCTTGTTGATGTTGACGCTGCTGATCGGTTTCCTCGTACGGCTGGAGCAGGCCGACGCCGGGAGCCTGACGCAGAACGGGTCTCCGGCCGTGGAGAGCATTGACACCTCCGCGTCCCCGCCGGCTGGCGCGCCGGACTACGACACCGCGCTGGCGCTGGCGTACCGGTGGCAGCAGCCAATCGAGGTCCTCGGCGCCCACGACTCGACGACCCGGGAATGGGCAATGCCGGACGGCTCGATCGAGGCCAAGGTCAATCTGGGCGTCGAGTACGTCAAAGACCCGCTGCGCGGCACGTGGAGCACCATCGACCTCGCTCTGGTGCGGCAGGAAGACGGATCGATCCGGCCGCGGACCGACGCGCGGAACCTGATTCTGTCGGGCGGGGCCTCCGGCGCCGATGAGAACGTTGTGGCCAGGGTCGGTTCCGGGGCGCAGGAGATCTCGATTGGTTGGCTGGACGCGCTGCCCGTGCCGGTGCTCCAGGACAACGTGGCCCGGTACGTGAACGTTCGGCCGGGTGTGGACTTGATCGTCGAGGCGCTCGCCACCGGGTTCGAGTTCTCCATCCAGGTCAAGACGCGCGAGGCTGCCCAAGCTCTGGGCAGCGTGCGGCTGCCCTGGCGGGTGGGGGAGCTGAAGCCGGTCAAGGACTTCGAGACCGGCTCGATCCAGCTCCTGGCCCCTTCTGGTGAGGTGGAGGGCGAGCTGCCCACGGCGGAGGTCTACGACGCGCAGACCTCGCCGGACTCCGGCGAGCCGGCGCGGATGGGCGCCATGCCGATGTCGCTGGAGACCACGTCGGGGACCGACTACCTGGTGATCGCCCCGAACGAGACATTCATCAACGATCCGGCGACCGTCTACCCGATCACGCTGGACCCTCCGGTGACGCTGCGACCGGCGTTCGACGCGTTCGTGGCGACCAACTACGGCTCCGACCAGTCGGGGTCGATGGACTTGAAGCTGGGCCGGGTCGTGGACAACGGCCAGACGATCACGGCGCGCTCCTTCATGCGGTTCGACGGGTTGCGTAGGTACCAGGGCGCTGACGTGCTGTCGGCCGAGCTGTTCCTGTGGAACTACCACTCGTGGTCGTGGTCGTGCCGGCCCAGGAGCTGGGTGGCCCACGTCGTCAGCGTCGACCGGCTGAACAGCCGCCTGCGATGGAACAACCAGCCCAGCCCCGGGAGCCACATCGGCACCTCGTCCGGGACGAAGGGCGACGAGCCGGAGTGCAATGCCGGGTGGGTGTCGGTCCCGGTTCAGCGGGGCTTCCAGCAGAGCTTCGACAATGGCTGGAGCTCGCTGGGCATCCGGCTGGCGGCGGACGACGAGGGTGATGCGACCTCGTGGAAGCGGTTCAACTCCTCCCAGGCCAAGAACAACAGGCCGTACGTCTCCCTGAAGTACAACCGCAAGCCGGGCACGCCCGGCTCTCTGAAGATCACCGACTGCTACAAGGCGTGTTCCTCGCCCGCGCTGGTACGCGACCACAGGCCGACGCTCTCAGCGAAGGTCGCCGATCCGGACGGCGGCACCGTGAAGGCTACCTACGAGGTCTGGACCTCCTCCGGATCGACGCCCAGGGCCACCTCGGGCAACGCGCTGACCGGCATCAGGTCGGGTACGGCCCGGTCGTGGACCACCCCGAACCTGCCGGACGGCGCCTACCGATGGCGGGCCAGGGCGTGTGACTACACCACCGCCTGCGGCGCCTGGTCGGCCTGGTTCAGCTTCACTATCGACACCACCAACCCCACCCTGCCCCTGATCTCCTCCGCGGTCTACCCCGACCACATGAGCGGGGTGTGGGGCGGCGGACGGGGCCAGGTGGCGTACTTCTTCTTCGGGCCCAACGGGACCAGGGACGTCACCGAGTACAAGTACAGCCTCAACGAGGGCGGCTACGTGTCGGCGCCGACGGGCCTGCAGGCCGAGCGGCTGACCGGCGAGCAGCGGGCGTTCACCGATCTGGGCGACAACTTTCGCACGTATCAGGCCACCATGGCGGCCGACACCACCCGCAACCAGGGCGGCACGTCGGCGTCCTCGTTGAGGATCACACCGGCGGCGACGGGCTCGGACCCGGCCGGCGACTCGGGCGTGAGCCTGATCGAGCAGGGCTGTAGCACGTTGTGCCAAGGCATGACGCCCGGCAAGCGCTACATGGCCACAGGGTGGATCTACGTGCCCGCCGCGACCGGCCTGACTCCGGCGCACCCCACGCGCGGGCTGCGTATCGTCGGCTTCTACAAGCTGCCGAATGAGACGAGCTACCGCGAGGTCGAGTCCGCCGCGCCGACCGCCGTCGACCAGTGGCAGCAGTTGCACGTCACGATGAGCCTGCCCACGGAGACGACGAACGCCTTCTTCCGCGTCTACAACGGCATGGACTACGGCTCGGGCAAGGCGGTGTACTGGGACAACCTGTCGGTGATCGAGGCGAAGATCGTCCCGATCACGCCGCCCAGGGACGGGCTGAACGTGCTGAAGGTTCTCTCCCTGGACAAGGCCGGCAACCTGTCCGATTCGAGGGTCTACAAGTTCCTGGTGAAGTCGGTCTACGACAAGTGGGAGTGGGCGTTCGACGAGGGCTCAGGGACCGTCGCCGCCTCCACGCCGCACAACACCCGGCCGATGACGATCCGCGGCACGGGGGTGACCTGGACCGAACCGCAGGTCGGTGACGCGGCGATCGCGATGACCGGCTCCGGGGAGCTGACCTCGGCCTCGCCGGTGCTCAACACGGCCACCGTCGACGGGTTCTCGGTGATGGCGTGGGCCCGCGTGGGCGACCTGACCTCCCGGCGGACCATGGTGTCGCAGGACGGCGCGAACGGGTCCATGTTCCGCCTGGAGTACCGCCCCGACCTGGACGTGGACGGCGACCGTGTGGCGGACCGGGCGTGGTGCTTCAGCGCGCGCGTGTCGGACACGGCGGGCGCGGCCGAGCGACGCGCCTGCACCAAGGAGTTCGTGGTGCCTGACGACTACGTGGCCCTGGCCGGTGTCTACGACACGAGCGCCGGCACGATGACGCTGTACGTGAACGGCACGCCCGAGGAGGATGGCGCGCAGGCCGAGACCGCGATCCCGAAGGAACCCTCGTGGCCGGCCACGGGCCCGATGGCGATCGGCCGGGCGTTGTCGGGCGCGGCGGCTGCCGATCGCTGGGTCGGCGGCCTGGACGAGGTCGGGGCCTACCAGTGGGCCCTGGTGCCCTCGGAGGTCAACTTCTACGTGTCGCGAGGACCGCAGGGGGCCGGGCGATGAACACGATCATCAGGTCGTCATGGATCCGCCGCACCATCGCCGCGGTGCTGGTCACCTTGGTGGCGGTGCCCCTCGTGGGCGCGCCGGCCGCCTCGGCCGCCGCACCCGACTGGGAAGAGCTGAAGGCGCCGCAGGTCAAGGGCGTCGAAGTGCATCCGGTACGACCGGAGCGCCGGGACCCCTTCACCGCCGACGAACATGCTGTACGCGGTGAGCCGAAGGTGGCCTGGCCGGACCAGGGCGAGGCCGTCATCGACCGGGTGGACGGCGGCCCGGTCCGCGCCGGGAAGCTGCCGGTGACCATCGGCGCCCCTGAGAAGACCGCGAAGCCGTCCGGCCGCGTCGCGGTGCGGATGTACGACAAGGCCGCCGCGGACCGGGCCGGGCTGGACGGCGTGCTGCTCTCGGTGGCCGGCCTATCGGAGGCGGGCGCTGTCGAGGTCGGGCTCGACTACGCCGCGTTCAAGGACGCCTACGGCGGGGACTGGTCCTCGCGGCTGCGGCTGGTCCAGGTGCCCGCCTGCGCGCTCACCACCCCGCAAGCCGCAGGTTGCGCGCAGGCCACCCTGGTGAAGACCCGCAACGACCTCGGGACCAGCAGGCTGACGGCCACGGTCCCGCTGGCGGCGGGCGGCGAGCCCACCGTGCTCGCCGCCACCGCCGCGGCCTCCGGGGACGACGGCGACTACAAGGCGACCTCCCTGAAGCCGGCCGCCACCTGGGAGGTCTCGCCGCAGACCGGCGACTTCACCTGGACGTATCCGATCGACGTCCCCGGCGCCCAGGGCGGCCCTGAGCCAACGCTTGAACTGGCGTACAACTCGGGCAGCGTGGACGGACGCACCGGCGCCACCAACAGCCAGGCGTCGTGGATCGGCGACGGCTGGGAGCTGTGGCCGGGGTACGTCGAGCGGCAGTATCGTACCTGCGACGAGGACAAGGCCACGGTCGGCGGGCAGGACCCGAACAACAAGAGCCTGCGCAGCGGCGACCTGTGCTGGTTCGACGACAACGCCACGCTGTACCTGAACGGCGGGGCCACCGAGTTGGTCAAGGGCTCGGACGGCGCCTGGCACGGCGCGTCAGACGACGGGTCGCGGATCGAGCGGTTCACCGGCGCGAGCAACGGCGACGACGACGGAGAATACTGGCGGGTCACCACGCTGGACGGCACCCAGTACTTCTTCGGCAAGCAGACCGCCTCGGAGTCGGCGTGGACGGCGCCGGTATACGCCAACCATCCGGGCGAGCACTGCCACGCGACCGCGTTCGCCGACTCGGGCTGCACGCAGGCGTGGCGGTGGAACCTGGACCACGTGGTGGACCCGCACGGCAACACCATGTCCTACTTCTACGGCAAGGAGAGCGGCGCCTACGGCCGCGAGGGTGAGGCCGCCAAGCGCACCACGTACGTGCGCGGCGGCTGGTTGTCGCGGATCGACTACGGGACGCGCAGCGGGTCCACCGCGCCCGCCTCCGCCCGGGTGGTCTTCGACGTGACCGACCGGTGCGCGGACGGGGCCACCTGCGACGCCACCCATCCGGCGTCCTGGCCGGACACCCCGTGGGACCTGTTCTGCAAGGACGCGCCCTGCGCCGCCACGTTGTCGCCGACGTTCTGGACGCAGAAGCGGCTGTCGCGGATCCGCACGCAGGTCCACGACGGCTCGTCCTACAACGACGTGGACTCCTACGCCCTGCGCGCGTCGTACCTGGACGTCGGAGACGGCTCCGGCAAGCCGCTGTGGCTGCAGGGGATCGCCCACACCGGCGAGGTCACCACGGCCGGCGGGCCGAAGGCGACGGAGCCGGAGATCACGTTCGACCCTGGGCAGCAGGCCCCGGCCAACCGGGTGGACGGCCCCGCCGACGGGCGCTCGGAGCTGGCCCGGTGGCGGATCGGCACGATCATCACCGAGTCCGGCGCGCGGATCTCTGTGAAGTACTCGGAGAACGAGTGCACCCGTTCTAGCCTGCCGGACCCGCACGCCAACACCAAGCTGTGCTTCCCCGCCTTCTACGCCCCCGAAGGCGAGGAGCCGAAGCTGGACTGGTTCCACAAGCGGGTGGTGACCAGGGTGGACGTGGACGACGACACGGAAGGGTTCGACCACGAGCAGACCGACTACCTCTACCTGGACAAGCCGGCCTGGCACTACGACGACAGCCAGCTGGTGCCGGTCAAGAAGCGGACCTGGGGACAGTTCCGCGGTTACGGCAAGGTGCAGGTGCGCAAGGGGGTGGCGGGCGAGCCGCAGTCGCTCACCCAGTACCTGTACCTGCGCGGGATGGACGGCGACCGGCAGCCGTCAGGGGTCAGGAATGTGGTGGTGGAGGACTCCCAGGGCGGCAACATCGAGGATCACGAGGCGTACAACGGGTTCCTGCGGGAGCAGATCACCTTCGACGGGACCGGCGGGGCGGTCGTGTCCGGGGAGCTCCACACGCCGTGGCGGCGCGGGCCGATCGCCACGTCAGGGCCGCTGAAGGCGTGGATGGTCAACACGGCCACCAGCAGGGTCCGCACCTCGCTGTCCTCCGGCGCCACCCGGTGGGCCAGGGTCGACACGACCTACAACGACGACGGGCTGCCCGTACAGGTGGACGAGCTCGGCGATGAGTCCACCGCGGCCGACGACACCTGCGAGCGGACCGAGTACGCGCGCAACACCACCGCCTGGATCCTGAACACGGTCAAACGGGTGGAGAACGTAGGAGTGCGGTGCTCGACGACCCCGGCCCGCCCCGGTGACGTGCTGTCGGACCAGCGCACCTACTACGACGACCCGGAAGCTCCCTGGGGCGCCCCGCCGACCAGGGGCAACGTGGTGAAGATCGAGCAGGCCGCCTCCTGGAACGGCTCCACCCCGATCTACGCCCCCTCCGAGAGCGGCGTCTACGACGCGAACGGCCGGGAGGTCGAGAGTTACGACGCGATCGGTCGCAAGACCTCCACGGCGTACACGCCGGCGCTGGCCGGCCCCGTGACGCGGGTCGTGACCACGAACGCGGCCGGTCACAGGACCGTGGAAACCCGCGATCCGGCGTCGGGAGAGCCCGTCAAGCTGGAGGACCCCAACGGGCAGATCACCGAGATGGCCTACGACGGACTGGGACAGCTCCTGAAGGTGTGGCTGCCCGACCGGCCGCGGGCGTCGATGTCGCCCAGCCTCCAGTTCGAGTACCTGCTGCGCGCCAACGCGTCCACCGCGGTGACCACCAGGAAGCTGCTGCCGGACGAGAAGTACAGAACCACCGTCACGCTGTACGACGGCCTCCTGCGCGAGCGCCAGATCCAGACCCAGGCGCCCGGGGGCGGCCGGATCGTCTCCGACACCGTCTACAACTCGCGCGGCCTGGTGGCGTGGACCAGCGTCCCCTTCTACGACATGTCCAACGCGCCGCCCTCCGCCACCCTGGTCACCACGACCGGGACGCCCGAGATTCCCGCAGTCACCGAGATGACCTACGACGGCGCCGAGCGGAAGACCAAGGAGGTCTTCCTGAACGCCGGCGACGAGAAGTGGCGCACCACCACCTCCTACGGCGGGGACCGGGTCACCGTCCTCCCGCCAGCCGGCGGCATCGCCACCACGACCGTCTCCGACGCCCTGGGGCGGACCACCGAGCTGCGGCAGTATCACGCGCGCGGCTCGGCGGGCTCCAACGACCCGGCCACCTACGACAGGACGTCCTACACCTATACCGACCGCGGCGAGCTGCAGACGGTCACCGACCAGGCCGGCAACACCTGGCGCTACCACTACGACCAGCGCGGGCGCAAGTGGAAGGACGAGGACCCCGACAAGGGCGTCACCGTCTCGACCTACGACGACGCCGATCAGACGCTGACGACCACGGACGCCCGTAATGTCACGCTCGGCTACACCTACGACGCGCTCGGCCGCAAGACCTCCATCCGCGACGGGTCGGTGACCGGCGCCAAGCGCGCTGAATGGGTCTACGACACGCTGCCCAACGGCATCGGCAGGGTAACGCGGTCCGTCCGCTACGAAGGCGGCAACCCGTACGTGAACGAGGTCACCGGCTATGACGTGGACGGGAGGAAGACCGGCGCCAAGGTCGTCGTTCCGGCCGCGGAGACCGGCCTGGCCGGCACCTACGTCTACGGCACCACGTACCGGGCCAACGGCCAGATCCACAAGACCACCCTGCCGGCCGCCGGCGACCTGCCAGCCGAGACGCTGACCTACGGCTACGACGACGTGGGCAACCAGACCGACCTCTTCGGCCTGGGGTTGTATGTCCGCTCGGCCGAGTACGACAAACTCGGCAACCTGTCCATGCGCGAACTCGGTGAGAAGGGCAAGCGCGTACAGCAGACCTTCGTCACCAACGAGCGCACGGGGCGGCTCGACAGCGCCACCGCCGTGCCCGAACTGAAGAACCACGTCTACAACCTCGCCTACACCTACGCCGACGCCGGCAACCTCACCAAGATCGCCGACACGCCGAACGGCGGACAACCGGCCGACACCCAGTGCTACGACTACGACCACCTGCAGCGACTGACCCGGGCCTGGACGCCTTCGTCGGGGAACTGCGCGACCGCGCCGACCGTGGCCGGGTTGGGCGGGCCGGCACCGTACTGGCGCGACTACGTCTACGACGTCACCGGCAACCGGAAGTCGGAGGTCTCCCACGCCGCGGCCGGCAACACGACCAGCACCTACACCTACCCGCAGGCGGGCACGACCCGGCCGCACGGACTCACCCAGGTGAGTACGACCAGCCCGTCCGGCCCCCGCACGGACACCTTCGGCTACGACGCCGCCGGCAACACCACGACCCGCAACGGAACCACGCTCACCTGGGACAACGACGGGAGCCTGAAGACGTCGGGGACTGATTCGTACCTGTACGACGCCGACGACACCCGGCTGATCCGCCGGACCGCGCAGGGCAGGACCCTCTACCTGCCCGACGGCACCGAGGTGTTCGCCGCCGCCAACGGCACCCGCACGGCGACCCGCTACTACAACCACGCCGGGGACACCGTCGCGGTACGCACCTCCGGGGGCCTCACCTGGCTCACCTCCGACCACCACGACACCGCCGACGTCAACGTCTCCAGCACCGACCTGAAGGTGACCCGCCGCCGCACCCTGCCCTTCGGTGCGGTCCGCGGCGCGGCGCCGGCCACCTGGGCCGGGAACCGCGGCTTCGTCAACGGCACCATTGACCCCGGCGGCCTGACCCACCTGGGCGCGCGCGAATACGACCCGGCCCTGGGCCGGTTCGTCTCCGTCGATCCGCTGGTGGACGTGGATGAGCCGCAGAGTCTCAACGCCTACGCCTACGGCAACAACGCCCCGCCCACCTTCGCCGACCCCGACGGCCTCATGATGAACCACGACGACGGCAACGGCGGCGGGTCGTCAGCGCCGCCGGCCCAGCACAAGCCCGCCAAGTGCCGTTGGGGTGACTGCTCCATGCACGGATCCACGCCCGGCGCCTGGATCTCCATGCGAACGCCGGCGGCCCGGCCCGCCTCCCCGAGGAAGGAGGCCGCAAAGCGGCCCCCGAACAAGGAGCTCGGCTTCTTCGACAAGGTGAAGGGGACGGCCTATGGATATGGGGTGATCATGTGGGAAGTCGACAAGTATGCGGCACGACAGGCGCTGAACGCCGGGAAGGCCGCCGCCGATTACGTCCTTCACGACGAGACCCTTCCCAAGATCGTCGACGAGTACGCGTTTGGCGCTTCGATCGCCGCGCTCATTGACAAACGTGCGTCTGGACTAGCGCTTTCCACCGGCCTCGCCGCCGGCACGCTATGGCTCGTCAGGGGCGAGTGGGGGAAGGCCGGGGAATCATATGTCGGAGCCGTCTTCACCGGCGCAAGCCGCTTGGCGACCCGTGAAGCCATTCGCGCGGGAAAGCGAGCCGCCGGCACCCGTGCCGTCAGGGACGCCATCAAGAACAGAACACCGAAGACCAGGCGTCCGGTGAAGCCCATGAGCAAGGTGTTGGGCACGCAAGAAGACATTGCCGCCTGGTCCCAGTCGGCGGCGCGGGTTACGGACATGCTCGACAACGCGTACGGCAAATACGACGTCGCCCGCAGCGCCGATTCCAGGCTCAGGGAATGGGCGGCGGAACGACAAAGGCAACAACAGCGGGAACAGGTCGGCCCGCTGCGCAGCGTGGGTCCGGGCTGAGGACATCTCCGACCGGAAGGGAGACAAGGTATCAGCCGCAAGCCGGGAATGATCTTCGTCACGTGACGAGGCCCGGCCGTTTCTTGAGGAGCTTGCCGAAGACGATGCCGGCGTTGTCCGGGTCGGGCTCGGTCGCTGTTCGGTGAGCATGCGGCGTGCGGTGGCGAGCTTGTCGGGGTTGCGGAAGACCAGCCTGGGGTTGCGCAGGCCGAAGTCCGCCGCCTGGGCGAGGAGTTGGTCGCGGGCGTCGGCGGGGAAGAGGCTGATGTTCGCGCTGACCAGCCAGTCCTTGCCGAGCGGCACCAGGCGGCAGATGAGGAACATGCCCTTTTTGCCGGGCGGAAGGCGGACTTGCCCATGTTGGACCGGGCGCGGTAGGTGAGCTCGTCGATGAGGTTGAACAGGATCACGGCGTCCTGGTCTTCGCCCTGGACCTCGAAGATGCCTTCGACCACGTCCCTCCAGCCGAGGAGCATGTCCCGCTCCTGGGCGCTCAGGCGGGGGTGGGCGCGCAGGAAGCGGTCGATGACCGTGTCGCCGGAGACGAGCCGGTGCTGCAGGACGAAGTAATCGATGATCATGCTCGCGGCTGCCTCGCTGCGGGCGAGGCCTTCGGGGTCGCTCCGCTCGAAGGCTTGGCTGAGCTCTCGGGCGAACCGCGGTGACATGGCGAAGTCGATCAGCTGTCCCTTGAGGGCCGCGGCCTGCTGTATGACGTCCATGACGGCGCCGTCTCTTCCTTGGGCTCGTTCGGTCACTGGCCCACGGACATTCGATTGCTTCCCCGTCCGGTAGATCGGGGAACATGCGGGCCGAGCGTTGAGACTACCTCGATGATCACAAGGAACTTTGCACCTTCAGGTCAGCTACTAGCTCGGCGAGTACGAGCTCCTCCTCGACGCGTACGCCTCGTCGCTCCATCGCCACGGACAACTCCGGATCCCAGGGGGTCGGGCGTACCTGCCCGGACAGCGGCGCCGACGAGAGCACGGCTCGGTAGGAGGCGGCGTCGAAGCGCCACGACCGGAATCCGACCCGCTCGTGGACCGCGGCGGCGATGGCGATCCCGCCCCAGTCGAAGTCCCCGTGGTAGGCGAACGTCGCGCCGCCGGCCGCGAGCAGGTCCAGCAGCCGCCAGACGGCTGCCGACGGCCGGCCGCCGCCGCATACCAGGGGTGGGCAGGAGGCTCCGAGTTCGTCGGCCGCTGCCGCGACCACGATGGGGTTCTCGCAGATCCTGACCAGGTTCGCGCGCAGGGATGCATCGTGCCGGAGAAGCTGGCGCAGCGTCAGCACGCATGGCTCGCCCGCAGCGCCGGCGGCGCTGAGCATGCGTCCGGTGGGGGAGTGGTCGTCACCCGGCAGCCCCAGGCAGAGCACGAAGGAGGACAGGTCGTCGAGGTGCACGCCGGCTGCCGCCCAGGCCGAGCGGCGGGCGTCCGCGCCGCCTTCGCCCGCGTACGGCAGGCCGGACAGGGCGCGAGCCGCGGACAGGGCGAGGGTCGCCAGCGGGCGTCCTTCGTCCAGCGCGTGTGCGTCCGCGCAGGTCTCGGCGGCGAGCCGGCCGAGGCGCGTACCCGGTGACGGCAGCCGCTCCAGCACGGTGCTCAACCGGTCAAGCAGGGTACGTGCCTCTCCGGCCGTGGTGGCGAGCCTTCTGACCAGGCCGGTGGACTCCAGCCACGATCGCCACCCGGACAGTTCGGGCCGCTCGGAGATGAGGGCGTCGAGCTTGGCGAAAGCCCGTTTCCAGTCCGCTGCTTGCGCGGCCTTCTCTCCCGTCAGGTCCCGGATCGGGCCACGTAGCCGGATGACGGCCTCGCGCAGCCCGTCCGCGGCGATGCCGCCCACTCGCAGGATGCGATCCACCTCGTCCAAGGAGACCGACAGGGAGGACCCGGCTCCCGCGCGGCGGCCGAGCAGCACCTCGGCCGCGCGGCGCTGCGCTGAGGTCGCCGTCGTGAGCGTCACCGTTCCTGTCAGCGGTTTGCCCTGTTCCAGGCGGCGGCGTGCCCGGTCGACCAGCCAGGCGGTCTCGTCGCCGCCCAGCAGTCGCCCCAGCCGCTCGCTCGCACCGCCGCCTGCCACGGAGCCGCCTGCCGTGGGGCCGTTCGTGCTGCTGCCACTCATCCGGCCGCGCCGCCCTCGTCCATGCCGAACAGGCCGTCCTGCCGTACGGCGGGGACGGAGGAGGGCGTGGGCACGCCGAGAGCGGGGCGTTCCGCCCGCCGCCGCTCGCGCCCGTCCCATCGCCAGGGCGTCACCAGCACGGCGTCGATGCCGTCCCGTCGCGAGAGCTGGCAGATCGCCAGCCCGGGCACCTGTGGGTAGCACCCCCACTCGCGCTCGCTGGTCATCACCACGTCCATGTCGAACGTGGCCAGCAGGCCCAGGCACTTGGCCCGGGAGTCGTCATCCACTCCGGCGAACGCCTCGTCCAGCGCGACCAGGCGCGGCGCGTACGGGTTGCCCGCGGACTTGTAGTGGGCCGAGGCGGCGGCGAACAGCGGAACCGACGCCGCCAGCACCCGTTCTCCGCCGGAGGCGGGACCAGTGGCGGGCCGCCACTGGCCGTCCTGGAGCCGCTGGATGGCGAACTCGTGCCAGGCTCGATAGTCCAGCGCTCTGGTCAGGGCCTCGGCCCAGCCCGCGGCTGGGTTGTCGGCGTGCTCGCGGGCGATCCGCTCCTGCAAGAACGCGCCGACGGCGGCCCGGTCGGCGGCGGACCAGGCGTCCACGGTCTGGCGGAGCTTGCCTCTGATCCGGTCGAGCCCGTCGGGGGCGTTCCTGGCCGTCTTCCAGATCAGGCGCAGCCGCATGCCGGTGGAGGTGGGGCGGGATTCCAGCTCCCCGTTCATCTCCCGGACCTCTGACTCCGCCGCTGCGATCAGCTCGTGCAGCGTGCCGGCGACCTCGTTGAGCAGATGGTTCTCCAGGATTTCGCGTTCCTTGGCCGAAAGGAGCTGTGCGCGTTGCCCGGTCTCCTCGGCCAGCGCCGCGGCCAGTTCGGGCATGTCCCTGGCACGCCCCTGAAAGATCACATCGACGATCATGACGCCGTCGTGCAGGGTCAGCCCGACGGAATGCCCGTGCCTGGCCATGGCGTCCGACAGCAGCTTGTGCTCCTCGGCGACCTTCTTCTGCACCCGGTCCCACGGCCCGTCGCCCTCATCCACGGCGTCGAGTTCGGTGTTGACGGCCCTGGCCAGGAGCACGGCAGGTGTCGCCGCCCACTCGCCGTCCGGGTCAGGCACGTCCAGATCGGCGAGCGCCACGTTCAGCAGGCCAGTGGCGGCGAACGCCTGGAACTCGCGTACGGCGGCGTCGCGTGCCGTGGCGGCCTCTCCGATCTGTTTGCGCAGGTTGTCGCGTTCGCCCTCGGCCTTGCCGCGTTCCTGCAGGGCCTGCTGCTCACGCAGGCGGGTGGCGCGTTCGGTGACGACGCGCTCGCGCAGTTCACGCTCCACCTGGTCGAGGCGGCGGAACAACTCCTCGACGGCGGCTCCCGCGGTCTCGGCCAGGGTGCGGTACGCCTCGGCCGCGGCGCCCGCCTCCTCGCCTGCCTTCGCGGCCAGTTCGGCGGCGTCGTCGAGTTGCTCCTTCGTCCTGCCGAGCTCCCCTGCGGCGTCCGCGGCGCTCTCCTGCGCGTCACGCCAGACTTGTATGGCGGGCCACAATTGGGCCAGGGCCAGCCGGTAGCGGGTGAGCGCCCCCTTGACCTCGTCGAGTGCCGCGGGATCCGCGGGCAGGCCGACGTCTTCGGCGAACTCCTCAGCCCGGATGCCCGCGTCCTGGAGCTCGTCCTGCCGCTCGCGGAGCGCCTTGTCCGCTGCGGCGTGTGCGGCGTTGACCTCGTCACGCCGTTCGTAGGCGGTGGCGCGCTTGACGTGCGTCTCTCGCAGCTCGGAGTCCGAGGGCAGGCCGCGATGTTCAGCGGCGAGCCTCTCTCGGCGGGCGGCGAGTGACTCAAGCCGGTCGCGCAGGTCTTCGATCCGCCTGTTGACCTGGTCCAGCTTCCCGCGAAGCGTCTCCAGCCTGGCCCGCCGCGCCGCCTCTCTGGCGCCCTCGCCAATGTAGTGCGCCTCACTCTTGCGCCAGGAGCCGGTGAGCACGCCGTTCGCCCAGCGGCCGTCCACCGCCACCCAGGCCCGGGCGCCGTCACCCGGTCCGAGGCCGATGCCGGACAACACGGCCTCCACGGCGCTGTCCGCCAGTGTCGCCGCCTGCCCATCTTCCCGGTCAACGGCCGGGCGTAGCACCGCGCCGCAGGATGGGCCGGACAGCGGCTCGCCGGCCACAACAACGGTGTCGTCCGTGGCCAGCAACGTCCCGTCCGGCGTCACCCAGGCGTCCAGGATGCCGGCGGCCTCCAGGGCGGCTTCCAGCCCGGCTCGATGGTCGGCGGGCACCGCTTCGGCGAAGTCCACCACCTTCCACAAGGGAGCGCCGGGACGGTCGAGGCGGGTGGCGGGGTCGCGGGTATGAGGTGGAAGCGGCGCCTCGTGGCCACCGGCCTCCAAGCGGGAGATTTCTTCGGACAGGTCCGCGGCGGCCCGCGTCGCCTCATGGATCCCGGAGTCCAGCTCTGCCCCCAAGCGGCCGAGCGCGTCGGTGGCCGTTCTGGTCGCGTCGCCCACGGCGTTCGCGGCCGGGTTGGGGCCGTCGGTAGAGGCAGCCCAGGACTGCAGCGCGGCGATCACCTCATCGGGATCGTCCAGCCGCAGCTCGACGAGACCGGCCAGGTAGAGGGTGTACTTCTGGACGAGCCCGGTGACGGCCCCGCTCACCGCGTCTTCCGCGTCGGCGACGCGCTGAGCCACGGCCTGCGTCTCCGCGGTCAGCCGCTCCACCTCGGCGCGTGCGGCCCTCATCCGCTCCTGGGCCTGGCGTACGCGGTCGATGAGCCGCTCCAGCTCGCCGATCGCCTGCTCCTGACGATCCGCCAGTGCCTCGGCCTCACGCCGGATCCGCGCCGGCTCCGGATGGTCGGCCGCAAGGAGATGATCCGGGTTCGTACGGGCGGTCCCTGGCTCGCACCGTGCCTCACGGGCGGCCGACACGGTCAGATCCCGCACCCGGTCGAGGTCAAGCCCTGCCGCGTCGGCCTTGTCCCGGGCCGTGCGGGCCCGCTGCTCGCGCCGCTGCGCCTCGCCTGCGAGGCGGTCGCGTTCCTGCGCACAGCGGTGAGCGTGATCGGCCAGCCGCTTGGCCTCCTGGCCGTACTGCTTGAGCCGCTCCGCGTCACGCATCTCGGGGCTCTCTCGGAGCGCGTCCCGGCGTGCCTCCAGCAGAGTCCGCTGTTCCTCCAGCTCTTCCAGCATCTGCTGGGCGGCCGCCAGACTCGCCTCCGCCACGGCGTGGCGGCCCTCGGCCTCGCCGAGGTCCCGGCCCAGATGCTCGTAACGGCTGTGTGCCAGTCGTGGTACAGCCGCCTTGCGCTTGGCCGCGATGGCGGCGTACCGGCGGTAGTGGACCAGGAAACCCGTCGCCGCCTCACGCGCTTCCTCCAGCCCGCGCAGGGCGTCACGTTCCTCGTCGAGGCCGCGGAACGCCTCGGCGACCGTGGCGATCAGAGCGGGACTGAGCGGTGGCAGCGCCTCGGTCAGGGCGCGGGACAGCAGCTTCTCGTCCGGCTTCTTCGACAACTGCGGCTGGCGCAACTGGATGAGCAAGTTCACCATGGCCTCGTAGCGGTGCTCGCCGAGCTCGAAGAGCGCCTCGTCCACGGCCCTGCGGTAGTCAGCGGCCCGGTCGTACACCATCCCGCGGCCCTCGACGGCCTCGCGTAGCTTCTCCCTGGTGAGCACCACGCCGGTGGAGGAGAGCAGATGAAGTTCCGCGCCCATGCGCTGCGGGGTGAGGAAGAACCAGTGCCGGACGATGCCGCGGTCCTTGACCGCCTTCAGCCCGCACCCGATCGTACGGAACTCCTCAGAACCGTCCGCCGCGCGCCGGCCGAACTCCATCCACGCGTAACCCAGCCGCTCAGGGTGCGGATGCTTGCCACCCAGCAGCAGGTTCCACTCCATGCGCTTCTGCCGATCGCCGTCCGGTTCAACGCGATGCGGGGCCAGCTCTCCGTCAAGGAGGAACGGCAGCGTCAGGGCCAGCACCTTGGACTTGCCGGTGCCGTTGTTGCCACGCAACAGCAGACGGCCGTCGTGAAAGTGGAACTCCTCTATGTCGTAATAGAACAGGTCGACGAGCCCGGCGCGCAGCGGCTTCCAGCGTTCTGAGGTGGGGGAAGTCAGCATCACTGTCCTTTGATCACAGGTTCGGCCAGTGCGTAGCGGGCGATGGCGGGCAGCCCCACGACGGCGCCGTCGGTGACGTGCACGAGCCGCAGCGCCGTCAGCTTGTCCAAGGCCGTGGCGAGCAGGCCGGTCTCGGCGCCCGGCTCGGTCACGCCCTTGCGCCAGAAAGAGGTGTGCTCGCGGGCCGCCCGCCGGACGAAGGCCTTCAGCTCATCGACCGTCAGTTCGCCGTGGACGGCCAGCTGTTCGGCCACCAGCAGCGTCACATGGCCGTCGGTGTACTGCTCCGGCATGCGGACATCGGTCAGCTGGTCCTCGGGATCGACCATCGCGATGCCCTCAGCTCGAACTTCGGCCACCAGCCCAGTGGCCTCTTCCAGCCGACGGACGATGGCATGCCGCTGGGAGGCCAGGTATGCGCGCTCGGCTTCGTCGAGGTCGGTGAAATAGATCACCGGATCCTCCAGGAGCTTGCGGGTCAGCCGGCGGCGCAGGGCCTGGTTGCGCAGGTCGTCGGTGTCGGCGACCGGTTCGGCCATCAGCTCGGTGAGCCGCTCCTCGAACGAGGACGCGGAGATCGTGGACGGGCCCCGCGCGCCGGTGAGCAGCGTGGCCAGTACCGGCCTGCGTACGTCGTACAGCACGTCACCGGTCGCCGACAGATACGCCTCCTCATCGCCGGCGACCCTGCGCAGCACACCCCAGTCCAGCAACATGCGCACGACGGCGACCAGATCAGCTCGCTCGGCCCGGGTATCGAGAGTGAAGGTGAAGTCCAGCTCCGGCTCTGCCGCGGCCGACAGCACCTCCTCCGCCAGCCGGCCGAGCGTGGTCTGCGCGTCCGCCCGTTCGAGTGTGGCCAGAGCCAGGCAGAACAGTACGTAGCGGCGTCGGCCGTACGGCTCCCCCGCCTTTCCCCGTGCCGGGTGAGTCGCGTCCCGCGCGTCCGGAGCGGTCTTGAACAGCCGCGCCGTCCCCGAGTCCACCATGAGCCGCCAGCCGGTTTCGCGTGCGAGCCAGTCGCGTAGCTCGGTCACGTGCCGGCGCACCAGTAGCAGCGCCTCGGGATCGCGCTCGGCGGTGAGCAGCGGTCTGGCCAGCAGCGCGCGCAGCGCGGCACGCCGCTGAACCCGTTCCTCGTCCCCGATCATGGTCCGGCCGTCAGGTCAGTGATCTCGATCACGTGCTCGGGCCCGGTGAGCACGCCGTCCTCCGTATGGATCTCCACCTTGCCTCCATGCGGAACGAGCGTAAGGCGTATCTCCATCGATCCGTCCGCACTCACCGTCTTCACCTCCGTCTCGCCTGGCCGGCGGGCCGCGAGCGCGTCGCCCAACAGCCCCAGGAACAACCGGAAGGCTCGTGGATCGAGACTGCTCAGCTCCGACAGCAGGACCGGGCCGTCGGTCCGCAGCGCGGCCCGAGCCGCGGCTGTCTCACTCGCCTCCCGTTCGGCCTGCTCCACCAGCAGTCTGCGGGCCTGAGAACGGTCGGCCACCTTGTTCGGCTTACCGCGCCGCTCATAGGAGCCGGTACGGCGTAGCTGCGGCGAGATCCTGATAGGTGGCGCCTCACGCCAGGGGACTCCTGCGTCGACCTCGTGCCATTCCTCCAGGGACGCGGCCGTCACTGTCAAATGGCGGGATGGAGTCAGCCCGAACGCCGCCCGCCACAGCCGATGCGCCGCCGCTTCATCGGGAGCCTCGGCGAACCAGCGCGCCAGCGCTCGGAAGTCCGCACTGCGATCCGAACGCCCGGACCGCCGCTCATTGAGCAGCCCCACCGTGTCGATGAGCTGCTTGATCGCCGTGATCGCCGCCTGGCGCAGCAGCCGCGCCTGCGACGGCCGATCGGCGCCCGTGGAGATGAACCAGTCCCGGAGGCCGCGCCAGCGATTCGACCAGGAGGCGAACGCCGCTTCCTCGGCTCTGACGTACGCCTCCGCCGCCTCCTCTTCGTCGGGCACCGCGTCGGCGGCCTCGCGGCGCGCGGCCAACTGGAGTAGTCGATCATGGTCGAATCTGTCCAGCTCACCCAGGAGCGTGGCGATCCGCGCGCCGGAGTTGGCGAGGTCGGCGATGAAACGGTTGATGTAGTCGATCAGCCGCTCCTTGTAGGCGATGAATCCCGCCACGTCACCGTCGGAGAAGTCGATCGCGCGCCGCAACGAGGCCATGAAAGCCTGCGCGTTGTCGGCCAGCGACGAGAACCGATCGGACAAGGACAGCAGCAGCAGGTGCACGCGCGCAGGGTCGGGATCCGCATCGCGAGCAAGAACGGCCAGCGACTGCAACTGCTCGGCGATGTCTCCCAACGCCACAGACTGCAGCGCCCCGCGTTTCCCGATGGCGTCTTCGTAGAACGAGATCGCCTGCTCGGCAGCCTGCCCGGCATGCGTGAGCTGGAACAGGTACCGCTTGCGGTGGAAGTCCTCCACGCTCGTGACCCTGCCGGTGTCGGCGTCGGCCCGCAGGTTGCCCCATTCCCGCAGCTTGTCCAGTGCCTGCGCGAGCGCGTCGTCATTGTCCCGCCGCAGCTCCGCCGCCACGTCCTCGGGCCGGAGATGCACGATGAATCGTTCCTTCGCTCGCGCGAACGCACGGAGGATCTCCCGGTAGAAGGCCGCGTTGGGCACGCTCAGGTGAGCGAAGGGCTGATGCTCCTGAGACGGGAAAGCCATACCGACAGTTTCCCTGCCCAAAGGGAGTGCCGTGTTCGATGTCGGTGGAGAGTTCCGGGGAATGGAGCAGAGTCTTTCCGCGCGGCCACATCGCTACTCCTCGTGATCCCGCTCGCGCTGAGGACATCAGGGCGCTGCTTGGGCATGGCACAGGGGCAACGCGCGACGGCCACGTACTCGGAACGTGCTCGCACGCCCCGTCACGTGTCGTCATAGCCCGGCACCGCCGGACAGGCAACGCGCGCTGAGGTGGCACGAAATACCACCAGATGGCACTGCGCGGCACTAGAAGATCTTGCTTCTAATCCGACGGTCGCGGGTTCGAATCCTGCGGGGCGCGCTTCACTCAAGCAGCAGAAGAGGGCCACTGACCTGCAGTAACGCTGGTCAGAGGCTCTCGTCATGTGTCCGGTGGTGTACGGCTATCGCCAGGCATCACCGGGTGATCCTTCCCAATGCCTTCCCAAGGGATCAGGCGGGCTCATGGTCGAGTGGTGGGGAGACTGCCCAGCCAGGTAGTGGCTCGCATCTTGCTGTCCACTGCGGTGGGAGGTGCTTCTTCTCGGAAGCTGCGATGATGCCGCCGACGATGGCGCACGTGGTGTCGACGTCCCCGCCAGCCGCCGCTGTGGTCCACATGGCCGCCTCGAAGTCATGGCGTTGACGAGCTGCCATCCAGAGGGTGAGGGGGACAGTGTCGTGAGCGGTGACCTGTCGCCCGTTGCCGAGCATTCGGGCGGCCAGCGTGGGGTCGCTGATGGTGAGGAGCTGCCGAGCCTCGGTGATGCCGTCGTGGACCATGCTCGCGGGCACGTGTTCGCTGATGCGATCGAGGAAATGCCCGGCGGACAGGTCAGGTTGGCTGACGGTTACGGCTGTGGCCACTGCGACGGCTATGGCGCCGGCCACCGCTTCGGGATGAGTGTGAGTGACCTGCGCTGACAGGGTGGCCTGGCGGACGACTTCGGCCAGGTCGTCGGCGAACCAGGCGCCAAGTGGCGCAACCCGCATCGCGGCACCATTGCCCCACGAGCCCTTGCCGTCGAATAGTGCCGCAGAAAGCGTCCGCCAGTCGCCTCCTTCGCGTACCAGCCGGAGCATCCGGTTCGTTGCCGGGCCGTACCCGCGATCGAAGTCATGACGGGTGGCGAAACTGGCGGCGAGTTCGTCTTGGTCGATGGTGCCGTGATCGGCCAGGACGCGGTAGATGGAGCACGCCATTTCGGTGTCATCCGTCCACTGCCACGGGGCGGGCGGAAGAAGGCGCGAGGAGAGGGCGTGACGATTGGCTGGGACGAAGAATTGGGAACCAAAGGCGTCGCCGAGAGCCAAGCCATGGAGAGAGGCTGTGGCCCTCGCAAGGAGGTGAGCTGACATCGCTCCTCATTGTGAAGTACGTCGGCTGTTCACCGACGTACTTCACGTTCATCTTTCGCTGATCTCGGGACGTCACTCAGTCATGGAGCGGTGGGCATGCATCGTTTTCTCATGCGTCGGTCCCTCATCACGTCGGCGCGGGCTCTGGCCCATACGCGCCGGTAGGTGATGTCCGGCAGCTCGCCGCCGCGCGCCTCGGAAACGGTGGCCGCCGGGGTTCTCGCCGTACGAGGCGGCCAGGTGAGCCCGCAGGATGGCGGCGAGCGCGGGTGGGATCGGGACGTGGCGGCTGTGGCCGTCCGCGCGTTGCTTGAGAGGGCGTTCCTCGCGAAGGGCGCCGTCGTCGGTCCATTCGCGTCCGGCGAAGCGCGCGGCCTTGGTCAGACGCAGTTCTCCCATTCCTTCGTGGGCTCCGTCATTCGTCCTGACTTCTCGTTCAGGACGAGGGGCGGGAGCGCGATGTTGTAGTCGCGCAGATTGATGGCCTCCTCCGGCCGGAGAGCGGCGTAGTACATGAGCGCGAAGAACGCCACGAGCCGTTCTCCGCTCGTTTCTGAGCTTCTACGGCGGCCAGCAGTGCGCGGGCCCGGGCGTGGTTGACGACGCTGCAGCTGTCCACGTCGTAGGTGCTCTCCGGTGGCTTCCACTTCAGTCCCACGATGGGGGTTTGCCGGTAGAAGTTTCAGCTCTACGGCGTAGTCGAGAGCGTTTTGCAGGATCGTCTTGGTCCTTAGAACGGTGCAGGTCGCGGCACGTTTGCCGTCCAGACGCGAGGTGGCTGTGTCGAGAACGCTCCTCATGAGCGTCGGGTTGTCGGCGGGTGCGGAGACGGGGTGGCTGCTATTGGCCAGCCTGTGGGGCTCACCAATAGGGTGCGGTGTCTGACCTGCCGGGTTCTCGGGTGGTGTCAGCTGGCCGTCTGATCAGCTGGCGATCCGGTACTCGTTGATGAGACCGCCGAGGATGGCTCTGCGGTGGACTCGGTGGTCGGCCAGGTCCATTGGGGTTGGTGGGCTTGTTCGGCTTGCGATGGGGACAACTGCCCCATGCCCCGGTGAGGTCGGGCCGTGTTGTGGCGCGCCAGGTAGCGGGCGATCGTTCGGCGCAGATGCTGCTCGTTGAGGATGAGCACGCTGTCCAGGAGTTCGCGGCGTAGGTGCCGATGATCCTTTCGCAGTGTGCGTTCGCTTCCGGGGGCCTGCGGTGGGCTCTTGATGACCCGTAGACCAGCGGTCGCGGATCAGAACTTCAGCTTTGTCGTGTCGGTTTCGTGTTCATCAGGAAGTTACGGGCAGCCTGGGTGGTCCATGGGCCGGTGGGGTTGGTGGTGACGCCCAGCAGGTGGGCGCGGCGGCTGCCGTGTTCGAGCATGATCAGGGCGTACAGGCGTGTGAGGGTGATGGTGTCCACATGCAGGAAGTCGACGGCGATGATGTGCTCGGCCTAGGTCAGGAACTGCTTCCACGTCGGCCCGCTGCGGCGCGGAGGGGGGTCGAGCCCGGCCAGTTCAGGATGCGCGTAGCAGCAGCGCTGGCAAGACCAACAGCCGCCCGGTGACGGCGTACACCGTAGACAAGGTCACGAAACATGATCCCAGGCGATCCGGACCAGCCATTCGGCGCCCCTGAGCCTCCGCTCGCCGGACGAAGGACTCTGTGCTGGAAGTCATTCGAGTTCTTGAATCCCACACCGGTCTCCGATATCTTACCGGCGCCAGACTGTCATACAAATGTCCGGCAAATGCCCTTTTTATGCCCTGTGAATGCGCGTTCTTCGCGTCGATACTCCGAAGTATAGCGTCGAGACGATCACGGAGAGGTGGTAAAGGCATGAAAACTGCTTTAGCGTCATTAGGCGACAGACTCCTCGCACGCCTCGCGCCCAAGGCAGTCGCCAGCGCGGGAGGGTGCGAATATGAGAGGTTCTGCTCTGCCCCGCTATGTAATGCTGGCGGCTATGTATATCCCAGAACGTCATACACGCTCTACAGCAACTGTCAGATAGTGACCAACGGCTGGTGTTGTGCTTAGGGCTCCAGCAGGCTGCAATCCCTGAAATTCTGCTTGGTCCCGCGCCTGGTGTAGGTGATGGCCTCTTTCGGGCTGGCTGTCGCCGAGGTCGTTGACGGCTCTTCGGATCGCGTCCTGGCAAGTTCGGGAAGTATTCTGACACCGTTGATCGACCAGAGTGCGATGTCTCGGGATCAAGCAGAATTCACAGCACAATCGATCTGCTGAGGGGTTGGCTGATCGCCATGAATGCCAGCTCCCATCGCTGCGATTAGTGGAGGGCAGGATTCGAAGGGCTCCACTTGTCTTTTGGCCCCCGCCGAGAGGGAGTCGGGATATTGATTCCTTGGCTTCGGTTGTCGTGTGTTACTTGCGGTGGTGTTCTTCGCCGCGACGGTGAGCAAAATGCGGGGGCGGCGTGATCGAGCTGAATTCCGGGCGTCGCTTGGGGCGTTCGGCGTGAAACCGCGCTGGAGACCCGCTGTCGCCGCAGCGGTGATCACGTGCGAGCTGGACACGGCGGTGCTTGCTGCTGGCAGCCGTCACCGCGCTCGCGGGTCTGGCTGTCGGGGCGGCGTTGATCGTCTCCACGATGGAGATCAGCTCGGTTCTGCGGCGGGGTACGTCGGTGAGTTGCCGGTGTTTCGGCGCGTCGACGCAGCCGGCGGGCAGGCGGCACCTGGTGCGTAACACGACCTTGTTGTTGATCGCGGCGATGGGTGTAACGGGACCTCGCCGGCTACAGCCCTGGGGTGGAACCCGGCAGCTTTGATGATGTCCGGGTTCGTGGCGGCGATCTTGGCCGCTTTGGTCATTTCTTATGACGATCTCGTGTCGGCGGTCCTTCCCCGTTGAAGGCGTTGAAGCCGGGTCGCCGAACCTCTGAGCACGTGGTCTTCCGAAGGAGGATGGGTCGATGGATGTGGTGTTGATCGCG
>DASUCK010000232.1:0-17711 GCA_036276095.1 Nonomuraea sp. | reverse complement strand
GCACATGCTGCGCCGTACGTGCCCGGCATGCGGCGCGGCCCGGCGCAGCGCCACCCCGACCAGCCGGTCGCCGTGCTCGGCCACGAGATACGCCCGGTCCGGCGCCGAGGGGTCGCGCCAGCCGAGGAAGTCGAGGTCATCCCAGGGCCTGGCGTCCAGGTCCCTGGGGACGGCGAGGCGCCTGGCCTCACCCTTGGTGCAGTTGACGAACGAGGCGCGGATCTCGTGCTCGGCGATGGCTCTCATGGCCGCAAACCTACCGATGCTATGCTGGGGGCACAAATCATTAAGCAAAATCCTAGGATCATTAGGAGAGCGCGTGGCACGTGCGGGAGTGACGATCGAGCGGCTGACCGCCGCGGCGGCCGAACTGGCCGACGAGGTCGGGCTGGAGAACGTGACGGTCTCCGAGCTCGGGCGCAGGTTCGGCGTGACGGACGCCGGCCTCTACTCCCACATCGGGAACGCCCGCGAGCTGCGCGTCCGCGTGGCCGTGCTCGCCCTGGCCGAACTCGCCGACCGGGCCGCGGCGGCACTCGTCGGACGGGCGGGCAAGGACGCCCTGGTCGCCTTCGCCGACGCCTACCGCTCCTACGCCAGGGAGCATCCCGGCCGGTTCGCGGCCCTGCGGATCGAACTCGACCCGGAGACCGCGCAGGCCAGCGCCGCCCGGCGGCACTCGGACATGACGCGGGCGATCCTGCGCGGCTACTCCCTCGACGAGCCCGACCAGACCGACGCCGTACGACTCCTGGGCAGCGCCTTCCACGGATTCGTCACCCTGGAACGCGCGGGCGGCTTCCGCTACCACGCCCGCAGCGCCGACGACTCCTGGAACCGGCTCCTCGACACCCTCGACGTCGCCCTCCGCAACTGGCCGGCACAGCCTGGACCCGGCGGTCCATGACCGCGGTCGCCGACGGCCGCGTGGACGGCTCGCCGCGGCAAGGCTGGGGGTGAGCGCGGCCCTGGTGGCGGCCGCGTTCACCACCGTCGGCGGGGAGTCGTGTCGTTCCCGCTGGAGGGGGTAGGTGACGCAGTTCAACCAGGGCGAAACAACGGGGGATCGTCATGGGGATGCAAACAGAGATCCGCAGCCTGTTCGACTGCCATGTGGTGGGCTCGGACGGGCAGTCGATCGGACAGGTCGGCCAGGTCTTTCTCAACGAACGTTCGGGCCGCCCCGAATGGGTGACGGTCCGTACCGGGCTGTTCGGGATGAGGCAGACCTTCGTGCCGCTGGCCTCATCCCGGCGTACGGGAGAGGAGATCCGCGTCCCGTTCGACAAGGAAACGATCAAGGGTGCGCCGAACATCGACGTCGACGACCACCTGACCCTGAAGGAGGAAGCCGAGCTCTACCGCTACTACGGCCTCCAGCCGTCGAACGTCCCGCAGCAGCGCGCCGCCTCACCCACCGGCGAACGCCGGCCTGACCGCGGCCCGGCACCCGGGACCACGGCACCCGGCGCCCGAACCCCACCGGGGACGGGGCCGCAGCCGGGGACGGGGCCGCGGCCGGGAGCCGAGGGCATGCCCGGCGCGTCCGACCTGGGCGACCGTGACCTGGGCGACCGTGACCTGGACATGACCGCGTCCGAGGAACGGCTCCGCATCGGCAAGGAAACCACCGAATCCGGCCAGATCCGGCTGCGCAAGTACGTCGAGACCGAGAACGTCCAGCAGAGGATGCCGCTGTCCCACGAGGAAGCCGTGATCGAGCGGGAGCCCATTCGCGAAGGCGAGACGGTCGCCCCGTACGAGATCGGCGAGGAGGAGCAGCGGATGACCCTGCACGAGGAGCGTCCGGTGATCGGCAAGGAGACCCGGCCCGTCGAGCACGTCCGCGTGCGCAAGGAGACCGTCCAGCATGAGGAGACGGTCCAGGGACAGGTCCGCAGGGAACGCATCGAGGTCGACGAGAGCGACGTCGCCCGCAACCGCGGCCGGCGCCGCAACCGGGGCGACCAGAATCCGCCGCCGAGGCGTTGACCGGGCGGCGAGACGAGAACCATCCGAGTCGGTCTTCCTTCGGGGAAGGCGAAACCGGCGGTCTCCGTACTCGGGGCCGCCAGATCGGGGGAACCCATGCGCAAGCTGCTCACCGGACTGGGTCTGGCGTTCGTCCTGACGCTCGCTCCGGCCTCCGTGGCCACGGCCGACGCTCCGGCCGCACCGGTCGCGCACAGCCAGGTCACGCCCGCGCCGCAGGACAACAACCGCAGGGACGACTACGGCGGCAACGCCGGCCTCTGGGGCCTGCTCGGGCTGCTCGGGCTGCTCGGCCTCGCCGGCATGCGCCGCGGCCACCGGCACACGACCGGCACCGCCGAGGATTTCGGCAACCGCAACATGCCGCACTAGGCGGCAGCCGGGCAAACCGTTCGGAGCGACGTGACACGGCGGCACGACAGCGCCGTGTCACGCTGCCGCTTCGCGGTGTCACGCTGCCGCTTCGCCGCGTCACGCTGCCGCGTCCGATGACCACAGCCCCAGGTCACGCCCTACCCCGGCGCCCCCGGCCGGACACCAGCCGGACACCGGCAGGCGGCCGGTCGGCGATCCCCGCGGTCAGCGTTCGCTCACCACGGCGACGGGGCAGGACGCGTGCTGGAGCAGGGGACCCGCGGTGCGCTCCCGCCCGGCCACGAGGAGTGACGCGGGCTCGCCGGCGGCGCCCGGCAGCACCCGCACCCGCGGGTGGCGGGCCGCCCATCCGGCCAGGTCGGCGGCCGGGGCGGCGAGGGGGAGCTGCCGCAGGGCCGCTTCGGCGAACGCGAACTCCAGCATGCCCGGCCCGGGGTCGTCGCCGGCGACGACGATCGGCCCGGGGCGCGCCGCGGCCGGTCGCGGGCCGCGTACGACGACGACCGGGCAGGCGGCGTGGGCGGCGACGTAGCCGGCGACGGAGCCCACCACGGCTCCGGGGAGGGCGCTCAGGCCGCGCGAGCCGACGACGACGAGCTCGGCGCCGGCGGACAGCTCGACGAGGCGGACCGCCGCGGGGCCTTCGTCCAGGTCGGTCTCGACGTGGACGCCGGAGCTGGTGGCGCGGGCGCACTCGGCGCCGTGCCACAGCACGTGCTCGGCCGCCCGCCGCAGGTAGGCCTTTGCCTCGTGGTCCGCCTCGCCGTAGGGCCACTGCCAGGCGTGGCAGACGGTCAGCGGCGACCTCCTCAGCTCCGCCTCGTCGAGCGCCCAGCCGAGGGCCTGCACCGAGAAGTCCGACCCGTCGTAGCCGAGCACGATGTGGTTCATGTCAGTGGGTCTTTCCCGAGCCGGCTCGCCCACGCTCGGCGTGCCCGTCCGGACCTGACCACCGCGGGCGCATGGGCGGCCCCTGGCGGGACGCGAGGCCGACGGGCACGGCCGGCCGGGCCGGGATGGACGTGGTCATCGGTCGGCTTCAGCGCTCGGTTTCAGCGCTCGAAGCGCGCGGACGATCGGCGCGCGTACGGCCCGCCCACGATCGCCGGTAGGCTCGCGGCATGCTGCGCGGCCTGGGCGAACTCGAATCCGCCATCATGGACTGGATGTGGGCGCGACGCCGGCCGGCCACGGTCCGCGAGGTGCTGGAGGGACTCAGGGAGCGGCGGTCGATCGCCTACACCACGGTGATGACCGTGATGGACAACCTCCATACCAAGGGCCTGCTCAAGCGCCGCGCCGCGGGCCGGGCCTACGTCTACGAGCCGGTGGCCTCGAAGGAGGCCTACACCGCCGACCTGATGCGTACCGTCCTGGCGGGCGGCGGCAATCAGGCCGCCACGCTCGTGCACTTCCTCGAACGGCTCACGCCCGAGGAGTCCGCGGCGCTGGAGGCGGCGCTGCAGGTGTTCCCGCCCAGGGGCGGGCCCGCGTGATCGCGGATCTCGTCCTGGTGGCCACCGCGCTGCCGGGCGGGCCCGCGGTGGTGGCTCTGGTGCCTGGTTTGAGCGACTTGCCGGCGCGCCACCGCCGCTCGTCGTTCATGCTCTGAGCCGCTTCTCCCACGTCCCATGGTTGCGGGGCTCGCCTTCTCTTGTTCCGCGTCGATACAGCGGCCTCGAGGAAGGCTCCCACCTTCCCTATATACCCCCACCCCGTATAGTCTGTCCTCTCTACCAAGGGGGTCATCATGGACCATGGCGGGCACCAACGCACCGCAGGAGCGGCGGCGACCTGGGGCATGGCCGTGCAGGCGACGCTCCACTGCCTGACGGGGTGCGCCATCGGCGAGGTGCTGGGCATGGTCATCGGCACCTCCGTGGGCCTGTCCAACCTCGCGACCGTGGCGCTGGCCGTGGCGCTGGCCTTCGTGTTCGGGTACGCGCTCACCATGCGCGGCGTGCTGCGGGCCGGCATCGGTCTCAGAACCGCGTTGAAGGTCGCGCTGGCGGCCGACACCGTCTCCATCGCCGTCATGGAGATCCTGGACAACGCGGTCATGCTGGTCGTGCCGGGCGCCATGGACGCGGGCCTGACGAACTGGCTGTTCTGGGCGTCGCTGGCCATCGCGTTCCTGGTGGCGTTCGTGGTGACGACCCCGGTGAACAAGTGGCTGATCGGCCGGGGCAGAGGGCACGCGGTGCTCCACCGGTACCACCGTCACTAGTCGCACGGCCGGGCCGGCTGGCCGGCAGGCGGGCAGCTCGCGTCCGGGCTGGAGCCGCTCGAACGTCTCCTCCCACTGCTCCGCTTCGGCCCGCCGGGCGGGCGCGCCCTGGCCGCCGCCGCATCGCCGGCCCCTTGTGTTACGTGGACGCCCGGCAGGCCGATTACCAGGCAGCCGTTACGACGGGTGGCCAGGTCGGGACACGGGGGGATGCACATGGGCGAGCTGCAGCGTTGGGAGTCCGATTGGGGGACGGTCGTGGTGGAGGTCGGCGACGAGGACGCGGGGTACGCGTCGATCTCCCGGTCGCCCGGCGAGGTCGTCCACGACGTCAAGACCCGGTTCGAGGACGCGCTGGCCAACGTGCGGGCAGCGGCGGAGACGGCGGTGCGGGCCTTCCTGGACGACGCGCTCGACCCCGACGAGGTGAGCCTGGAGTTCGGCGTGAAGCTCAACGCCGAGGCGGGCGCGGTGATCGCCCAGACGCCGAGGGAAGGGCATTTCGTCGTCAGGATCGGCTGGACGCGCGGGAAACCCGCCTGACGGGCGGGTCCGGCGGCCAGGCGGCGCCGCGACCGATCGCGGTCCGGGGCAGGCGCCGGTGCCGGCGTCGCCGCCCGCGCGTACGGCCCCGCGATGTCACCGCGGGTCCAGGAAGTGGTGCGGGGAGGGCGCGGGCAGGTCACCGGCCGACGGGCGCAGGCCGGCCAGCATCAGGGCCAGGTAGCGGCGGGGATCGCGATGGCCGGGATCGCCCGGATGGGCGGTGGCCAGCGCCATGACGACGATCGCCGCGAGGTCCCGTACGGACAGGTCACTCCGTACCTGCCCGTCCCGCTGGGCGCGGGCCAGCACGGCGGCGAGCGGCCCCATGAACCGCTCCACGATGCCGACGGTGATCGCCCCCGACTGCCGGGCCGCCTTGAGCAGCCCGTGGTGGTCGGCCAGGGTGTCGACCGCCGCCGCCAGCGCCTCGGCCAGCGCGCTCCCGGCGTCGGCGGCGTCGCGGGCGGCCAGCACGAGCGGCTCGACCTCCTCGGCGAAGTACGTCTGGAAGGCGGCCCTGATCACGCCGTCGCGGTCGCCGAAGCGGCGGTAGACGGTGGCGCTCCCGATGCCCGCGTGCCGGGCGATCTCGTCGAGGGAGCCCTCGGGGCCGCGCTCGCGCAGGATCGCGATCGCGGCCCGGACGATCTTGTCGGCGTTACGCAGCGCGTCGGCTCGCTGTCGCTGCTCGTGCACACGCCGAACGCTAGCAGCCGGCGCGGAACTGGCGTTTACCAGGCGACCTCGAAGGAGGCCAGGCCGTACACGACGTTGAAGGAGCGGAACTGCGGCGGGGTGCCGGTCTCGCGCAGCCCGGGGAAGCGCTCGAACAGCGCCGGGAACGCGACCCGCAGCTCCATCCTGGCCAGCGGCGCGCCCAGGCAGTGGTGCACGCCGTGGCCGAAGGCGACGTGGCCGAGGTCGCCGCGGGTGATGTCGAGGCGGTCGGGGTCGGAGATGAACGCCGGGTCGCGGTTGGCCGCGGGCAGCGCGCACATCACGATCTCCCCGGCGGGGATGCGCACGCCGGCCAGCTCGACCTCCGCGGTGGTGACCTTGCTCGTGCCGGAGTGGACGATGCTGAGCCAGCGCAGCAGCTCCTCCACGGTGGCGCCGATGCGCTCGGGCTCCTTCCTGAGCAGGTCGAGCTGGTCGGGGTGGCGCAGCAGGGCGAGGGCGCCGAGCCCGAGCATGTTGGCGGTGGTCTCGTGGCCGGCCAGCAGCAGCAGCCCGGCGATGCCCACCAGTTCGTCGGTGGACAGGTCGCCGCCGTGCTCGCGGACGAGCATGCCCAGCATGTCCTCGCCCGGCTCGGCCCGGGCGCGGGCGACCAGCTCGGCCATGTAGGCGCGCTGCTCCATGCTCGCCGCCATCCGCGCCTCGACCGGGACCGAGATGTCCAGCACGGTCCCGGTCCGCCGCTGGAAGTCGGCGCGGTCGACGTACGGCACGCCCAGCAGCTCGCAGATGACCAGGGACGGGATCGGCAGCGCGAAGGCCGACACCAGGTCGGCCGGCGGCCCGGTGCGCTCCATCGCGTCGAGGTGGTCCTGGACGATCTTGTGGATGCGCGGCTCCAGGCTGCGCATCCGGCGCATGGTGAACTCCGGCGTCAGGATGCGGCGCAGCCGGGTGTGCTCGGGCGGGTCGAAGAGGAGCAGGTTGCCCGCCCGCATCCGCCGGAGCTGCTCCTCGCCGTACTGCGGCCCGCCCACCGGCTGGAACGCGTTCCGCCGGGCGTTGCTGAACCGCGCGGAGTCCCCCATCACCTCGCGGACGTCGGCGTGGCGGGTGACGATCCAGGCGTCGACGCCGAACGGCGTGGGCACGCGCCGCACGCCCTCCTCGTCCCGCATCGCCGACAGCTCGGGATCGGGATCGAACGCGTCGCGCCGCATGTGCAGGGGCAACGTCACAGAATCGCTCATGTCATCTCCCGAGAGGAACCCGCCTCGAACGGACTTGACTGACCGCGTGTCACGAAAACGACAGTAACCCATCATTTTGTCGGCCGCGCGGCGCCGCCCCGGTCCGCGTCGCCGTGGCGACGCCGCGAGGTCAGCCCCGCCGGGTCGCGCCGCTCGACGGGGGCCGTGAAGACGGCAGGGCGGCCGGCGGCGCGATCCCGACCATCCGCTCACCTGACGGTGCCCCGGCCCGGAGCCCGGACGGAGAGGTCCTGGTCAGGGGCACATCCGCCGGTGTCGATCATGCTCAGCGGGGGATTTCCCGGACATGCCCATGGTTCGGTATGGAGGGGCGTGCGGAACCGGCGTTCAGGGGAGACGTCCAGGAGAGCCGGAAGCGTGCCTGACTGACCGGCTTGTCGCTGCCCATCCGGTCGTCTGGATCGCCATCTCATCGAAAGAAGCGTTGCCGTGTCTCCTGTGCGCTTTCCGGAGAGCTTGTACTCATTCCGCGCCATGCGAAAGGTCATCGTCGGAGACTTTCGCCCGAGCTCTCCTGACCCCGCCACGCTGATCGCGATCGAGAACGCCCTGGTAGAGGCGAACAACTACTTCGTCGCCCGCAAGTACCAGGACGCGCTGCAGGCCTACACGCGGGCAGAGCGGCTGATCTTCGCCCACCTGGACGCCGCCGTGGCGGGCGGAACGCCACCGGTGATCACCTGGAAGCCTTCCCGCGCGCCGCACCTGTTCCAGCCCTTGCTCAGCGCGGCCACGGAGTGGCTGAACGTGCTTCCGGTGCATGAGCCGGTGGCGACGGTCCGCCCGCGCATGGCCGTCGACACGGACCTCCTCGGCGCCGGCCGCGAAGCCGAGGCCGTGAAGCTGACCAGCAGCCGGCTGGCGGATCCTCCGTCCGTCGGCGCGGCGGCCGACTGGCGGCTCGCCCGGACCTACGCCCTGCAGGGCAACGTGCGCGCGGCCGAGGTGTTCGCGCAGCGCGCTCGTGAGGCTGACCCGGATCTCGCGGGCTCCCTGGACGAGGCCGCGAGCGACGGCGGATCTGTGGAGCACGGCGTCCAGGTCGCCGCGGCCGGGGGCCTTTCGCCGGCTCTGGCGCCGGGAACGCTCGCCAACACCGCCGTCGTGACTCCGTGCCTGCCTGCCCTCGCCGAGCTGCTGGGGGACCGTTCGGTGGGCGCGCACGTGGATGGCCAGGTGGCGGTGTTGTCGTGGAGCGCGGGCGAGGCCGTGCCGGTCGAGGACGTCACCGCCCTGCTCTACGAGCGCCGTGTCGATGTCACGGACCTGGCATCGGTGATCCGCATCCCGTGGCTGCCGCACCACGTCGCGGTCGATCTGCCGCACAGCTACTACTACGTCGTCCCGCTCGGCAGGGCGGAGTGCTACCACGCCTTGGGCGACTACCAGCGGGCCGAGTCGGAGTACCTGCAGGCGGCGGACTACACATATCTCAACAAGGCCATCGAGGCGCCCTACCTGTGGCTGCGTCTGGCCATGCTCTACCGCGACTGGGGCAATGCGCGCTACCGCGAGGACGACGCCGCCTCCGCGCTGCCGATCTACGAGAACCTGTTGACGATCACCGGCACGGCGCCCTCCAGCAGCCTGTATGTTCATCCAGGGCTGGGGCCGGCGGCTGACAGCGCCCGTACGGCGATCGCCCACCTCGACAAGCTGATCGACGGCACGATGACGGCGGACGAGCTGGCGGTCAATCCGGCCTTGGCGGCGGTGCTGGTGGAGGTGCGCCAGCGTCTGGTCCAGATCGAGGCCGGCCTGGACTTCTGGGGGCACTGGCACGCGTCCGTGCCGATCTGGACGTTCGACTACCTGCAGAGCGTGGCGATCAATTTCGCCCAGCTGGCTGTGTCGGCCGAACGCGATGTGATCAGCTTCCTGGATCGGATGGACCAGTCCGCGCTCACCCAGCAGCAACTGCGGCAATCGGTCGAGCAGGCGCGCGGCGAGGTGAACGCCGCGAAGGCCCAGGCCAAGGCCGCCGCCGCGGAGGCGTCCGTGTACGCCGAGGCCGTCGAACTGGCGAATCAGCGGGTCGAGCACGCGCGGGCGAACGCCGAGGAGTACGCCGCGATGTCCGCCCTGCAGATCCAGCAACAGGCGTTGTCGGCCCAGCTCGCCGGCGGAGACAACGGCGACATCGGCCAGTTGAACGCGTACGCCGACACCATGATGGGCGTCGGGCCGATGGCGGAGTTTCTGCGCACCCATCCCGGTTGGAAGCTGTCGGGTAGCGCCGCGACGCTGTCGGCCGCCGAGCAACTGGCCGGCGCGCGGCTCGCGCAGGCGTACGAGGTGCAGAGCCTCTGGCGACAGCGGGACGAGATGGTGCAGGCCGCCAAACAAGCCGAGGCGGAGGCGAAGGCGGCGAACGCCCGCAAGCGGGCCGCCGACGCGGCGGTGGCGGTGGCGAACCTGAACCTGGCGGGCGCGAAGGAGACCCTGGCCACCTTCGACGACCAGTTCTTCACCCCCGAGGTGTGGGCCAGGATGGGCAGCGTGATGCGCGGCATCTACCGGCGCTACCTGCACATGGCGATCCGGGCCGCGCGGCTGATGCAGCAGGCCTACAACTTCGAGACCGACCAGGCGCTCAGCCTGATCAAGGGCGACTACTCCACGTGCGAGGTCAAGGGGCTGCTCGGCGCGGACGCCCTCATGGCCGACATCCAGACGTTCACCTACGACCTGATCACGTCCAAGGCGGGCAAGCCGCAACCGCTCAAGCAGACGATCTCCCTGGCCGAACGCTACGGCTTCGCGTTCGAGAACCAGCTTCGCCGGACCGGCACCATGGCGTTCGAGACCCGCATCGACGACTTCGACAGCTACTACCCGGGCACCTATGCGGGGCGCATCCAGACGGTCGAGGTTGAGATCGACGGAATCGTGCCACCGACCGGCATCTCCGGCACGTTGACCAACAGCGGCATCTCCTTCTACCGGACGCCTGCTCCCGCGGGCGCGGGACCGGCCGGGAGCGGGCTGAAACGGCGGGTGCAATCGCGCGAGACCCTCGTGTTGTCCGACTTCGACGCGCGCAACGACAGTCTGCTCATGCCCGAGGGCCACGATCGCATGAAGGGGATCTTCGAAGGCGCGGGCCTGGCGTCCACCTGGCTGCTGGAACTGCCGAAGGCGGTCAACGACCTCGACTACGGCGCCCTCACCGACGTGCGCATCACCTTCTACTACCGTGCCCGCTTCGACCCCGAACTCAAGGAGGTGGTGAAGGCCGAACTCGCCGCCCGGCCGGGCGCCAACGAGCGGATGCGGGGCTTCCCGCTGCGGTGGATCTACCCCGATGCCTTCTTCCACTTCCAGGACACCGGAACGCTGACGATCGATCTGCGCGCGGGCGACTTCCGCCGCAACGAAACCACACCCGTCATCACCCATCTGGGCCTGCAGATCGCCACGGACGGCAGCCTCCCCGCGGGCGGGCTCGTCATCCGGCTCAGCCCGCCCGGCAAACCGGCGACGGCCGCCACGACCGACGCGACCGGCGCCATCGTGTCCGACGCGACCGGCAGTCCGTGGGCCGCGCTCACCGGAGGCTCGGCGCTCGGCTCCTACTCCCTTACCATGACGGCCGACGACAACCCGGCGCTGGCCGTGGGCGGCGCGCTCGACGTCGCTCCGATCGCGAACATCGGCCTCATCCTCGGCTACTCCTACACTCCCAAGGCGTGACCGATGATCGACATCGGGTTCGACGCGCAGACACCGTCGCTGCCCCAGGGAGGCGGCGCGGTCTGCGGGCTGGGAGAGACCTACACCCCCGACATGTCCACGGGGACGGGCTCCTACTCGATTCCGCTGGATTGCCCGAACGGAGCCAACGACGTCGGGCCCCGGCTGGCGCTGCGCTACGACAGCTCCGCCGGCAACGGCCCGTTCGGGCTGGGCTTCGGCCTGCCGCTGCCGCGGATCCTCCGTTCGACCGCGGGGCGCTTCCCCCGCTATGACGGCAGCGACCCGCTGATGCTGGAGGGAGCGGGAGAACTGGTCGCCGTCGGCGACGGCGTCTACCGGCCGCAGGTCGACGGCGGCGCCTGGCGCGTCGCAGCGCACGCGGACGGCTTTCGCCTCACCGACCGCGACGGCATGATCTACGACCTGGGCACCGACCTCCCCTCCCGGCTGATCGACCCGAACGAGCCCGGCGCCGTGTACGCCTGGCATCTCGCCGGTGTGCGGGACGCGCTGGGCAACGCGGTGTCGTTCACCTGGCAACGCGACGGCGGCCAGCTCTACCTGGAGCAGGTCGCCTACAGCGGCTACGAGGTGCGGTTCCGCTACGAGGAGCGGCCCGACGCGCAGCACTGGGGCCGCGCCGGTTTCCTGATCACCACCTCGCGGCGGTGCGTGTCGGTGGAGCTGCACCTGGCGGGTGACGCGGCGTCGTTGGTGCGGCGCTGGGACCTGGCCTACGAGCAGGACCCGGCCAACGGCTGCTCGCTGCTGACGTCGGTCGTCCTCAGCGGCTTCGACGCCGACGGCGGGCAGCTGGCCGCGCCCGCGCTGCGGCTCGGCTACACCGGGTTCTCGCCCGGCGGGCTGTCGCGACTGGCCACGCCGGACGGCATGACGGCGCCGGGGCCGCTCACGCGGACCGACCGCAGGGTCGAGCTGGTCGACTGGAACGGGGACGGCCTGCCGGACCTGATGGAGATCAGGGCAGGCGGCCGGGCCAGACGGTGGCCGAATCTCGGCGACGGCCGCCTCGGCGCCCCTCACCTCACGGCGGACCTGCCGTACTTCGCCACGCCGACCGCCGCCGTCGGCTTCGTCGACATGGACGGCGACGGGGCCGCCGACCTGGTCCGCACCGACCTGCCGCTCAGCGGATACACGCCGCGCTCCCCCGGCAACGGTTTCGGCCGTCCGGTCTCGTGGCCGTCCGCGCCGCCCGTGCGCCTGGATGCACCATCCACGCGCGTTGTCGACCTGGACGGCGACGGCCGGGCCGACGTGATGGTCTCCACAGGCCGCAACCTCCTGCTGTACCTGCGCGCCGAGACAGGCGGGTGGCAGGAACGCCCCCGGGTGGTCGGCGGCGCCGACGCGCCGACGGTCAACCTCGCTGACGCGCGCATCCACGTGGCCGACATGACCGGCGACGGCACCGCCGACTTGGTGCGCGTCAGCGGCTCCGGCGTCACCTACTGGCCCTACCTGGGCGAGGGCCGCTGGGGCGCGCCGGTACGGATGGCCGGCTCGCCTGCGCTGCCGGCGGATTTCCGTCCGGCGGATCTCTTCCTGACCGACGTCGACGGCGACGGCTGCGCCGACGTCGTCTACGTCCGCGACGGCAGCGTGCGGCTGTGGATCAACCAGTCGGGGAACGGGTTCTCCTCCGAGCGGCGCATCGACTGCCTGCCCACCGGCCGCATGGACGACCTGCGGCTGGCGGACATGCGCGGCAGCGGCACCGCCGGGCTGCTGTGGTCGACGCCGGCGCCGTTCCGGCGCGGCAGCGACTACTTCTACCTCGACTTCATTCGCGGGCAGAAACCCCACCTGCTCAACCGGATCGACAACGGCGTCGGCCGGCTCGTGGAGATCGAGTACTCCACCTCCGCACAGGAGGCGGCGCGTGACGCGCGCGACGGCCGCCCGTGGTCGACCCGGCTGCCGGTGGTCATTCCGGTCGTGGCACGAATGACCGTCACGGAGGCCGTCACCGGACGCGTCATGGTCACCCGATACCGGTATCACGAGGGCCGCTACGACGGCCCGCTGCGCGAGTTCGCCGGCTTCGGCCGCGTGGAGGAGGAGCAGGCCGGTGACGGCAGCGTCCCCGCGCTGCTCACCACAACGTGGTTCCACACCGGCCTGGACCACGCGACCGGAGCCGAGCCCGCCACAGCCGCGCGACGCCGCCGGTTGCGAGCCGTCCGGGGACGCATCCTCCAGCGGGAACGCACCGGCTCGCACGGCACGGCAGGGCCCGAGGCCCTGTTCCAGCGATTCGAACAACACTGGTCCGTGGAGGACGTCGACACGCCGGGCGGCCCCGTCCACGTGCCGAAGCTGATCACAGCCAGGGAGTCGACCTTCGAAGGGGCCGCGCAACCGTGCGCGGTGGTGACGACCACCAACCTCGCCTGGGACGACCACGGCAACGTGACAGAAACGCTCCAGACCAGCGAGGACCCCGCCGACCCCGGCACCCGGCAGGTCCTGCGCACCCGCAACACCTTCGCCGCCGACCCGGCCGGCCGTTTCCTCTCCAAGCTCGCCCGCACTCAGCAGTTCACCGGCGACGACACCCTGATCGCCGACACCATCAACGCGTACGACGGCGGCGCCGCCGGCACCGTCGGCCCGCGCGGGCTGGTCACCGAACGATGCGCGCTCGTCCTCACCGACACGCTCGCCGCCGAGGTGTACGGTGACGACCTGCCCGATTTCGCCGCGCTCGGCTACCACCGGCGAGACGAGGCGGCCGGCTGGTGGGTGACCCTCGCCGCCTACGAACGCGTCGACGACGCCGACGGCCTGCGGGGCACCGTCACCGGCCCGCGCGGTGCCCGGACGACGTTCCGCTTCGACCCGCTGAAGGTCTTCCCCGTCGAGATCACCCAGGTGTACGACAACGCCGTCACCGCCACCTACGATCCCCGCCTGGCACGCCCGGTCGCCGTGACGACTCCGGCGGGCGGCGTCTACCGGGCCGTCTACGACGCTCTGACGAGGCTCACCGCCACCATCGAGCCGGGCGACACCGAGGCGTTGCCGACCAATTCCCTGCACTACGACACCACCACCCTCCCGGTGCGGGTCTCCCGGCGTCGCCGAGCGGTCAGCGGCCAGCAGGCGACGATCGACACCAGCGAGACGTTCGACGGTGCCGGGCTGCTGCTGGAGCGGCGCATCCGGGACGAGACCGGCGAGATCTCGCTCACCAGCCGGGTCTACAACTGCCGTGGACTGCCCGCCCGGGACCATCTTGAGCAGCGCGCGACGCAGGACGCGTACGCTCCCCCGGATGCGGCGAGCCCGCACACCGGCTACTCCTACGATGCGCTGGGCCGGCTCATCAAGGTCGTCAATCCCGACGGCAGCCAGCGCACGATCACCTATGGCCCGCGCACGATCGAAGAGGCTGATGAGGAGGACAACGCGGCCGGGTCCGCCGCGGCGCACGCCGGCACGGTGACCCGCCAGGTGCTCGACGCGACAGGCAGAATCCGCGCGATCGAGGAGCGGCTGGGCCCGCGCACCCTCGTCAGCCGTTACGACCACGACGTCAAGGGGAACCTCGTCCGGCACGTCGACGCGCTCGGCAACACGGTGGACACCGCGTTCGACCTGCTGGGCCGGGTCATCCGGGTGAAACGTCCCGAGCAGACGGTCGTCACCGTTCATGACGCCTCGGGCAACGCCTGCGAGGTGCGCACCGGAGGCGGCCGGGTGGTGCGGCAGTTCGATCTGGCCGACCGGCCGGTGAGCGAACGCCACGGCGACGCGCCCCCGTCGGTGCGTTTCACCTACCACGACAAGGGCACCCCCGCGCCGCCGGAAGCGGGCGCGCACAGCGCCGGGCACCTGGTACGCGTCGACGATCCCGGCGGCACCACGGTGTTCGCGTACGACACTCGCGGACGACGGACGCGCAAGGCGTGGACGCCGCCGGGCGGCGGCACCGCGCGGGTCCTCGACTTCACCTATCGATGCGACGGGCAGCTGTCACGAGTCGAATATCCCGACTCCGGCGGCACCCGCACCGTCCTGGACCACACCTACGACGAGCGCGGCCTGCTCAGCTCCATCCCGACGGTCGCCACCGAGATCCGTCATGACCTCGCCGGGCGGCGCACGCGGATCGGCTACGCCAACGGCACGACGGAGACGATGAGCTACGACCGCCGCGGCCGGCTCGCCTCCCAGCGGCTGACCGGTCCCGGCGGAGTGCTGTGGCAGGCAAGCTACGCCCTGGACCGGGTCGGCAACCTCGTTCGCGTCGACAGCTCCGACCCGGCCGTCGCGGTGACCTACCGCTACGACGACCTCTACCGCCTCACCGAGGCGACCCTCGGCGACGGCACCCGCTGGACCTACGCCTACGACGACGCAGGCAACCTCACCCACAAGTCCGACGTCGGCGACTACCGCTACGGCGAGAACGGAGCCCCTGCCACCTGCCTGACCTCGGCCGGCCCGGGCTCGTACACCTACACGCCGAACGGGGAAATGGCCACCACCCCGTGGGGAGACCAACGCTTCGACCCCCTCGGGCGGCTGCTGAGCATCACCGCGCCCGACGGCGCGGGCGCCATCACGTTCACCTACGACCATTCCGGGGCCAGGGTGACCGCCCGCACCACCGGCACGGCCGCCCCGGCAGTCGACCTCGTCACCCCTGACCCGCTGTACGCGATCGACGGCGGAACCCTGGTGCTCAACCTCGGCGGCCTCGCTCGCGACGACGGCGATGGCCGCGTGTTCCTGCACTTCGATCACCGGGGTGGGCTCGTCACGGTCACGGACGAGGCTGGCGCCGTGGTGGAGAGCGTCCGCTACGACCCCTACGGTGCGGTGCTGTCCCGGACGGGGCCGCACCAGGTGCCGCTGGGCTTCGCCGGTGGCGTGCCCGACGACTGGACCGGCCTGCTGTATCTGCGCACCCGCTATTACGCGCCCCACCTGGGCCGCTTCGTCAGCCCCGATCCGGTGGTGCAGTCGATCTACGAGCCGATCGCGTGGGCGTCCTACGTCTACTGCCGTAACAATCCGGCGAGCTACGTCGACCCCATGGGGACGTCCTTCTGGCGGGTGTTCGCCATCGCCGTCGCGGTCGTCGCGTTGATCGCTCTCTGCGTGGTCACCTTCGGCGCGGCCACGCCGCTCTCGGTGCAGATAGGGATAGGGGTCGGCGTGCTCCTCGGCGGCACCGTAGGCGGTGTCGCCGCCGCCCGGTCCAGGCATCACACCGCCGGCGACATCGTGGCGGGCATCCTGGTGGGCGCGGCCGTCGGCGGGTGGGCGGCGTACGCCAGCGCGGGACTGGGAGCAGTCGTCACCGACGCGTTGGGCAAGGCGATCCCCGGCAGCATGCTCGCAGGTTCGGTGGCAGGAACCGTCAACGGCACCGCGATGGGGTTCGCCGCCTCGTTCGGCGGCCAGGAGAAGTTCTCCGACGCGATCGAGACCATCTGGCACAGCGCGCTGATCGGCGCAGGCACGGGCGCCGCGCTGGGATTCCTCACCGGCGCGGTGAACAGCGGCGACATCAAACGGCCGGACAAATCGCTGGCCGAGGCGACGAAGGAAAGAGTGGAGACGTTCGTTCAAGAAAAGTACAGCCGACAGGGCGGCGCGCCGACGCAAGGGCCCTCCTCGCTGGACGTGTTCCTGCGCAAGATCCTGGCGTACATCGGCGAGCCGTGGATAGAACACGGCGAGTACATCGGCGGGAAGCTGGGAGCGCTCGCCTGGGTCCAGGTCATCGCCGAGGATCTGCCGGCGGGCGCGTGGGGCGTCTTCCACGAGGACATCAACGAGTATCTGCTGCGGCATCACGGCTTCACCCTGTGAGGGCCGGCGCTCATGACCGGCATGACGGCGCGGCCGATGATCAGACGCCGGATCTCCGGCGTGCCTCGAAGACGGGTGGGACCACGAAGGAGCCTTACCGATGAGTGGCTCTCGCGGGAACGCCCCGCGACGTCAGCTCCGGCACCGTGATCATCGGCGGGCGTTCGGCGATCTGGATGTCACGGTCGACCGCCTCGTGTCCGGTCTCGCAGCGCCGGAACTGGGTGAGGCATACGGACGGCTCGTGACAGCACTCGATCTTGCCCTGGCGCCGCAGGCGCGACCAGGCGGCCAGCATGATCTGGCCCGCCATGCCGCCCAGCGCCTCGGTCGACTGCGGGCAGTGCTCCCGCGAACCCAGGTCCACCTGCGCGAACGCGTCCAGCCCCGCCAGGTCGAGCAGGTCGATGAGCAGGCCCAGCTCGACGCCGTACCCGGTGAGGAAGGGAACGCGTTCGAGCGCGGAGCGGCGACCGGCGTACTCTCCCGCGAGGGGCTGCACGAAGCCGGCGAGCAGGGGCCAGTGCAGGTTGATGAGGGGGCGGGCGACCAGTTCCGTGACCCGGCCGCCGGCGTTGGGCGAGCCGTGCAGCGGGCGGTCGTAGCAGCCCTTGGCGTAGACGACGGTGGGATCGGCCAGTAGCGGACCAAGTACGCCGCATACCAAGGAAGCGTGAAATTTCCGGATATCGGCGTCAACGAACGCCAGCACGTCACCGTACGTCACCGCCAGCGACTTCCACAGCGCCTCCCCCTTGCCGTCCAGCGGTTCGAGCCGCGGCAGGATCTCGTCCTGGGCGTACACCGTGGCCCCGGCACGTGCGGCCACCCGCGCGGTGTCGTCGCAGGAGCGCGAGTCGATGACGACGATCTCGTCGACGATCCGGCCGAGCTCGCGCCGGATGACGCCGATGATGTCGCCGATGGTGTCCCGTTCGTCGCGGGCCGGGAGGACCACGCTCACCGAGGTGGCCCCCTTGGCCGCCGCCAGGTCCCGGACGGGCCAGTCCCCGGCGGACGAAGTACGGCGCCGCAACCATCCGCGCACTTCTGGCAGCACTGCGACACCTCCCCCCGTT
>DASUCK010000231.1:0-5807 GCA_036276095.1 Nonomuraea sp. | reverse complement strand
AACGCCTCACCGGCCGATGGCGCCTGCGCTGGACCAACGCCGGCCACCCGCCCCCGCTCCTGATCGAATCCGACGGACACACCCGCTACCTGGAGAACGGCAGCGGCCTGCTGCTGGGCACCGGCCTGACACCGCCCCGCCAGGACGCCGTCGCCGACCTGCCGCCCCGATGCACCCTCCTCCTCTACACCGACGGCCTCATCGAGTCCCCCAGCCACTCCCTCGACGACGGCATGGCCCGGCTGAGCCGCTACGCCGCCACGCTGGCCCACCATCCGCTGAGCGGCCTGTGCGAGGTGCTGCTGTCGGAGGTGCGCCCGTCCGACAACGACGACGACGTCGCCCTGCTCGCCCTGCGCATCCCCGCCTGACCCGGCCACGCCGGGGTGGGGCCGCGGAGGACGAGATGGACGAGGCGGACGAGGCGGACGATCGGGGCGGAGACTGCGACAATGGCGGGCGGGTGCCACCAACGGCTGTCCGCAGGTTCCTCAACCCCGAATCAATCACACGTGCAGGACGGGTCGATAGATCAGCTCTTGGGTGTGACCATCGAGCGTCCGGCTTTCGAGCAGCTCAAGATCGAAGTCGGCTCCACCCTGGAAGACCGGATCCACTCCGCTCTTCCCGGTGATCACCGGGAAGAGCGTCACCTGGACGAAATCCACCAGGCCGGCGGCCATCAGCGCCCGGTTCAGCGACAGGCTGCCGTGCGACCGCAACGGCACCTCGGACTCCTCCTTGAGTCGCGCGACGATCTCGACGGGATCGCCGCTCATGACCGTCGCGTCCGGCCAGCCGAGGGGACCTTCCAGCGTGCTCGACACCACCGTCGCCGGCAGATCCCTCATCCGTGTGACCCAGGGGTCAAGGGCCTCGACCTCGATGCCTGCGGCCAGCATCTGCGCGTGTGCCCGATACGTGGTGGCACCGAAGACCATCCGCAGTTCCCGGGAGTACAGGGCGAGACGGCGGTCGAGCAGTTCGGGGCCTTGCTTGCCCCAGTAGCCGCCCCAGCCGCCGCTGTGGGCGCCGCAGCCGTCGAGGCTGGAAAAGACGTCGAAGGTGTAGGTCGCGGTCATGATGCTCTCCTTGATGCGGCTGGATCGGCGTGTGATTTCCACTGCAGCGCGCGCACTTCTCGGCCCAGGTCAGCACCTGGTCCAGACGGTCGCACTGGATCACCCGGAATCCGCCGAGTTGCTTCGTGGTCTCGGCGAACGGGCCGCCGGTTGTCGTGGTCGTATCGTTGCCCGGGGCACACCCGGCCTACCTTCGGCTGAGCGCCTGCCTGCGCAGTCCCCTCAACGATCCACCCCACGCGATGACCTGGTCCAGCATGACCTCGACCGCGTGCTCCTGTTGGGCCGCCGGTCGAAGGAGGCTGTAGTCCTCGAAATCGGTGAGCAGCGACAGCGTGACCTGGGCGCGTACGTCGGCGATCTGGAGCTCAGCCATCATCAGCCGCAGGTGCTCCACCGCGCGGGTGCCCCCGTTGACGCCGTAACCGACGAAACCGGCAGCCTTGTTGTTCCATTCGGCGTACAGGAAGTCGATGGCGTTCTTCAACGCCGCAGAGGTCGAGCGGTTGTACTCGGGCGTCACGAACACGTACGCGTCGAAGGAGGCGATCTTCGCAGCCCAGGATCGGGTGTGCGGCAGGTCGTACCGGCCCGTCGAGGCCGGCATCACCTCATCCAGCAACGGCAGGTCGAAGTCCTTGAGGTCGACTACCTCGAACTCCGCGTCGTCTCGCTTGGCGGCGAGGTCGCGGACCCAGTGAGCCACCGCCTCGCCGACGCGGCCCGGGCGGGTACTGCCGATGATGATGGCTACGCTGATCACAGAATCTGCGTCCGTCTCAGCCGCTCGGTTCTCAGGATTCGAGTGAGGCGTCATCGTGCACTCCTTGTACGGAAAGGCCCCAACGGGGCCGGACGAGAATGAGACGGCCAGCGGTCAGGCGTGGAGTGAGCAGGTGCAGAGGGCCCATCCGTCGGGCGTCGGGCCGAGGTCGTCGGCGTGTCCGGCCTGGAGCCGCGGCCCGTGGGCCATCGGGCGGCCGTCGGCCGACCGGAACTGGCCGCCTCGGGAACCCCAGCGCCGCGGCCACCCCTCGGGTGAGTCCTCCCAGTCCTCCTGCCGCCCGTAGACGGTCCGATCCATCAACGCGTACGACGGCGCCATCGCCTCGTTGCCCCGGCCGGAGGTCCAGTACGTCTCGAAGACCCGGTCACCGTCTCGCAGGTAGCAGGCCAGGATGCCGAAGTACCGGTCGGCGATCAACCGGTCCACGGACTCCTGCGGCACCGAGTAGCAGGGCACGGTATAACCCAGGAAGTCGCGGTACCGCGAGACGTTCTCGTACGGCCCCTCGTAGAAGATCGCGTAGCTGATGTCGCGCGAGTTCAGATACGACACCTCCTGGACGTGGGAGGTGTTGAACGTGCAGCCCTCGCACTGCTCCGCGGCGGGCCTGCCGGGATGCCACATCTGAAAGTAGGCGATCAACTGGGACCGGCCGCCGAAGACATCGATCAACGCCGCCGTCCCGCCCGCCCCCACCAGCGGAGTCCGCGGATCGACCTCGACCATCGGCAGGCGGCGCCGGGCGGCCGCGATCGCGTCCCCCTCACGGGTGTGGGCCTTCTCGCGGATCCGGACCCTGTCCAACTCGGACTGGAACGCGGCCCGGTCGACAACCGGAGGCTTGGGAGCGTCGCCGATCGGTGAGACGTCGGTCTGGTCGGTCATGACGGAACCTCTCTCGCGGATGCCCGTGGACATCGGTCAGCGTGCGGGCCGGACGACGGGGGGAGCGTCGGCACCTGAACGCGTCGGTCACTCGCCCTCCCCGTGAGACGACAACCGAAGGCGACACCGATGCGCATGGCCCTTTGTTCTTCCATGTCATGACGCTAGGGCGGCGGCCGCGACGGGGAATCCGCAGAGGTATCAGTAATCGCCGCCAGGCTCGTCGGCATGCCGTGCTGCGCCACAGCCGCGCCCGGCACCGTACGCGACTACCTGTCGGCGGCCATGGCCAAGCTCGGCGCGCCCTCCCGGCACGCGGCCGCGCACCGGGCCTGGAAGAGGGCTGGATCTGAGCGGCTCACCTGAACGTCCACCCGCCGGGACGTTGACCGGCCCGGCGCGGAAGGCCGCCACGGCCGGGGCCAGGATCGGCGGGGGCGTCAGGCGGGGGCGTCATCGGCGCGGGGCGTCGAGGAGCTGTTCGGCGAGCTGGCGAGCCGCCGCGGCCGGGCGCGTGTCGCGCCGGCTGGCCCCGACGGCCAGCGTGCCGTCGATGAGCAGGAGCAGTTGGTCGGCGGCGTGCGCCGGCTGCGGGTGATCGAGCGCGCGCAGCTCCCGTTCGAGCAGGTCGTGAACGCGCTCGCGATACCGGCGGGTGACCGCGTGCCCCGGATGGTCGGGGTCGGCCAGGGCGAGCTCGGCGGCGAGATACCGGCAGCCGCGGAAGTCCGGCGCCGCGATGATCCCGCCGAGCCAGTCGAAGACGGCCAGCAGGCGACGGCGCGGGTCATCCCCCGCCGCCTCCATGGTCTGCCGGTACGCGGCCTCGTCCTCGGCGGCGGTCAGTCGCAGGACTTCGGTGATCAACCCGTCCTTGCCCCCGAAATGCTCGTAGAGCGAGCGCCGGGCCACGTTCGCGACCTTCAACAGCGCATCGACTCCCACACCTACGCCCTGCTTGTAGGTCAGCTCCTTGGCCGCCTCCAACAGGCGTTCCCGCGGTCCTGGCACAACTCGTGTGGTCACGGCACCCAGTCTAGTTGACGGGTAGACCGACCGGTCTATATAGTTCGGTAGACCGAATGGTCTATCTATAGGAGTTGTGACATGCCACCTCGCACCACGACCGACGTCATCGACCGCTTCAACCGCGCCTTCACCGACCACGACCCCGAGGCCCTCACCGACCTGATCGCGGCAGACTGCGTCATGGAAGCCATCCAACCGGCCCCCGACGGCACCCGCACCGAAGGACGAGACGCCTGCCTGGAGTTCTGGCAGGCACTCGCGACAGACCACACCACCCGATTCGAACCCGAGAACGTCACCGTCTCCGGCGAACAGGCCACGATCCTCTGGCGGTACCACTTCGGCGACGACCCCGCCGACTCCGTACGCGGCGTCACCCTCGTACGAGTGAAAAACGGCCTGATCACCGAAGCCCTCGCCTACAGCAAGACCGGAGGCGTCCCCCTGGCCGCCGAGACCGACGACGCCCAGCGGACCACCCGCGAGGTCCTCGACCAGTACAACGACGCCTTCCACCAACACGACCCCGGGCTGCTGAAAGACCTGATCGCCGACGACTGCGTCATCGAGGACTCCGGCCCCGCCCCGGACGGAGCACGCCACGAGGGCGGCCCGGCGTGCCTGGCCCGATGGTCCGAGCTCGCGGCCAACCACGCGCTGACCTTCACCCCCGAGACCGCGGAAATCCACGGCGACCTCGCCATCCAGCCATGGCACCTGCAATGGGGCGACGGCCGGCAGGACCGCGTCCGCGGCGTCAACCTCATCCGGATCCGCGAAGGCCGCATCGTCGAGGCACGCGGCTACGTGAAATCCTGACCCCAGCCACCGCGCCGCCACCCCCTCACCAACAACCGGACAGCCCCCACCCCGGTCACGAGCCGCCCCGAACGGACAACCCTCAGCCAGATCGGCTCAACTTCCCCTCGGAGCCAGCCGATCAGAGACCTCCAGCCACGTCGTCACATCCGCGGCACCCAAGTGACGAATGGCCCAATCCACCAAACGCAAGCTCATATGCGCCCAGCAGACCAACTCCACCGCCTCCGACACCTCCACACGCAGACCCGGCGCCCGGCGCGCCAAATCGAAACGCAGGGTGTGCAGATCGAAGTCGGCATGACCACATAACGCGGCACCGGGACACCCGCCGCCCGCGCCACCTCCAGCAGCTCCCGCACATCCGGCCCCCTGGTCAACACCGACCGACGGCCGTCCGGCCAACGCACGTACGCCGCACCGACCTGACCACCCGGACACGGCCCGTCATACGCCAACGGCACAGGCAGCTCAGAAAGCCACCGGTGAACGTCAAGCTTCGGCACGGGAGGGAGCATCGCAATTCCCCAGACAATCACAGAACGGGACCGACAAGCTTCCACCACAGGACACAGCCACCACGAGAATCCCCGAACAGTACCCACCGGCCTGCCACCCGCGATCGACCGATCTCTCGGTGCTGGAGGTTTTGGGGTTATGGCTCGAACCTGTGATGCAACTACGCCGGCGCCTTTACATTGTAGATCATATCTGACGGGCCCGCACGCCCCCACGTCTTGCGAGTGCCGTCACCGGGAGGTGAGCTTGAGCCGATCCACCTTGCCGGTCTGGTTGCGCGGGACGGACGGCACGAACGTGATGTCGCGCGGCACCTTGTACGCGGCCAGTTCCGTCCTGACCGCCTGCCTGAGCTGGTCGGGCGACAGGGACGCGCCCTCGGCGGGGACGACGTACGCGGCCAGGCGCTGGCCGTACTCGTCGTCGGGGACGCCCAGCACGGCCACGTCGGCAACCCCCGGCTGGGCGGACAGCACGCTCTCGACCTCCTGCGGGAACACGTTCTCGCCCCCGGAGACGATCATGTCGTCGTCCCGCCCGTCGATGTGCAGCCGGCCGGCGGCGTCGCGGTGGCCCAGGTCGCCGGTGGGCAGCAGGCCGTCCGCGGCACCGGTGAACGTCAGGCCGCCGGACACCAGCACCCGGCCGACGGCGCCGACCGGCTGCTCGGCGCCGTCCGGGCCGGC
>DASUCK010000230.1:0-3001 GCA_036276095.1 Nonomuraea sp. | reverse complement strand
ATGGCTGGTCCTCGGGGCGGTGGGTTAGGGGAGGCCTGCGGCGTCGGGTCCGGCGTACCAGTCGACTGAGGTGACGAGCCGCTTGACCTCGCTGAGTAGCTTGTCGCCCTTGTCGTTGTTGCACTTGCGTCCGCAGGTGGGGCAGCCGGTGGTGCCGTGGATGGGGGCGAGGTTGGCGGGGTCGAGGCGGGGGCCTCCGCGTGCGACGGGGTGGACGTGGTCGACGGCGTCGGAGGCGGCGTGGCCGCACATGATGCAGACGTCGGAGGCGGCGAGGATGCGGGCGCGTAGCTGCCGGTACTCGTAGCTGGTGAGTTCGGCGCGGTCGGCCATGGAGCTACTCGGTGGTGGGGGGCGGTCCGGCTACGTCGAAGCCGACGTGGTCGCTGGCGACGCGCCTGATGTCGCTGGAGGGGATCGTGCCGGAGTCGAAGCCACAGCTGCAGGTGACCTGGGCTGTGCCGGTGTGCTCGAACTCCTTCCACGGGCGGCTCGTGGGCTTCTCCCTGTGATGGCGTTCGTAGTTCATCTCGTGCTTCATGGCGGGGCCTTTCTGCGCGGCGGCGCCCGGGAGTTCAGGTCTCCCGGGCGCCGCGCTCTCCCCCACCCGCCCATGGGTGGCTTGTGGTGCCCCGGTCGGTGGCCGGAGACGGTCAGCGTTGCACTGTGCCGTCGAGGGCTTCGGCGACGCGGGGGGCGATACGCAGGCTGTCGGCTCGCGCGTCCTTGGTCTTGGTGGGCAGGCTGACGGCCCAGGTGTCGCCGGTGACGGCGACGCCGCCGAAGCTCTTGGAGAGCGGGATCCACGCCTGCAGTGCCTCGGGGTTCGGGAACATGTTGATGCCGGTCTCGCCGGGCGCGGTCTGGCCCGCCTTGTCGGTGATGGTCAGGCCGTAGGAGGTACCGCCGACCTTGCTGACGTAGCCCCCGTCGGTCCGTTCCTTGGGCGTGGACGCGGTGAAGCCGGCGTCGTTGAGGGCGTCGACGATGCCCTGCGCGGTGTCGAGTTCGCGGGCGGCCGGGGCCGAGGGGCGGCTGCTGGTGGCCTTCGGCTTGGCCGTGTCGGTGCCGGCGTCCTGGGTGCTGCTGCAGGCGGTGATGAGCGCGGCCGCGAGGAGCGCGGCGGCGAGGGCGGCGTGTCGTGTGCGCATGGGGCGCACGGTGGCGGCGGGTGTGGGGGTTACGGGCGCGTATGACGGTGTTGTGACGGGACTGTGACGGCTTGGCCCGCTGCCCGGTCGCCGCGCGGCCGCGGTCCCGGGTCGACCGCGCGGGGACCTCCCCAAAGGTCTGTCCGCCCGGGCAGCGGGGGTTACTGGGTGGTGGCGCCGACGAGGCGCAGGGCGCGGCTGCGGGTGGCTTGCTCGGCGCGGGCGAGGTCCTTCAGCGCGTACAGCGGGCGGTTGTGCTCGTCGAGGCCGGCCGGCTTGAGGTGGCCGCGTTCGACCCATTTGCAGATGGCGGAGCGGCTGACGGCGGCTGCGTCGGCGGTGAGTGTGCGGCGCCATTTGGTGGCGAGTTGGGCGGCCTGGGTGCCGTTGTAGAGCTGGGGCATAGGGGCGCGCCTCCTCGGCCGGGATGCGCCGCAGCCCCAGACCGGTGAAGGGGTCTGGGGCTGCGGCTTTCATGGTGGGGTGGCAGGGGCCGCTCTTGAGGCTTGCGGCAGCCCGCCGGCGCTGCGGCCCGTGGGCCGGGGCCGGTCAACCCTTCCCTGAGCGCCACCCGATGTGGGAGTTCCGTGGTGCGGGCACAGGTGTGCTGCTGGCGCCATGTTGACGCTCGATGCGGATCTTTGTCCAGCGGGAACGCTGCGGCCCGCCACGACGAGGGGCGTGGCGGGCCGTGTGAAGCGACCGTGGTCGGTCATGCGCGGGGTCAGTGTGGCACAGGGCGGTGGGGCTGGGGGTCAGGCGTTCTGGGTCTGTCGGACGAGGATTTCCAGGGCGGTGCGGTAGAGGGCGGGCAGGACGCGGCGGGCGTGGTCGGCGTACTCGGTGTGGGTGAGGAGGAGTCCGCAGGCGGTGCATTCGACGTAGGGCTGCCAGTCCTCGTCGACGAGGCCGAAGGCGTCGCAGCTGGGGCAGGGGGCGTCCTGGTCGTGGCGTTGGGGTTCGGTGCGGGTGATGGCCCGTACGCGGGTGAGGAGTTCGGCGAGCTCCTGGTGGAAGTCGTCGACCCAGGGGGCGGTGAGTATCCATGGAAGGTAGGCGTCGAGCCAGTCGGCCCAGGTGCGGCCGGGGCGGATGCCGGGTGTGGGGGCGAGGCGGACGTGTTCGGCGGTCATCTCGGCCCAACCCTTGAGGTGGGTGCTGATGGGCAGGGGGCCGGCCTGGTCGCCGCGCGTCTCGCCGTAGGGGTCGGTGAGGGTGGTGCTGCTGCCGGGGCCGAGCAGGCTGATGACGTCGGCGCGCAGGGGCATGGGTGAGTGGGCGCGGCCGCCGTGGATGCTGCCGGTGGTGGGGCTGCGGTCATGCTGTAGGGAGGCCTGTAGGAGCGGCATCTGGTGATGCAGCTCGGTCAGACGGGCGCGCAGGCGCGCGGCGCAGCGGTGGCACACGCGGCGGTGGGTCGTCTCACCGAGGCTGCGGCCGCAGTCGGTGATGGTGCAGGTGCTCATCGCTGGACCTTCTGCAGGATGGTGAAGAGGCGCTCGATGTCGCCGGGGGTGAGGTGGTCCCACTCGCCGAGGGCGTAGCGCAGGCGTGCGTCGATCTGGGCGGCCATGGCGGCCTCGGTCCAGTGCTGGGCCATCTGTCGGGCCTCGTCGGGGTCGAGTTCGCCCTTCATGGAGCCGCGGGCGATCTGGACGAGGGGCTTGCCGGTGCGGGCGCCGGCGATGGCGGAGATCCGCAGGGCCGACTTGCCGGTGCGGTGGGCCCGGGCGGCTCGGATGTCGAGGACCAGGCGGCCGATGGTGTTCAGGTCGAGGCGCAGCTTGCTCTGGAACACCTTGATGACGGCCACGTCGGTCTCGGCGGCGGCCGCGGCCGCCATGAGGTCC
>DASUCK010000229.1:0-5768 GCA_036276095.1 Nonomuraea sp. | reverse complement strand
GGTGGCCAGCGCGCGCAGGAACGGCACGTTGGTGACCACGCCGAGGACGGCCGTGCCGGCCAGCGCCCGGTCGAGCAGCCGCAGCGCCGCCTCCCGGTCCGGCGCGCGGGCGACGACCTTGGACAGCATCGGGTCGTACTCGCTGCCCACGACGCCGCCCTCGACCAGCCCGGAGTCCACCCTGATGCCGGGGCCGTCCGGCTCGCGCAGGAGGAGGACGCGGCCGCCGGTCGGGAGGAAGCCGCGGGCCGGGTCCTCGGCGTACACGCGGGCCTCGACGGCGTGCCCGTCGAGGCGCACGTCGTCCTGCCCGAACGGCAGCGGCTCCCCGGCCGCCGCCCGCAGCTGCAGCTCCACCAGGCCCAGGCCGGTGACCAGCTCGGTGACGGGGTGCTCGACCTGCAGGCGGGTGTTCATCTCCATGAAGTGGTACGCGCCGGTGGCGCCGTCCACGATGAACTCGACCGTGCCCGCGCCGGCGTAGCCGACGGCCCGCGCCGCCTCGACCGCGGCGGCGCCCATGCGGGCGCGCGTCTGCGGTGTCACGAACGGCGACGGCGCCTCCTCGATGATCTTCTGGTGCCTGCGTTGCAGGCTGCACTCGCGCTCGCCCAGGTGGACGACGTTGCCGTGGGCGTCGGCGAGGATCTGGATCTCGATGTGGCGGGGGCGTTCGACGTAGCGCTCGATGAGCAGGGTGCCGTCGCCGAAGGCCGCCCGCGCCGTACGCCGGGCCGACTCCAGCGCCTCGGGCAGCTCGGCCGGCGAGCGCACCAGCACCATGCCCTTGCCGCCGCCGCCCGCGGACGGCTTGATCAGCGCGGGGAAGTCGCGCCACTCCTCCAGCCGGTCGCCCGGCTCGGCGGCGCCGGGCACCACGGGCACGCCGGCGGCCGACACGGTGGCCTTGGCGCGGATCTTGTCGCCCATCGCCTCGATGGCCGCGGCCGGCGGTCCGACGAAGACCAGCCCGGCCGCGGCGCACGCCCGCGCGAACGCGGCGTTCTCGGCGAGGAAGCCGTATCCGGGGTGGACGGCCTGGGCGCCGGCGTCGCGGGCTGCGGCGATAATCGCCTCAATATCCAGATATTTCGGCACCTGGAGGGCTATGTCGGCTGCGCGGACGTGCCTGGCGTCCGCGTCGGACGCCGTGTGCACGGCCACGGCCGTGCTGCCGAGCCGGCGCAGCGTGCGGGCGATCCGGACGGCGATCTCGCCCCGGTTGGCGATCAGAACACGGTCGAACAACATGCGTCACATCCGGAAGACGCCGTAGCCGGCGGGTTCGAGCGGCGCGTTGGCCGCCGCGGACAACGCCAGGCCGAGGACCGTGCGGGTGTCGACCGGGTCGATCACGCCGTCGTCCCACAGCCTGGCCGTGGAGTAGTACGGGTTGCCCTGGTGCTCGTACTGGGCCCGGATCGCCTCGGCGTCGGCGCTGCCGACGGTGGTGAGGACGTTCGCGGCCTGCTCGCCGCCCATCACGGAGATGCGCGCGTTCGGCCACATCCACAGGAACCTGGGCGAGTACGCCCGCCCGGCCATCGCGTAGTTCCCCGCCCCGAAGGAGCCCCCGATCAGGATCGTGAACTTCGGCACCCGGGCGCACGACACCGCGGTGACCATCTTGGCGCCGTGCTTGGCGATGCCACCCGCCTCGTACGCCTTCCCGACCATGAAACCGCTGATGTTCTGCAGGAACACCAGGGGGATGCGGCGCTGGTCGCACAGCTCGATGAAGTGGGCGCCCTTCAGCGCGGACTCGCTGAACAGGATGCCGTTGTTGGCCACGATGCCCACCGGGTGGCCGTGGACGTGGGCGAAGCCGGTGACGAGCGTGTGCCCGTACTCGGCCTTGAACTCCAGGAAGCGCGAGCCGTCCACGATCCTGGCGATCACCTCGCGCACGTCGTACGGCTGCCGCGTGTCGCCGGGGACGATCCCGTACAGGTCGCGCGGGTCGTACGCGGGCGGCTCCGGCGCGATCGTCCGCCACGGCCGCTCGGCGCGCGGGCCGAGCGTGGAGACGATGTCGCGGACGATGGCCAGGGCGTGGGCGTCGTCCTCGGCCAGGTGGTCGGTGACGCCGCTGACCCGCGCGTGCAGGTCGCCGCCGCCGAGCTCCTCGGCCGTGACCTCCTCGCCGGTGGCCGCCTTGACCAGCGGCGGGCCCCCCAGGAAGATCGTGCCCTGGCCGCGGACGATGACCGCCTCGTCGCTCATCGCGGGCACGTACGCGCCGCCCGCCGTGCAGTATCCGAGCACGGCGGCGATCTGCGGGATGCCGCGGGCCGACATCGTGGCCTGGTTGTAGAAGATGCGGCCGAAGTGGTCGCGGTCGGGGAACACCTCGTCCTGCTTGGGCAGGAAGGCGCCGCCGGAGTCGACGAGGTAGACGCACGGCAGGTGGTTGTGCAGGGCCACCTCCTGCGCGCGCAGGTGCTTCTTGAGGGTCATCGGGTAGTACGTGCCGCCCTTGACGGTCGCGTCGTTGGCGACGACCACGCACTCGCGCCCGGAGATCCGGCCGACCCCGGTGATGATGCCGGCGGCCGGTGCCTCGTCGCCGTAGAGGCCGCCCGCGGCCAGCGGCGACAGCTCAAGGAAGCGGGAGCCGGGGTCGAGCAGGCCGTCGACGCGCTCGCGCGGCAGCAGCTTGCCTCGCTCGACGTGCCGGAGCCGCGCCCGCTCGGGCCCGCCGAGCGCCGCGGCGGCCAGGCGGTCGCGCAGCTCCGCGGCCAGCCGCTCGTTGACCTCGGCGTTGCGCTTGTACGCCTCGCCCCCCGGGTCGGCGGCCGACCTCAGCACCGGCCAGTCGCTGCTCATGAGTCCTCTCTCATGGCCCGAATGTTAGTCATCATTAACATAATCGTCTAGTATGTGAGACGTGACGACCGTCTCCACCACCACTACCCGCAATCGGCGCAACAGGCGCGAGGAGATCCTGGAGGCGGCGGCCCGCCTGTTCGCGGCGCGCGGTTTCCACGGCGTCTCGATCGAGGACATCGGCGCCGCGGTCGGGGTCTCGGGGCCGGCCATCTACCGCCACTTCAGCGGCAAGGAGGCGCTGCTCGCCGAGATGCTGCTGGACGTCAGCTCGCGGCTGCGCGAGTCGGCCGTCGTGGTGGCCACCTCCTCCCCCGGCCCGCGGCAGACCCTCGACGCGCTGCTCGACGTGCAGATCACGTTCGCCACCGTGCAGCCCGACCTGATCACGGTCCACGACCGGGAGCTGGGCAACGTGCCCGAGCCGCAGCGCCGGCAGATCAGGCGGCTGCAGCGGCTCTACGTGGAGGAGTGGGTGACGGTGCTGGCCGAGCTGCACCCGTCGTGCCCGGCGGGCCGGCTGCGCGCCGCCACGCACGCGGTCTTCGGCCTGCTCAACTCGACCCCGCACAGCGCGGGCGAGCTGCCGGGGCGCGACCTGCGTCCGCTGCTGCACGCGATGGCCAGGGCCGCGATCGACGCCGTGGTTAACACCCACTAACAACCAGCCCCCCACGCCGGCACCCGGCCACGCCTCCACCCGGGCCACAGCTCCGCCCGGCCACAGGCTCACCCTGCGCCCAGCGCTGTACCCGACATGCCCTTGCTGTGCCAACTATCTAGATATATCGTCCACATATCTCGATAGTTGGAGGCAAGCAATGCATGATCCGGACTTTTGGGAGGCCCCGCCTCCGCGCCCCTTCCCGCCGCCGGAGGCCCCGCCGGCCCCGCCCGGGTTCGGGCCCGGATTCGCCCCGGGCCCGCCCCCGTTCGGCGGCGTGTTCCACTGGGACGCGCCCCCGCCGCGGGTCCGCCGCGGCGACGTGCGAGCCGCCCTGCTCGCCCTCCTCCACGAGGGGCCGCAGAACGGCTACCAGATGATCCAGGGCATCGAGGAGCGCAGCCGCGGCGTGTGGCGGCCGAGCCCCGGCTCGGTCTACCCGGCCCTCCAGCAGCTGGAGGACGAAGGCCTGGTCACGGCCGACGAGGCGGGCGGCAGCCGGACGTACCGGCTGACCCAGGAGGGCCGCGAGCAGGCCGCCCTGCGCGCCGGGGACGCGCCGTGGGAGGAGGTCGCCCGCTCCGTGCCGGACGACCACCACGAGCTGCGCCTGCTGTGGGCCCAGCTCAACGAGGCGTTCGCGCACCTGGTGCGCACGGCCGGCGACCGGCAGGTCGAGGAGGCCAAGAAGCTCATCAGGCAGACACGTAGATCCGTGTTCCAGATTCTGGCGGAGGGCTGAATGGCCGAGGAGGAGGCGGCCGTCGCCGTACGCGGCCTGCGCAAGACGTACGGCAAGGTCGAGGCGGTCAAGGGCGTGGAGTTCGAGGTGCGGCCGGGCGAGGTGTTCGGCTTCCTCGGCCCCAACGGCGCCGGCAAGACCACCACGATCAGCATGCTGTGCACCCTGGTCAACCCCACCGGCGGCAGCGCCACCGTGGCCGGCCACGACGTGGTGCGCGAGCGCGACGAGGTGCGCAGGAACATCGGCCTGGTCTTCCAGGACCCCACCCTGGACGGCTACCTGAGCGCCGAGCAGAACCTGCGCTTCCACGCCGAGCTGTACGGCGTGCCGAAGAGCGCGGTCGGCGACCGGATCCGCCAGGTGATGGAGATGGTCGCGCTGTGGGACCGCAAGGACGCCAAGGTCATGACGTTCTCGGGCGGCATGAAGCGCCGGCTGGAGATCGCCCGCGGCCTGCTGCACTCGCCGCGCGTGCTGTTCCTGGACGAGCCCACGGTCGGCCTCGACCCGCAGACCCGCTCGGCCATCTGGGGCTACATCAACCAGCTGCGGCTCATGGAGGACATCACCATCTTCATGACCACGCACTACATGGACGAGGCCGAGTACTGCGACCGGATCGCGATCATCGACCACGGCGAGATCGTGGTCATCGACTCGCCCGAGGCGCTGAAGGCCAGCGTGGGCAAGGACCGCGTGCAGATCCACACCGCCGACGACGCCAAGGCGATCGAGGCGCTGCGCGAGCGGTTCGGGCTGGAGGCGGCCGTGCGCGAGGGGGCGGTGACGTTCGCGGTCGCCTCCGGCGAGGAGTTCGTGCCGCGGCTGTTCGCCGAGCTGGGCATGCCGATCAAGGCGGTGAGCGTGGCCCGGCCGTCGCTGGACGACGTGTTCATGTCCTACACCGGCACGACGATCCGCGACGCCGAGGCCGGCGACGGCTCCATGGCGTTCATGAGGGCGATGGCGAGGCGATGAGCGATGGCGACTGAGGCGATCAGCGTACGGGTGCCCGCCCGCGGGGCCGGGCACGACGTGCGCGCGGTCAAGATCGTGCTGCACCGGGAGATCCTGCGGTTCCTCAACGACCGCACCCGCATGCTGTCGATGCTGATGCAGCCGGTCCTGTGGCTGTTCGTCATGGGCACGGGGCTGGGGTCGCTCGTGCAGGGGTCGATCCCGGGCATCGACTTCCGCACCTTCATGTACCCGGGCATGATCTCCATGACGGTGATCATGACGGGCATGTTCTCGGCCGGGTCGATCGTGTGGGACCGCGAGTTCGGCTTCCTGCGCGAGATGCTGGTCGCGCCCGTCTCCCGCGGGGCGATCGTGGTCGGCAAGTGCCTGGGCGGGGCGCTCGTGGCCACCGCGCAGGGCGTCATCATCCTGGCCCTGGCCGGGCTGGTGGGCGTGCCCTACTCGCCCACGCTGATGATCACACTGCTGGCGGAGATGTTCCTGGCCGCGTTCACGATCACGGCGTTCGGCGTGATGCTGGCGGCGCGGATGAAGAACATGCAGACGTTCTTC
>DASUCK010000228.1:0-32603 GCA_036276095.1 Nonomuraea sp. | reverse complement strand
GGCAGCTCCATCGGGATCGGCTCGGTGGCCTCCAGGAACACCCACTTCTTGTACGACCAGTAGCGGAACAACGTGCCGAGCCCGACGCCCACGACGTTGGCGATGTTGAGGCTCAGCGGGTCGCGCAGGCCGAGCGTGTAGGTGGTGAAGCCGATGGTGAGCATGCCGAACAGCAGGGCGATGCCGTTGAGCAGGAAGAACAGGAAGTATTCGCGCCCGAGCCCGCTCTGCTCGCGGTGCCGGAAGGTCCAGTAGCGGTTGCCGACGTACGCGAACGTCGTGGAGATCGTCGTGGCGACGACCTTGGAGGTCAGCGGGCCCAGGCCCAGGACGACGCTGCCGAGGTTGAGCAGGCTGGTGTCGAGCACGAAGGCGACCGCGCCGATGCTGCCGAACTTGGCCAGCTCGTGAACAAGGGAGGCGAACCGCTCGTAGAGGCGTCTGGCGACATCCACGTCTCTGCTCGGTCCCTTCCCTCGGTGGCGTCCGGGCTGACCCCAGCGTACCGGCCACGATGGCGGACAGGCGTCAGACGGATGAACTTACCCTGTAAAGACAGCTTTAGAAATATCGCGCTATATGCGGCCATTCCGAAAGGCACACGTTACCCTGCGATGCAGGTCGCTGGGTGGCCGTGTCCTCACGAGGCGGCCGGGAGCGTCCGGTCATGCCTGTGGGACGACCCGGAACGGCCGCCCAGCTCCGTGGATGACTTGTCGGTGTGCCCAGGTAAGCTCACCTGGCGTGAGTTCTTACCGCCCCATCGGTCCTGTCGTCGGCATCGTCGGCGCCGGCCAGCTCGCCAGGATGACCCAGCCGCCCGCCATCGCGCTCGGCGTGGAGCTGCGGGTGCTGGCGGGCGCCCCCGACGAGAGCGCGGCCCGGGTGATCGTCGACACGCGCGTCGGAGACTACCGCGATCTGAGCGACCTGCGCGACTTCGCCGCTGGGTGCGACGCGATCACGTTCGACCACGAGCACGTCCCGACCGAGCACATCAGGGCTCTGGCCGCCGACGGGCACGCCGTCCACCCGGGCGCCGACGCGCTCGTCCACGCCCAGGACAAAGCGGTCATGCGCGAGCGCCTGAGCGCGATCGGAGTCCCGTGCCCGCCCTGGTCGCGGCTCGCCTCGGCGGCCGACGTGCCGGCCTTCGCCGAGGCGCACGGCTGGCCCGTGGTGCTGAAGGCGGTGCGCGGCGGCTACGACGGCCGCGGCGTGTGGGTGTGCGACGACCTCGCCCAGGCCGAGCGGGCGTTCGCGACTGGGGTCGAGCTGATGGCCGAGGCATACGTCCCGTTCGAGCGGGAGCTGGCCGTGCTGGTGGCCCGCTCGCCCCACGGCCAGGGCGTCAGCTACCCGGTCGTGGAGACCGTGCAGCGCGAGGGCATCTGCGTCGAGGTGCTCGCCCCCGCGCCCGGCCTCGACCGGGAAGACGCCGCGCGGGCCCAGCACATCGGCCTCAAGATCGCCCACGAGCTGGGGGTGACCGGGCTGCTCGCGGTCGAGATGTTCCAGACCGCCCGCGGCCTGGTGGTCAACGAGCTGGCCATGCGCCCCCACAACAGCGGCCACTGGACCATCGAGGGCTCCCGCACCTCGCAGTTCGAGCAGCACCTGCGGGCCGTGCTCGACCTGCCGCTCGGCTCGCCCACGATGACGGCGCAGGCCGTCGTCATGGCCAACCTGCTCGGCGGCGACGACCCCGACCTGTTCAAGCGCTACGAGCACGTGCTGGCCCACGACCCCGGCATCAAGCTCCACTTCTACGGCAAGCAGGTGCGCCCGGGCCGCAAGATCGGCCATGTGACCGCCCTCGGCTCCAATCTGGACGACGTGCGCGCCCGCGCCCACCACGCCGCCGTCTACCTCACCACGGGAGAATACGCATGATCGGCATCGTCATGGGGTCCGACTCCGACTGGCCGGTCATGAAGGCGGCGGCCGAGGCCGTGGCGGAGTTCGGGGTGCCGTTCGAGGCCGACGTCGTGTCGGCCCACCGGATGCCCACCGAGATGATCGAATACGGCCGGCAGGCGGCCTCCCGGGGGCTCCAGGTGATCGTCGCGGGCGCCGGCGGGGCCGCTCATCTGCCCGGCATGCTGGCCTCGGTCACGCCGCTGCCGGTGATCGGAGTGCCGGTGCCGCTGAAATACCTCGACGGCCTGGACTCGTTGCTGTCGATCGTCCAGATGCCCGCCGGGGTGCCGGTGGCCACGGTGGCGGTCGGCGGGGCGCGTAACGCGGGGCTGCTCGCCGTGCGCATCCTGGCCGCCTCCGACGCGGGCCTGCGGGAGCGCATGGAGGAGTTCCAGGAGCGTCTCAAGCAGCAGGCGCACGCCAAGGGCGAGCGCCTGCGCGCCGAGGCCGCCCGCCTCACCTAGCGGCCGCCGGCCTGCTGCTGGGCCGCCGGCCTGTCGTGGGTGGGCTGGGGCGGGCGGGGCTGTAGGCGTCTATGGCGGCCTGTGGAGGGTTCGGCGGCATTCTATGCCGTTATGTCGGTATATGGCCGACCTGTGGCCTTGCAGGGCTTTCTGGGGGTCTATGGGCGGGTTTGTCGGCCTACCGGTCGGCTCGCAGGAAGCTGGACGGGTTTGTGGGGTGGGGAGCTATGGGCGGCCGAGAGCTCGGTAGTGCCAGCCCGCTGAGCGCCATACCTCCGCGTTCAGGGCGTTGCGCCCGTCGACGATGCGCCGCGTGGCGACGACCGCGCCCAGTTCCTCCGGGTCGAGATCCACGAACTCCTGCCACTCCGTGAGCAGCAACACCACATGCGCCCCGCGGACCGCCTCGATGGCCGACTCGCCGTAGTTGAGCTCGGGATGCGCCTTGCGCGCGTTGCCGAGCGCGATCGGGTCGTACACGGTGACCTGCCCGCCCTGGTGGCCGATCGTCACGGCGACGTCGAGCGCGGGGGAGTCGCGGATGTCGTCGGAGTTCGGCTTGAAGGCCGCCCCCAGCACGCCCACCACGCACCCGTGGAAGGACCCGCCGGCCAGCACCCTGGCCAGGTCGACCATGCGCGCCCGCCGCCGCATGTTGATCGCGTCGACCTCGCGCAGGAACGTCAGCGCCTGGTCGGCCCCCAACTCGCCGGCCCGCGCCATGAACGCCCTGATGTCCTTGGGCAGGCAGCCGCCGCCGAACCCGAGCCCGGCGTTGAGGAACCGGCCGCCGATGCGGTCGTCGTACGACAGGGCCTCGGAGAGCTGCTTGACGTCGGCGTGCGCGGCCTCGCAGACCTCGGCCATCGCGTTGATGAAGGAGATCTTGGTGGCCAGGAAGGCGTTCGCCGCCGTCTTGACCAGCTCGGACGTGGCGTAGTCGGTCACCACGAACGGCACCTCGCCGAGCGGCTCGTACACCTCGCGGAGCACCTTCTCGGCCCGCTCGCTGCGGACGCCGAGCACGATCCGGTCCGGTTTCAGCGTGTCCTGGACGGCGAAGCCCTCGCGCAGGAACTCGGGGTTCCAGGCCAGCTCGGCCTGGACGCCGGCCGGGGAGAGCCGGACGAGCTTGTCGGCGAGCCGCTCGGCGGTGCCGACGGGCACGGTGGACTTGCCCACGACCAGGCATTCGCGGTCGAGGAGCGGGGCGAGGGCCTCGACGGCGGCGTCCATGTAGGAGACGTCGGCGGCGTACTCGCCGCGTTTCTGCGGCGTGCCCACGCAGATGAAGTGCACGTCGCCGAACTCGGCGGCCTCGGCGTAGGAGGTGGTGAAGCGAAGACGGCCGGATTCGAGCCCACGCCGGAGCACGGGCTCCAGCCCCGGCTCGTGAATCGGGAGCTCACCGTCGTTCAGCCGGCTGATCTTGTCGACGTCGATGTCGAGGCCCAGGACTTCGAATCCGAGGTCAGCCATGCAGGCCGCATGCGTGATCCCCAGGTATCCGGTCCCGATCACCGTGAGGCGATATGGCACGAGTGAACTCCTTTCGATCGCGCAGGCATGCTACCGGCCTTTCGCTATCTGCTACGTGCCACGGGTGTCACCCCGCAAACCGTACTACCTGGTAACAAGATGCTCGGACGTCCTACTATCTACACCATGAGCTTCCCTCTATACGCGCCCGCCGAAGAACACGACCTGCTGCGGGAGACGGTCCGGGCCCTGGCCGACCAGAAGATCGCCCCGCACGCCGCGGCGGCCGACGAGACCGAGGAGTTCTCCTGGGACGTCTACAAGGCGCTCGTGGCGGCCGACCTGCACGCCGTCCACATCCCCGAGCAGTACGGGGGCGCGGGAGCCGACGCGCTGGCGGCCGTGATCGTCATCGAGGAGGTGGCGCGGGCCTGCGCCTCGACGTCCCTCATCCCCGCTGTCAACAAGCTCGGCACGGTTCCGCTGCTGCTGTCGGCGTCGGAGGAGCTGAAGTCCCGCTACCTCGCGCCCGTGGCGCGGGGGGAAGCGATGTTCTCGTACGCGCTGTCGGAGCCCGAAGCGGGCTCGGACGCGGCGTCGATGAAGACGCGGGCTGTCGCCGACGGCGACGCGTACGTGCTCAACGGCACCAAGATGTGGATCACGAACGCCGGCGTCTCCGAGTACTACACGGTGATGGCCGTCACCGACCCGTCCGCCGGCGCCCGCGGCATCTCGGCCTTCGTCGTGGAGAAATCCGACGAAGGCGTCTCCTTCGGTCCCAAGGAGCGCAAGCTCGGCATCAAGGGCTCCCCGACCCGCCAGGTCATCCTGGACAACGTCCGCATCCCCGCCGACCGCATGATCGGCGCGCCCGGCACCGGCTTCAAGACCGCGCTGGCCACCCTCGACCACACCCGCGTCACCATCGCCGCCCAGGCGCTGGGCATCGCCCAGGGCGCCCTCGACCACGCGATCGGCTACGTGAAGGAACGCAGGCAGTTCGGCCGCCCCGTCGCCGACTTCCAGGGCCTGCAATTCATGCTCGCCGACATGGCCATGAAACTCGAGGCGGCCCGGCAGCTGACGTACCATGCGGCCGCCAAGTCGGAACGCGCCATGAACGGTGAGCCGCAGAAAGACCTCACGTTCCTGTCCAGCGCCGCAAAGTGCGCCGCCTCGGACGCCGCCATGGAAATCACCACGGACGCGGTACAACTGCTGGGCGGGTACGGCTACACCAGAGATTTCCCGGTGGAACGCATGATGCGCGACGCCAAAATCACCCAGATCTACGAGGGTACCAACCAGATTCAGCGCATGGTCATGGCCCGCCAGTTGCTCAAGTAGGGTCTTGCGACACGGAACAGGCGTTGCAGTGCCGAGGTTGGTGAAGCCCGTCCTTTCGCGAGTGGACAGCGGCCCTGTCGCGGGCGTTACCCGGGAAGCGCGCCCCCGTCCACGAAAGTGGGCTTCCGCGCGCTTGTGCTGGAACTCCTGGGCCGTGATGAAGCGGTCGTCCGTCGAGCGGGCAGCGGCAGGTTGTGCGTACGGAGCCCGGGCTACTTGACGATCCCAGTGAAATCGATACTTGCCGACGTGACTCCTGCAATCGTGGAACAAAAAGTAAGCCAGAACAGCAGGGTGTCTATGCGACTTCGTTCGATTTGCACCTTGGTTGTCTGCGCCGGCAGTTCATTGAAGCCTACGGTTGCTGCTTGATCTTCCGTAGGCGCCGCGCGTGTGGTGCCGTTCGGGCTGCCTGCCCTGCTGCTCCTTGTTGACCGGTGTCGCCGGTCGAGCCCGAATCGGCTCAGGAATTTCGCCCAGGTATGGTCTTTCGCGCTTCCGCAACCGAAAAGCACGCCCGTGCTGGGATTGGGGCAACGACGTCCCCTGGCTGTTATGACGCCGCACTTGGTGCGTACCTTGAATGCGGCCAGCCATAAAGGGACAGCGGTCACGCAACACGACGTCCAGGTGAGCATGAGCAGGTCGCTGCGAGATGCGGCGTATATCGCTCCCACGATGGCGCCCACCCAGCAGACGAGTACGCTTATCGCCGCGTTTCTCCTGGTGAATGCCCTGTTGGCCACAAGCGGTACGCTCCTACACTCAGGGACGTAAGAACAACGTGGCACGTTCCATCTCTTATATCAACCCGAAAGCCATGGGATCCAGAGCGGCCGGCAAATGACACCTTTGTCATTTCACCCTCGGTGCCACGCTCTCGGCCCATTCGCTCGTGCGAGCGAATGCTGTACCCTCAGATGCCATCCAGTGCAGGCAGTCCGCTATCGAAGTCCTTCACCGTGCGAATGGGTTTCTTGCCGAGCCGCATCCGGGTGGATGTGGCGGCTGCGCATGATTGTTGTTGCCTGATCTTCCGGCGCGCGGCGACCTTGCCGACGTCAGGGCCTGGCGGAGGCTCCTCGGCGTATTCGCCGGGCCTGCGCAGCCGAGCGTGCGCGCGGTTGGCCGCCCTCGGGCGGGGGTACCGCGTCCGGCGGGTCACTTCTTCGGCTTGGGCGCGTTGTCCAACGAGTCCCGCAGGTATTTGCACGCGTTGAACGCCGGGGACTTCGCCTGCAGCGTGAGGGCTCGCATGTCGCCCCCGTAGTACTTGTCCGGGTTCTCCCGCATCAACGCCATGCGGCGCTCCGCCTCCTCCTTGGCGGCCGGTTCGTGGCCGCCCAGCCATTCCAGGAACGACAGGGCGACGAAGTTGCAGAAGCCCTCCACGTACACCCGGTAGGCCAGGTTGTTCTGGTAGACCCAGACGTGGGTGAGTTCGTGGACGAGGGTTTCCAGCAAGGTCACCCGTCGCATTCCGTGGAGGGCCTGGATGGCGTACGCGTGGGGCTTGCCGCTGCTCATCGTGCACGTGCACACGCCCAGGAGGGTGCCGGACTCGGTGGCCTTGGCGGCGGTGGCCTTGAGAACGTCCGGCTTCACCAGGTCCACGGTGATCGGGACATCCTGCGGATACGTCTCGCCTCTGCTCTTGAACCAGTCGCGTACCCAGTCCCGCGCCATCTGGACGTGCGGGCGGGCGTCGGTGACCGGGGCGAGGGCGCAGTAGGCGCAGCGGGGGTCGTTGTCGCCGAGGAGCGCGGCTCCGCGCAGGGGCGTGTGGAGATCGTGGACGACCGCGGGGCTGGCGCAGGCGAGGCATGTGGTCGCGGCCGAGCAGGGGACGCAGAACCTGAGCCGCGAGTACGGGTTGGGGTTCGGGTGCGCGGCGACGATGGACGGCTCCACCGTCATCGTGATCTGGGGGAGCTGCCGGCGCTCGCCCACGACGAGGAGGGTGGCCTGCGCCGGGCAGCCGTCGCACCACTTCTTGGGGTACCGCGTGACGTCGTCGTGCTCCTGGCAGAGGAGGACCTTGGTCTGGCCCTTCGCGGTGTTGTACTCGTTGACGGGCCTGCCGTCGCACATCGTGCATTTCGCGGTGTTGGCATCCATGGCGTACACCGTGCCGGTCCGGGATGCACGGCGGCTTGCGACCCGATACACGTCGGATTACCAGACCGGGGGAATTCCCGGATTGGGCTTCGCCTCGGGCACGAGCGGCTGTCCGCGACATCCCCCGCGAGGCGGGGTCACGCGTCACCCTCCGGGTCTCACGGCCTCCTCCAGTAGTAGCGGAACACCCGGCCGACCTCCGCGTATCCGGCGCGCAGGAAGGCGTTGGCGGAGGGGATGTTGGCGACGTCGGTGGCGGCGGCGATGCGTGGCAGGCCGGCCTCCGCGAGGGTACGGGTGCCGCGGGCCAGCAGGTCGTCGACGTAGCGGTGGCCGCGGTGGTCGGGGACGACGCCGATGTAGGCGATGGAGTGGTCGTCGGGGGCGACCAGGCCGACCGGGATGTCGCCGAGCAGGCCGATCACGAACCAGTCGGGCTTGCTCCTGCGGTTGGTCAGGTCGTCGTACATCCATCGGGCCTCGCGCTCGGCGCCGGTCGTGGCGATCTCGACGCGCGTGTCGTGGTCGAGGGAGCCGTCGGAGACGCGGACGAGCAGGTCGATCACCTCGGCGCGGGGCAGGCCGCGGACCGGCCGGTACGTCAGCCGCCCGGGGTCGGGCGGGAGGTCGGTGCCGGCCACCCATTCGAGCGAGAGCCGTTCGACCTCCATGGAGAAGCCGGCCAGGGTCAGCGCCTCGTGCTCGACGGCGCGGTCGACCACGGGGGTGAGGCCGGGTCTGAGCGCGATGTCACAGATGATCTTCGATGGGCCGAGCGCGGCCAGGCCGCGGCGCAGCAGCGCGGCGGCGGCCACCGGGTCGGGGCCCGGGTCGAACTGCCAGACGATCAGTGGCTCCGAGCCGGGGAAGGGCGCCCAGTAGGCCAGGCGCGCGCTCCCGTCCGCGAAGCACCACTCGGGGCGGGTCCGGCCTTCGTCGTAGACGGCCTCGAGCTGGGAACGCGCCGGCTCGGGGAACTGGTCGAACAACGTGAAAGCCTCCACAACGCGCAGGGGCTCTCCGCCGTGCGATGGGGCCACGCGATGGGCCGGCGACGGGGAGGTGTGCCCGGACGGACGTGACCATGTTCTCGCACGCCCCGGACGCTCTAGGCGGCGCTCCCGAGGGCGTCGCGGGCCTCACCGATCGACGTGCTGGTCTCGAAATGCCGGTCGAGGTTGGTGATCGTGAGCAGGTGGCGGATCATGCCGGGGGCCAGCACCAGGATCATCCGGCCGCGGAGGCGGTGGATGTGGTTGAGCGTGGCCACCAGCACGCCGAGGCCCACGGAGTCGCAGAACGGCACCTCGGTCAGGTCGAGGACCAGGTTGGGAGGGTCGGCCTCGGCGATGGCCTGCTCCAGCTCGGCCCGCAGCCGGGGCGCGCCGGCCACGTCGAGGTCGCCGGCCACATGCAGAACCGTACAGGGATCCTCCCGCCAAGACCTGACCACCATGGGGCTCACCTGCCCGAAGCACAGAAACCTATGAATTTTTCTTACATATGTTCTGCATTGCCGTTTTGGTCGTTGGTGTAACACCCGGCTTGGCGGTAGGGGCGGTTGTCGTCTTCTGTTTCGCGATTTTCGGCTGGTCGCTGCCGACGATCACCTCGATGCCGTCGACGTCGGCCTTGCGGAGCTCCGATCCGGGAATGGCGGCGGCCACCACGCGGGCCGCGGCCTCCTGGCCCTCGGGATGGCGCACGAAGGTCTGGTCGTAGTCCTTCTTCGTGGTGTTCCCGGGCTCCTTGGGCACTTTGAAGCCGTACGCGACCAGCGCGGACTTCGTACGGGCGCCGAGCCCCGTGATGAGCGTGCCGTTCTTGACCGTGAGGGTGATGCTTCCGGGAGCGATCGGCGAGGGCTTCGCGGACGGCGTGACCGTGGGCGTGGGGGTGGGCTTGCTGAGGTCCTGGTCGGCGTCGATCCTGGCGAACAGGTCGCGGGCGGCCTGTTTGTCCCACAGCACGGCCGACTCGCCGGTGGGCGCCTTGAAGTTGACGTTCGCGAGCGGCACCTCGGCGAACTTCACGTCCTCCAATGACACGTCCCGCAGCTGGGTGGCCAGGCCGAGCAGGCCGTCGTCGGGGTCGACCTTGACCGTGCTCAGGGTCGAGTTGACGAACGCGGCCAGCTTGCCGGGATTGGCCAGCGTGTCGGCGCTCAGCGCCCGGTTGAGCAGGGCCGAGATGACCTGCTGCTGCCGGTCGATGCGGTCGAGGTCGGAGCGGGCGGTGGCGCGGGTGCGGGCGTAGCCGAGCGCTCTGGCACCGTCGAGCTGGTGGGTGCCGGCGGGCAGGTTGAGCGCGACCACGGGGTCGTTGATCGGCACGGGCGTGCACACGGTGACGCCGCCGAGGGAGTCGACGACGTCGATGAAGCCCAGGATGTTGACCTCGATGTAGCGGTTGATCTGCAGGCCGGTGGCGGCCTCGACGGTCTGCTTGGTGAGCTTGGGGCCGCCGAACTGGTAGGCCGAGTTGATCTTGTGGTCGCCCTTGCCGGGGATCGCCGTCCAGGTGTCGCGGGGCAGGCTCACCACGGTGACGCGGCGGTGGTCCTCCGACAGGTGGATCACCATCATCGTGTCGGTGCGCTGGCCCGACTCGCGGCCCAGCTTGAGCCGGTTCTGCTCCTGACGGGTGAGGTCGTCGCGCTTGTCGACGCCGACCAGCAGGATGTTCTCGGCACCGCGGGAGGCCGCGGTCACGCCCGCGTCGACGGTGCCGATCTGGCGCGGGGTCGCCCACACCACGCCGGTGGTCACCAGCACGCAGGTGGACAGGAAACCGGCGACGATCACGTTGCGGCGGCGCGCCTTGGCGCTGCGCCGCGCCGGACGGCGTACGCGGGCCGGCGCGAGCCTGACGCCACCGTAGGCGTCGCCGCCCACGAGAACTCCGGCGTCCTCCTCACCCGGGTCCCGCATCAGTCCCCCTCGACCAGATCACCCCGAGGGATCGGGCTTTCGATTGCCCGACTCCCCTGTCGGTACAGTAGCGTGAGCCCCGCCATGAAGCAGTTCCCCGACTCGCCGCACGCTCCAGCTCAGACGCGTGGCTGGCCCCCCATCTCCGTGATCATGCCGGTTCTCAACGAGGAGCGGCACCTCCGCGAGGCCGTCGACCAGGTCCTCGCGCAGCACTACCCCGGCGAGATCGAGGTCGTGCTCGCCGTGGGTCCCTCCCGCGACCGCACCCAGGAGGTCGCCGACGCCATCGCCGCCGCCGACCGCCGGGTGACCGTGGTGCCCAACCCGACCGGCCGCACCCCCAACGCGCTCAACGCCGCGATCGCCGCGTCCCGCAACGGCATCGTGGCCAGGGTCGACGGCCACGCCATGCTGCCCCCCGACTACCTGCGCATCGCGGTCGAGACGCTGGCCGAGACCGGCGCCGACAATGTCGGCGGCATCATGGCGGCCGAGGGCGTCACGCCGTTCGAGCAGGCGGTCGCGTGCGCCATGACGTCCAAGATCGGCGTGGGTGCGGCCGCCTTCCACGTGGGCGGCACGGCCGGTCCCGCCGACACCGTCTACCTCGGCGTCTTCCGCCGCTCCGCGCTCGACCGGGTGGGCGGCTACGACGAGCACTTCCAGCGCGCCCAGGACTGGGAGATGAACCACCGTATCCGCCAGACCGGCGGCCTGGTCTGGTTCCAGCCCCGCATGCGGGTCTCCTACCGGCCCCGGCCCAACGTCAAGGCGCTGGCCAAGCAGTATTTCCACTACGGCCGCTGGCGGCGCGTGGTGTCGCGCACCCACGAGGGCACGATCAACCTGCGCTACCTGGCGCCCCCGGCCGCGGTGGCGGCCATGCTGCTGGGCCTGGTCGTCTCGCCGTTCTTCCCGCTCGGCCTGATCGTGCCCGGCGGCTACGCGCTCGCCATCATCGCGGGCTCGGCGGTGACCGGCGGCGGTCTGCCGATGGCCGCGCGGCTGCGGCTCCCCCTCGTGTACGCCACCATGCACTGCTCCTGGGGCTGGGGCTTCCTCACGAGCCCGCGGAAGCTGGCCCGCCCGCCGAAGGCGTCGGTTCCGAGCTGACCGGCCCGCCCGCCGAAGGTGCCGGTTCAGAATCGGCCGGGCCGTTCGCTGACGTCATGACCCGCTCGACCGCCGCGTTGAAGCGGGTCATCGCGTCCGGGTACTCCGGCCCGAACAGGTGGCTGCGCAGCTTGATCCTGGCCCTGGCCAGGGTGTCCTCCCCGTCGAGGAACTCCGCGAGCCCGGCCAGGTCCTCGCCCAGCGGCACGCCCGCCTCGGCGCTCGGGTAGCGGTCGTAGAAGGCGCGTTCGGGCAGGCCGGCGACGTTCGTGACCGCGTACGGCTTCTCGCTGGCCAGGAAGTCGGCCACGACGCTGGAGATGTCGCTGATCAGCAGGTCGCACTGGTTAAAGCAGTCGTAGAGGTGCGGCTCGGGGCCGGTGACGACCAGGTGCCTGATCCGGGGCCGTACGCCGGCGGCCCGCGACGGGTGCCGGGCCTTCGACTTGGCCAGCTCGGCCGCCTCGATCATGGACACGACCTTCCGGTGCGCGCGCAGGGCGGCCTTGTCGCGGTAGCCGGTGAGCGGGTGCGGCTTGTAGATCACCCGGAGCGGCGGGTCGTGGTCGAGCAGCGCGCGCACGATCCGCGGGCCCATGGTGATGAGCGAGGTGTGGAACAGGTCGTCGTTCCAGCCCTCCCAGGTCGGGGCGTACAGCACGGTCCGGTACGGCAGCCGGGGTCCCTCGGTGGAGATGCCCTCCAACTGCGGGCGGCCGACCTCGTGGATGTTCTCGTCGCGCACGCCCACCTTGGCCCGCCGGTAGCGGTCCCTGCCCGCCGGGCCGGCCACCCAGACCTCGTCGTACACGCGGGAGAACGGGTTGAACGAGGCCTCCTTGTCGCTGTCGCCGTGGTTGAGGAAGACGCTGCGCAGGGTGGGGATGCGCAGCATGTGGACGTTCCTGCCGACGTTGGCGACGTACAGGCAGAGTTTGGCGCTGAACAGGGCGCGGAAGCTCATGAGGTCGGCCGAGGACGGGATGCAGACCATCGGCAGCGGCGACGGCTCCAGGTGCGCGGCCATGCCGCGCTCGCGCAGCACCACGATGGCGCGCCGGTCGATGCGCTCCAGCACGGGCAGCCACATCCTGGCCTGGTACGCCGCCGCGGTGGCGCCCGAGAAGTACAGGATGACCTCGGGGTCGTAGGCCCTGACCTGCTCGCTCACGACGTCGATGACCCGGGCGCGGTCGGTGAGGGGGAGGGCGCGGCGCACGTACGGGATGAGGGCCAGTGCCCCGGCGGCGCCGAGCAGGAGCGCCAGGGCCGCGCCGGCGGCGGCCGCCATGGGGGCGGGCAGCGCGGCGCCGAGCACCGGCAGCGCGTCCAGGTAGAGGAACCGCACGCTGCGCGGGTCGCGCAGCCACGGCGGCGGCAGCTTCGGGATGCGCAGCGCCGACACGTCGAGGTTGCGGGTGGTGACCGGCATGCTGCTGAGCATCTGGCGCAGCCGCAGCGCCAGCCCGGTGTGGCCGGCGCGTACGACGTGGACGCCGAACAGGCCGGCGGCCAGCGCCACGAACCACGGCGAGTCGGCCCCCGACGTCCGCGCCACCAGCAGCAGCGCCGCGGTCTCGCGGGCGGCGAAGCGCAGCGTGACGCTCAGGTGCACCTTGCCGAGCAGGTCGGGAAGGCGCCTGGAGACGCGCGGGACGGCGTACTCGGTGGCGTAGGAGAGCGCGGCCACCGCTCCGAACAGCAGCGGCGCCGGCCACAGCGCCGTCGCCAGCAGCGCGGGCAGGCAGCCGAGCAGCACCGCGGTCACGATGAGTTTCCTCATGCGACCGCACGGTAACAAGCGCCAGGTCAAGCGGCGTCCACGCGAGCGTCTGCGGCCTGCCCGGAAAAGGCGGACCGCACGGCGCTTGACCCTTATGTCGTCCGGGTCGCGGGGGTCTCGCAGGCCAGCCTGAAGAGCAGCTCGGCGATGCGCAGGTCGGCCGGGTGGGTGATCTTGATGTTGTACTCGCTGCCCTCGACCAGGTGGATCGGCACGTCGGGCAGGTAGCGCAGTACCACGCCGCAGTCGTCGGTGGCCGGTCGGCTGCCGAAGCCCGGGTCGGCGAAGGCCCGCTCGTACGCCTCCCTGATCACCGACAGCTTGAAGCACTGCGGCGTCTGGCTGCGGCGCAGCCGCGACCGGTCGAGCACCTCGCCGATGACCTCGCCCCCGGCCGCCGGCTCGGCCACCAGAATCGTGTCGGAGCTGGGAATCGCCACGTTGACGGCCCGGTGCGTACGCAGCGCCGCGACGCACTCGGCGATGATCCGGGGCGACACCAGCGGGCGTACGGCGTCGTGGAGCAGCACGTCGCACTCCTCGGCGCCCAGCGCGCGCAACGCCCGCCACGTGCTCTCCGTACGGGTCGCGCCCCCTTCCACGATCTCGGTGACCTTGGCGTAGCCGCCCGCGGCCACGATCTCGCGCACCCGGTCGGTGTAGCCGGGCGTCATCAGCACCACGATCTCGTCGATCTCCGGCGCGCGCTCGAACGCGGCGATCGAGTGCTCCAGAATCGTCCTCCCGGCGACCTCCACAAGCTGCTTGGGAGTGGACAAACCCACCCGCTGCCCCACACCGCCCGCGAGCAGCACGCCAACCGATCGTGAATCCATATGGGGAGCCTAACGGCGCTGTTCCGTGATATCGCCTGGACCTGTGGCTACGCTGGGCCTACGTACCCCCATGTCCACGCACTCCCGCCCGACCGGTAGGAGACCTGCGCCTTGCCCGACCCGCTGACCACCCGCGACAGCACGGCCACGTCGGTCGTGCTCCTCGCCACGACCCCGGCCGGCCGGCTCTCCTGCGCGGACGGCACCCTGCTCGACCGGATCACCGAGCAGCTCCTCGCCATGCCCGTGCGCGAGGTGCAGGTGATCGCCCCGGGCGGCGGCCTCGGGGCCGACCTCAGGGGCGTGGCGAAGATCGCCAGGACGGCCGCGGGCGCGGTCGCCGTGCTCCCCGCCGACCTGGTGGCCCACACCGAGGCGCTCGCGCTCCTGCTGGGCCACCCCGCCCGCGACACCGGGGCGCTGGTCTCCCACGACGCGACCGCGGGGCCGCTGCGGCCGCCCGTACGCGTCGAAGGGGGCCGGGTCGTCGCCGCGGGCAGCTCGTTCCACATCGTGCCGGACGCCAACGCCACGTTCCGGGGCGCGCTGCAGGCCCGCGAGGCCGACCTCGGCACGCTCGCCGACGTCGCCGAGGAGCTGGCCGAGCTGGCCGACGCCGGCAAGCTCGGCCCCGTCACCGCGGTCGAGGCCGTCGACCTGCTGCTCGTCGGGCTGGTCAGGACCGGAGTGGCGGTGCGCGCGGCCGCGATCGGCCCGCTCCACGCCGACCGGGTGGCCGGCCGGCAGGCCGCCGACACCGCGCTCGCCGCGCTGGCCGACGTGGACGAGGCCGGGGTCCGGCTCGACACCGCGGTCAAGCAGAGCGACGGCTTCTTCGCCACCTACCTCGTCTCCACCTGGACCCGCCACCTGATCAGGCCGGCCGCCCGGCTCAAGATCACCCCCAACACCGTCACCGGCGTCTCGCTCGGCCTGGCCGTGCTGGCCGCCGTCTGGTTCTCCTCGGGCACCCAGGGCGGGCGGCTGCTCGGGGCGCTGCTGCTCTACCTGTCGTTCGCGCTCGACTGCCTCGACGGCCAGCTCGCCCGCTACACCCGCGCGTTCTCCCCGCTCGGCGCCTGGGCGGACGGCATGTCCGACCGGGTCAAGGAGTACACCGTCTACGTCGGCCTGGCCGCCGGCTACGCTGACCCCGCGATCTGGCCGCCGGCCGTGGCCGCGATGATCCTCCAGGTCGTCCGGCACGCCCTCGCGTACGCCTACGCCGGGGCGGTGGCCGACGCCGCCAGGGTGGGCGCCGCCTGGGGCCGCCCGGCCCGGTCGCTGCAGGAGTCGGCCGACCTCGGGTCCGCGACCGGCGTGCTCGGGATCGCTCAGCGGCTGGAGCGCCGGTCGGCCGTGCGCTGGCTGAAGAAGATCATCGTCCTGCCCATCGGCGAGCGCACCGCGCTGATCGCGGTCACCGCCGCCGTCTGGGACGCCAGGGTGACGTTCCTGGCCCTGCTCTGCTGGGGCGGCGTGGCGGCCGTCTACCAGCTCGCCGGGCGGATGGCGAGGTCGGCGTGATGAGCCCGGTGCACCCCGTCCCGAGCAGCACGGTCGTGGCCTACCGCGACGACGGCCCGCTCGCCCGCGCCATGGGCCTGCTGGTGGCCGGGCAGCTGCCGCCGCTGCCGCCGGTGCTCGCGGGCACGTTCGTGACCGGCGTCCTGCTGGTGCTCGGGGTGGCGGGCACCGACGGGCTCGCGGTGTTCGCGCCCGCCGTGACGCTGCTGCTGGCCGGTCCCGGCTCCACCCACGCCCACGACGGCCGGCTCGACTGGCTGGTGCCGCCGACCCTGCGGGTGATCGAGTACACGTTCGTGGCCGCGGTCGGGTTCGCCCACGGGCTGCACCCGGTGCTGATCTTCCTGTTGCTCGGGGCGCTCGCGTTCCACCACTATGATCTTGTCTATCGGCTGCGGCAGCGCGTCTACCCGCCGTCCTGGCTGGCCACGCTGGGCCTGGGCTGGGACGGCCGGATGATGGTGGTCTCGCTGGTCGCCCTCATGGGGCCGATGACCGCGGGCTACGCCCTGCTCGCGATCTACCTGTGGGCGCTGTTCGGCTGGGAGAGCCTCACGTGCTGGCTCGCCGCGCCCCGTTCCGGGGTGGAGGCGGCCGATATGGGAACGCAAGACTAACGCCGGATTACCCGCGGAGGGCCCAAAGGGAACTAACCTTTGGCCCACACGTAGTCATGCTCGACTGAGGAGTGCACGTTGCTGGGAATGGTGCTGGCCGCTGGGGCCGGACGACGCCTGCGGCCGTACACCGACACGCTGCCCAAGGCGCTCGTGCCGGTCGACGGCGAGACCACGATCATGGACATCTCGCTGCGCAACCTGGCCGAGGTGGACCTGCGCGAGATCGTGGTCGTCGTCGGGTACGCGGCCCAGGCCGTGCACGAGCGCAAGGACGCCTTCGAGAGGAAGTACGGCGTCAAGCTCACCCTGGTGCACAACGACAAGGCCGAGGAGTGGAACAACGCCTACTCCCTGTGGTGTGCCCGAGACCACTTCGCGCAGGGCGCGCTGCTGGTCAACGGCGACACCGTCCACCCGGTCTCGGTCGAGAAGACGCTCCTGTCCGCCCCCGAGACCAGCGACATCCTCCTCGCGGTCGACAACGTCAAGAAGCTCGCCGACGAGGAGATGAAGGTCACGCTCTCGCCCGACGGCTCGCTGCGGCGCATCACCAAGCTGATGGACCCGGGCGAGGCGTACGGCGAGTACATCGGCGCCACCCTGATCCGGCCCGGCGCCGCCGACCGGCTGGCCGACGCGCTGAGGGCCACGTTCGAGCGCGACCCGCAGCTCTACTACGAGGACGGCTACCAGGAGATGGTCGAGCGCGGCGAGACCATCCACGCCGCGCCCATCGGCGAGGTCGACTGGGTCGAGGTGGACAACCACGACGACCTGGCCAAGGCCCGCACCATAGCCGTTCGCTACTGAGGGGGCGGGCATGCCGCTTCTCGCGAGGATGTTGCCGGCGCCGCTGACCATGCAGGTCAGAAGGGGCGCGGTGGCCGAGTTGGGCGCTCTGCTGGCCGACAGCCGGGTGGCCACCTCCGGCCGGGTCGCCGTGGCCGTCGGCCCCGGCCAGGGCGACCACATCGAGAGTCTGATCGCACCCCAGCTCCACGAGGCCGAGGTGTTCCGGGTGGCCGACGGGTCGGTCGACGCGGCCGTCTCGCTCGGCGCCGACCTGCGCAAGGCCGCCTACGAGGTGGTGGTCGGCGTCGGCGGCGGCAAGACCATCGACGCCACGAAATACGCCGCCTCGCTGGCCGGCATCCCGATGGTCGCGGTGGCCACCAACCTGTCCCACGACGGCATCTGCTCGCCCACGGCCTCCCTGGTGTACGAGGGCGGCAAGGGCTCGTTCGGCGTGCCGATGCCGCTGGCCATCCTGGTCGACCTCGACTTCGTGCACAGCGCGCCGAAGGTGCTGGTCAGGGCCGGCATCGGTGACGTGGTGAGCAACCTGTCGGCGATCGAAGACTGGCAGCTCGGCAACGTCGAGCGCGGCGAGCCCATCGACGGCCTGGCCTCCTCGATGGCCCGCACCGCCGCCGAGGCGCTCATCGGCCGCACCGACTCCGTCGAGTCCGACGCGTTCCTGACCGTACTGGCCGAGTCGCTGATCCTTTCCGGCATGTCGATGGTGATCGCCGGCTCATCGCGACCCGCGAGCGGCGGAGACCATGAGATCCTGCATGCCGTGGATCAGCTCTTCCCCGGCACCTCCAACCACGGCGAGCTCGCCGGCATCGGCGCCGCCTTCTGCTTCTTCCTGCGGGAGGACAACCCCCGCGTCAACCAGGTCGTCGCGTGCCTGCGCCGGCACGAGCTGCCCGTGGTGCCCGCCGACATCGGGCTGACCGACGAGCAGTTCGCCGAGGCCGTCGCGCTCGCGCCGGCCACCCGTCCCGGCCGTTACACGATCCTGGAGCACCTGCGCATGCAGGACTCGGAGATCCGCGATCGGGTGGGGGACTATGTCCGGGCCTTCGGTCACTGAGCTGCGCGAGGTGGCCCAGCCCACGGGCCACCTCGACCGCAGGAACGGCGAGCACTGGGCAGGCGTGCTCTACATGCGCCGGCTGTCGATCTACGCCACCTGGCTGATGGCCAAGACGCCGGTCACGCCCAACCAGCTCACCTGGCTGATGACGCTGGCCGGGGTCGCGGCCGGCGTCGTGCTGGCGCTGCCCGGGCTGTGGGCGGCCGTGGGCGCGGCCCTGCTCGTGCAGGTCTACCTGCTGCTCGACTGCTCCGACGGCGAGCTGGCCCGCTGGCGGGGCCAGACCTCGCTGGTCGGCGTCTACCTCGACCGGGTGGGGGCGTACTTCACCGAGGCGGCCGTGCTCGTCGGCCTGGGCTGGCGGGCCTCGGCCGCGCTGCCCGACTGGTACACCGTTCTGGGCGTGGCGGCCGCGCTCGGCGCGATCCTGATCAAGGCCGAGACCGACCTGGTCGAGGTGGCCCGGGCCAAGGGCGGGCTGCCGGCCGTCACCGAGGCGGCCGCGGGGCAGCTGCGGTCGGGGTGGCTCGGGCTGGCCCGGCGCGTGGTGGGGGCCACCAGGTTCCACCGCATCGTGCAGCCGATCGAGCTGTCGCTGCTGGCGCTCGGGGCCGCCGTGGTCGACCTCGCGATCGGCGGGCCGGCGGCCACGAGGGTGCTGCTGGTGGCGTGTTTCGTCGCGGCCTGCCTACAAACGGTCCTGCATTTGGTAAGCATCCTCGCGTCGAGGCGGCTGGCGTGATCGGATGTCGGAACCGGATGCGGCCCTCGTCCGTCGTATTGATCGGACGTCCGCCGTTCGGTGGGGGTTCACCCCTGGTTCCGATACGCTTAGCTCCACTCGTACCCAAAAGCAGGCAAACCAGCAGACTCGGTGATCATGAAAGAATGCTCCGCTCGTGCTCTCAACGCGTCAGGACAGTGATTCGTTGAAGATCTCGTGCGTCATCCTCACCATGGGCAACCGGGTCGCGGAGCTGAACCGGGCGGTCGAGTCCGCGCTCAACCAGGTCGACGGCGACGTCGAGGTGGTGATCGTGGGCAACGGCGCCGACGTGCCCGAGCTGTCGGCGACGCCACCCGAGGGGTCCGCCGCGGTCGTCAAAGCGATCCGGCTCGACCGCAACACCGGCATCCCGGCAGGCCGCAACCGGGGTGTGGAGGAGTGCTCCGGCGACGTCGTCCTGTTCCTCGACGACGACGGCTGGTACGCCAACCCGAAGGTGGTCGCCCATGTCCGCGACCGCTTCGCCACCGAGCCCGACCTGGCGGTGATCTCGTTCCGGGTGATGGACCCCGACGGCGGCACCGGCCAGCGGCGCCACGTGCCCCGGCTGCGGGCCGGCGACCCGCAGCGCTCGTCGCCGGTCACCACGTTCCTGGGCGGCGCCTCGGCCGTCAGGCGCTCAGCGTTCCTGCAGGTCGGCGGCCTGCCCGAGCGGTTCTTCTACGCCCACGAGGAGACCGACCTGGCCTGGCGGTTGCTCGGCGAGGGCTACCGCATCGAGTACGACGCCGAGACGGTGATGTACCACCCGCAGGTGCCGCCGACCAGACACGCCGAGTTCTACCGCCTCAACGCCCGCAACCGGGTCTGGCTGGCCCGCCGCAACCTGCCGTGGCCGCTCGCCGTCCTCTACCTCACCAACTGGATCGTGCTCACCCTCATCAGGGAGCGCGGCTCGGCGACCGCGCTCAAGTCGTGGTTCGGCGGCTTCGTCGAAGGGCTGCGCACTCCGGCCGGCGAACGCCGGCCGATGGCCTGGCGGACGGCCTGGCGCATGGTCAAGCTCGGCCGCCCGCCGATCGTGTAGCCCACGTGCGGACGGCCGGCCCACGTGGACGGCGGCGTCGCGGCGCGTCGCGGTGGGGGAACGGCGGAGGCCGCGGCGCCGTCGTCGGCGCGTGCGCAAAGCGCGGCTAGACCTCCGTGGCGGCCTCGAACCGCATCTGGGCCTGGCCGACCGTCGTGGTGAACATCGCCCGCTTGGGCAGCCCCAGCTCGCTCAGCTCCTTGGCGACCGGGTGGTTGCCCAGGCGGATCAGCGCGCCGCTGGGGCGCGTCCTGGCGCCGCGTACGCGTACGGCCCAGGGGACGCGCCGGGTGACGCCCTCCTGGTGCGTGTAGGCGTCCATCGGCGGCAGCGCCACCGCGCCCGGCACCGGCACTCCCGGCTTGATCAGCATGTCGAGCACCAGCCGGTCGTCCTTGCGAAGGATGCACCGTTTGTACGGTGACCCGAGCCGTAGCTCGATGTCCGCCAGCTCCTTCGGGAAGCCCCACAGCGTTCGTCCCGCCTCCAGCGTGAACGCCTGGTTCACCGGCAGCCAGTGCACGAACACGCCGGCCTCCCGCAGGTCCCGCAGCCGCGCCGGCCCCCAGGCGCCCGGCGGGCGGACCAGGAAACCCATCCCGAACTCGTGGTAGGTGTCGAGGTCGCCGTCGCGGTAGTCGACGAACAGCAGCACGCACACGGCCTTGCCCGGCAACGCCTCGGCCACGTCGAGCCCGGAGTACGCGATGACCGCCCGGGCGGCGTCGGCCCGCACCGGGTAGAAGGCGCTGCAGACCTCCGCGTCCCGCACCCGGACGGGCATGTCCACCGTCCGGCCCTGGATCAGATGCGATGCCATGGTTCCAGTACATCAACCACCAGGCCGCCTCGCCATGCCCGCCTCGCCGTGATCACCTTCCCGCTCCGGCCTTCGGCTCGCGGGACCGGCTCATACCGCGAGCGCGTGCGCGGCGCTCCTGCCGGCCCACGACTCGGCCCGCCGCACGAACGCCGCCGCGTGATCCGGCCAGTGGTGGCGCAGCCGCGCCTCGGCGTGCCCCAGCGCGCCCAGCCGGGCCCGCCGCGCCGGGTTCTCCTTCAGATCCAGTACGGCGTTCAGCACCGCGTCCACGTCCAGCGGCACCACCAGCCCGCAGTCGGCCCGCTCCACCAGTGCGGCACCCTGCGGCGTGGTGATCACCGGCAGTCCGCGGCCCATGTAGTCCATGATCTTCGTGGGCGGTCGGGTGACCGTGGCGTCGCCCAGCGACAGGCCGGCCAGCGCGCCCTCGGCCATGCGCAGGGCGTGCCGGTTGGGCACGTACCCGAACCAGTCGAGCAGGCCCACCCGCTGCGCGTCCCGCAGCAGCGGGCGCACGTCGCGGTCGGCGGGCCCGATGAGGTCGACCCGGATGCCGTGCGGTACCAGGCGCTCGGCCAGGCCGACCAGCTCGTTCACGCCGCGTCCGACGGTCAGGCGGCCGATGTGGACGACCCTGGTGTCACCCGGAGGGAGCGGGCTCGGTGACACCAGGGTCGCCTCCGGCACCACCGCGGCGGTGATCACCTGGTGGCGCCGACCGGCGCGGGTCAGCTGTCGGGCGGAGACCTCCTCGCGGACGTCCCAGACGACCGGCGGGCGCCGGTAAGGCAACGCGCGCAGCAGCCGCTGGTCATGGACGATCAGCAGGTCCGCGCCCTTCAGCCCGCGCTTGAGCGCCGCGCGGGCCTTGCCGTGCGAGGCCTGGCGTGCCACGTCCACCGCGGTGAGCCCCATGGCGGGGGTCACGTTGAAGAACGTGAACGGCGCGACGTAGGTCACCTCGTGGCCCGCGTCGAGCAGCGCCCTGATCTGCCGGTGCATGATCCGGGCGTCCTCGGGATGGTGGACGGTCGTGGCGACACATGCGCGCATGTGTCGAGGATCCGCGCTTACCAGGTCAAAGGCGTTAATGCTGGCGGAACGGTCGCTTAACTTCGAGAGGGCCTGCGATAGAGCCAGGTGAGGCGGGGCTCCAGCACCCACTTGAAGACCGTCCGCGTCTCCGGCAGGCACAACACGATCGCCAGCGCGAAGCAGGTGGAGCTGATCGCCAGCACGCCGAGCGGCCCGTGCAGCCACGGGAGCTCCAGCCAGCCCATCTCCTTGGCGATCAGCACGGGAATGCCGTGGAGCAGGTAGCAGTAGAGCGTACGGGTGCCGAGGTCGGAGTACCACGTCTCGCCCCTGGGCACGAGCGCCAGCACCGCGAGGCACATCGCCAGGGCGCACACCAGCAGCGCCGTACGCAGGCCGAGGCCCATGTACCAGGACAGGTTGAGGGTCTCGTAGCTGTTCTTGTAGTAGAACGGGCCGAGCTTGGTGCCGGGCGCGACGTAGATCGCCACCGCGGCCGCGCCGAGGATCGTGAACACCGACACGACCTTGATCCAGCGCCGGTTGAGCATCTCGAAGTGCTCGGGCTGCATCACCAGGCCGATGACGAAGAACGGCATGAGGCCGAAGAAGCGGTCCATGCTGAAGTCGCCCTCGATCTGTGAGAACCCGGCGAACAGGTAGATCGCGATCGCCACCGGCACCGGATATTTCATCCGCTTCCACACCGGTGTGGACAGGCGCCAGAACAGCAGCGCCAGCAGGTACCAGTTGAGCCAGGCCGGATCGATGATCGTCAGGCTCCACTTCTGGCCCAGGGCGAAGCGGAGCGCGGCGTAGCCGACCTCGACGATGACGTACGGGACCAGGAACGTGTCGACCAGCTTGTTGGTCTTGGCGTTGGAGTTCCAGAAGTTCCTGGACAGGTAGCCGCTGATCAGGACGAACAGTGGCATGTGGAAGACGTAGATGAAGATGTAGAGCGCTCTGGAGGAGTCGGCCGACAGCGTCGGCACCAGAGAGTGCCCGACGACCACGAGTGCGATGAGCACGAACTTGACGTTGTCGAGGAACGGGTCGCGTTTCCGCCTGGCCGGCTCAGGCTGTGGCTGCGGCTGTGGCTGTGCGGCTGCCGGGGGCTCCTGCCGCGTCGAACCCTCCGGCCGTGCTTCCGGCCGTGCTTCCGGCTGCGCCTCGCGCCGTGCTTCCGGTTGCGCCTTCCGCCGCGCCACCGGCTGTGACGGCGTGTCACCGCCCGCCGGTGCCCGCTCCTCCGCAGGAGCGTCCCCCTGCCCACCGCTGAACGCCCACGCCCCGGCCTGAGCCTCTCGCGCCCCGGTGGGCCCCGGTCGGCCGGGCCCGGTCGTGGCCGGGTCGGCGGAGCGGGGGGTGAGGGGGTGGGCCGGCGCGGAGCGGTGGGTGAAGGCGTTGGGCGGGGGAGCGCTGTCGGGGTCGGTCTGGTCGTTCCAGAAGGGTGTCTCCTCCGGCCGGGGCCAGCGCGCGCCTGTGTGGGCGGGGCCGCCTTCCTCGTCCGGACCCGCGGGGCCGGGCGTGACAGAGGGAGAGAATCTGGTGTCAGACACGAGGAAGTCGCTCAGCTTCGCTAGGGGCCGGGGAACACGACGACAACGCGACGTGAATACCACCTTACGGCTCAATGTCGCACTGCGTCGCCGACCCGGAAAAGCCTAGCCGCCCGTGCGGCTCCTGTCTCATCGCGAGACCCGGAACGTCCCTTTTACACAGCTAACTTGGAGCCTCAGGTGCAGACGTTCTTCTGCTCGGACGCGGTGATCGTGCTGTCCTTCACGCTGTCGGGCAGCTTGGTCACCTTGACCGAGTCGAAGTCGTCGCCCACCACGAGCTGGATGATCGGCGTGCCCTTCGGCGCCGCGCCGGTGGTGACGGCCGGGTTGGAGTAGGCCGACGGGCCGATCGCCCTGACCTTGCCGGCCTCCGCGGCCGGCTTGGGCAGCACCGCGCCGGCCAGCGCATCGGCGTGGTCGGGCGCCGCGGTGATCGACTTGGCGTAGTGGATCTCGCTCTTGGCCAGGCCGGCGCCGTCGGGCGACTGGTAGTTGCCCAGGCTCATCACGTTGAAGCCCTGCTCGACGAGCTGGTCGGCGACCTCGCGGGCCTTGCCGAAGGTCTGCGTGCCGTTGAGCACCTGGACCCACACCTGCTCCGGCTTGACGGTGGCCTTCGGCTTGGTGCTCGCGCTGGCCGACGGCGCCGGGGCGGCGACCTCGGTGTCTGTCCTGACCGCGGTGAACAGCTTGGTGGCGTCCGGCTCCTTCCAGACCACGCGGTTCTGGTCCTCCGGGTCGGGGCCCCACGGCACCGTCGTGAACTGCACGCCGTTCGCGGTCAGCTTCTTGGCGCTCATCGCGATCTCGATCAGCCGCTCGGGGTCGTTGGCGAGATCGGGGTCCATGGTGACGGAACCGGCCGCGGCGGCCACGAAGTCGCGCAGCTTGACCGGGTCGGTGAGCAGGTCGCCGCTGGTCGCCTTGGCGACGACCTTGCTGAGGAAGATCTGCTGGCGCTTGATGCGCTGGATGTCGCTGCCGTCGCCGTATTTGCGCAGGCGGACGTAGCCGAGTGCCTTCTCGCCGTTGAGCAGGCTCTTGCCGGGCGGCAGGACCAGCTTGGACGCCTTGTCGTTGACGCCGGACTTGAGGCAGATCTCGATGCCGTCGAGCGCGTCGACGATGTTCTTAAATCCGTTGAAGTCGACCTCGACGAAGTGGTTGATGCGGATGTTGGTGAGGGTCTCGATGGTGGAGATCGTGCAGGCGATGCCACCCGCGTTGTACGCCGAGTTGATCATGTCTCGACGGGGCGGCATCTCCTGCTTGGTGGTCTCGTTCTTGCACTTGGGGATCTGCACCATCGAGTCGCGCGGGAAGCTGATCAGGCGGGCCTGGTCGCGGTTGGGCGAGATGTGCATCAGGATGATCGTGTCGGTGCGCTTGCCGCCCGCGTCGGCCTGCCTGGACAGCTGCTGGCCGTATTTGGCGTTGCCCGCGCCGGCACGGGTGTCGGAGCCGACGAGCAGCACGTTGAGCGCGCCCGTGTCGGGCGGGCGGGGGTTGATGATGTCCTCTTTGACGCTCTTCTGGGTGATGTTGCCGTAGGCGTCGCGGAACGAGGCGTACGCGGCGAGCGAGCCCGCCACCATGACCGTCGTGACGCCGATGCTGATCCAGGCCAGCACCCGCATCCTGCCGTCGCCGCCGCTGCCGCGGTGGCTGCGCGGGGGGCGGTCGTCGGGCGGAGGGGGCGGGGCGGCGGCCGCGGCGGCCCTGCGGGCCATCCTGCTGCCGGGCTGCGTGGGGGCGACCCTGCGGTCGTGCGCGGTGTCGACTACCGGCACGCCCCTGTAGTCACTCATACGCCCCCTAGCCTCGTACCTCGCGCCACGCGCGCCGGCTTGGTAGTTCCGCGCCACGAGACTAGGTCACGTTCCGCGTGTCCGGTGCGACGACCGCCGGAAACGACCGTGACCCGGGCGTGATGTTTCCGCGAGAAAGCATACTCAGATCCGGACAACGGGTGGAATGTCATCGTCGAACTCTTTCACCCTCCGGTTGCGTCCTGACGTGGTGCACGCTGGTCAGGCCTGATGCTCAGGGCCGCGGCGAGACAGGCCAAGGGTACGGCCGGCAACACGTACCGATAGTCGAACTCCGCGGCCGCGGCCGGTGTGAGCAACAGCACAACGGCTGCCGCCCAGGGCACCGGCCATGCCTGGGCGGCCGTGCGGGGCCCCGGCCTGCGCCGGCGCGCGACGGCCGCCACGGGAGGCACCAGGAGGACCCCCAGGAGCAGGGGGCCGGGCAGGCGCGCCATGCTCTGGTAGGCCCTCAGCCAGGCGGCGTAGGGCTCGACGATCTCCGTGCCGATCGCACCTTGTTCGTAGAGCTTGGCATATTCCGCGCCGACCTGCGCGGGATAGCGCCCAGGTGGTCCCGGCGGAGTGACCGGGAACTGGTAGTAGCCGTAGATCTCCTGGTCGGGGTAGACCGGGCGGTCCCAGCGGAACGTGCGGCCCAGCTCGGCCAGGACGGAGCCGGCGTAATCGAGCGGCTGCCTCGCGATCGCCAGCGCGGCGAACCTGGCCGCCAGGTCGTCGGTCTCCTTGGTGAACGTGATGCCGGGCAGCCGGACCAGGGGGGCGTCCTTGGCCCAGATGTACTCCTGCGAGGGCGGGCGCCGCTCGGGCGGGCGCGGGTCGCACAGGATCCGCAGGTCGGGAGGCGGGTCCATGCGCGCGCAGTCGGCGAACGACATCGTGCGGGCGTACAGGAAGACGCCGTTCGCGCCGATCAGGCCGACGCGCTGGTACGTGGCGTGGAACCAGGCGCCGTACGCGACGAGCGGCACCAGGGCGGCGGCCAGCAGCACCCCGGCCGGGCGGAACCGGCCGCGCAGCGCGAACCAGGCCGCGAACAGGACGATGAGCGGCTGGCCGACGGTCCTGGTCAGCGTGGCCGCGGCGAGCAGCAGGCCGACGGCGGCCACCGGGGCCGTGCGGCGGGTCGTGCTCAGCGCCACGGCCGACACCACCAGGAACATGAACAGCGTGTCGGAGACGAGCAGGTGCTCCAGCTCCACCTGGTAGGCGTCGAGCAGCACCGGGACCGTGGCCAGCGTCGCCGCCCACCGCGGGGCCCGGCGCGCCACCCGGTAGACCAGCACGCCGGCGGCCAGGCCCAGCAGGTGCTGGGCCGCCGCCACCGCCGCGAAGGAGTGGAACGGCTCCAGCAGCTTGAGGAACATCGAGTAGCCGGCCGGGCGCACCAGGTCGGGGCGCGGCCGGAACACGGTCACGACGTAGGTGTAGGTGTCGGGAAACCACAGCGCCGGGCGGTAGCCGAGCATGGCCAGCGCGCGCAGAAGGGCGCCCAGCCCGAGCACGACGAGGAACCACCTGTGCCGCCGGGCCACAGCGCCGAGATCCCGCGGCCTCCGCCGATCCCGCGGCACCCGCCGCCGGCCCCGGCTCGCGGGCTCGTCCGCGAGAGCCTCCGACGTCACCCGCACGCCCTCCCGCTTCCTCCGGCGCCCGCTTCCTCCGGCACGGCGCGGAGGCGCCCGGACCGCGATCCGGGCCGGCCGCCGCCGCCTCTCGTACGCTACCGGCGTTTTCCCGGCGCCCGCGCCACGCCCCCGCCAGGACGGCTCCCGGCCTCCCGCCGCGCCGGCGCTCTCGGGGAGCGCGGGCGTGCCCTCGCCGTGTGGCCTGGAACGTTGGATACGCTCGCTCAGCGATGGGACCTGATCGAACCGGGCGGCTGTTCGCCGCGATCTCGCTGGTGCCGCCGCTCGCCGTGGCGGGCTGGCTGCTGGCCGGGCTGCCGCTGCTGTTGCTCGGGCGGTTCGCGCCGGTGCCCGCGTTCCTGGTCGGGGTGCCCGTCGCCGCGCTGCTGTGCCTGCTGGGCACGCGGCGGCTCGGCAAGGCGGTCGAGGCGACCCCGTGGCAGCTCGGCGGGGTCGTGGCGGTGGCGGCGGTGTCGGGGGCGGTCAACGCGATCCTGCACAGCGAGCAGCTCGCCGTCCGGCGCGACCCGGCCACGTACGCGCAGTACGCCGCCTGGATCGCCCGGCACGGCTCGCTGCCGATCGCGACCCGGCCGGAGGCGTTCGGCGGGGCCGGTCCTGAGCTGGTCTTCGAGAGCGTGGGGTTCTTCGACGTCGGCGGGGGGCTGCTGCCGCAGTTCATGCCGGGGCCGCCGCTGCTGTTCGCGATCGGGCACTGGGCGGGGTCGCCGTTCGCGGTGCCGGCCGTGCTGGGGGCGCTGGCGGTGCTCACGGTGGCCGGGGTTGTGGCGCGCCTGGCGGGGGCGCGGTGGGCGGTGCCGGCGGCGGTGGCGTTCGCGGTCAGCCTGCCGATCATCTACACGTCGCGCACGACGTTCAGCGAGATCCCGTCGCTGATCCTGCTGTTCGGGGGGCTGGCGCTGACGTACGACGCGCTGGAGCGGCCGAGCGGGGGAAAGGGGCTGCTGGCCGGTCTGGTGTCCGGGCTGGCCGTGCTGGTCAGGGTCGACGGGCTGCGGGACGTGCTGCCGGTGCTGGCGTTCGCCGGGCTGCTGATCGCGATGCGGCGGCTCGGGCGGCCGAAGGGCGTGGTCGGGCTGCCGCTGCTGGGCGGGCTCGCGGCCGGGGCCGGCCTCGGCATGCTGGCGGGGTACGTGCTGTCGCGCCCGTACCTGACGTACCTGTCCGGCTCGATCAGGCCGCTGGTGGCGATCTGCGCCGGCGTCCTCGTGCTCACCGCGGTCGCGGCGGCGGCCGCGCCGGCGCTGGCCCGGGTCAGGCCGCCGACCTGGGCGGGCGGGGCCGCGGCGGGCCTGGTGGTGCTGCTCGTGGCCGGTCTGTACGCCCGCCCGTGGTTCCAGACCGTCACCCGCTCGCCGGACAACGAGGACGACTGGCGCACCCACGAGATGATCTCGATGATCCAGCGCGCCAACGGCCTGCCGGAGGACGGCACCCGGCTCTACTTCGAGGACTCCCTCCGCTGGGTCGTCTGGTACGTCGGCCTTCCCACGCTGGTGCTGGCCACCGTCGCGGCGGCCCTGCTCGTACGGAGGCTGCTGCGCGACGGCGCCCCCTTCGAGTGGCTGCTGCCGCTCGCGGTCGTGGGCTGGACCACCGTGACGACGCTGCTGCGGCCCGAGATCACGCCGGACCACCCGTGGGCCGCCCGCCGCCTGGTCCCCGTCGTGATCCCCGGCCTGATCCTGCTGGCCGCGTACGCGCTGTCGCGGCTGCGCGCCGGGCGCTGGCTGACGGCCGCGGTCGTCCTGCTCGTGGTCGTGCCGCCGGCTTTGACGTCGATCGGCACGGCGTTCACGCCGGTCGAGCGCGGCGAGGCGGCGGCCGTCGCGGCGATGTGCGCGAAGATCCCGGAGAACGCGTCGGTGCTGTTCGTCGAGCGGGTCACGGGCGACCGGTTCACCCAGGTCGTCCGGGGGATGTGCGACCGTCCGGCGGCGCGGGCGGTGCGCGCGCCGGACGCCGACGTCGCGCCCCGGGCGGAGATGCGCCGGCTGGTCGAGCGGGTGCGCGCGGCCGGCCGGGTGCCGGTGGTGCTGGGCGCCGAAGAGGCCCAGGTGGCGCCGTACGGGACGGCGACGCGGGTGATGGCCCTGGCCACCCGCCAGGACGAACGCTCGCTGGTCGAGCCCCCGAACGGCACCTGGTCGCTGGGCATCGACGTGTGGATGGCGGTGGCGCGCTGAGGCCGGACGTGCCGATGTGCAACCGCCTCTATCGTGGGGAGAGTAACCTCGACCCCCGTGAGCACGCTTGAGACCCCCAAGAGTGGACCTGCCGTGGAAGATGCGCCGTACGTCACCATTGTCCTGCCCTGCTACAACGAGCAGGACCACGTCGTCGACGAGGTCGAGCGCATCACGAGGGCCATGGACTCCAGCGGCTACTCCTACGAGCTCGTGGCCATCGACGACTGCTCGACCGACGAGACCCTCGCCCGGCTGAAGGAGGCCGCGCCGAGCTATCCCCACCTGCGGGTGCGCGCCTTCCACCGCAACGGCGGCTCCGGCACCGTCCGCCGCATCGGCACCCAGGAGGCCAGGGGCGAGATCGTCGTCTGGACCGACGCCGACATGACCTACCCCAACGAGCGCATCCCCGAGCTGGTGCAGATCCTGGAGAAGGATCCGGCGGTCGACCAGGTCGTCGGCGCGCGCACCAGCGAGGAGGGCTCGCACAAGCTGCTGCGGGTCCCCGCCAAGTGGGTGATCCGCAAGGTGGCGGAGCAGTTGGCCGGGCAGAAGATCCCCGACCTCAACTCGGGGCTGCGCGCCTTCCGCAGGTCGGTGGCCAAGCCCTACCTGCGGCTGCTGCCGCCCGGCTTCTCGTGCGTGACGACGATCACGCTGTCGTTCCTGTCGAACCAGCACGACATCTACTACCTGCCCATCGAATACGCCAAGCGGGCCGGCAAGTCGAAGTTCAGCTTCGTGTCCGACGCCTACCGCTACATCCTGCAGGTGCTGCGGATGATCATGTACTTCAACCCGCTCAAGGTGCTCATGCCGCCGGCGTTGTGGCTGGTCGGCATCGGGTTCGTCAAGGGCGTGTGGGACATGGTCCAGCACCCGTTCTACTTTCCGGCCAACACCGTCATGATCTTCCTGTCCGGGATGCTGATCGGGTCGGTGGCGCTGCTGGCCGACCTGATCGTGCGCTCGCGGGGCGAGTAGGGAGAGCAGGCGCGTGCGGATCGCGATCGTCGGGCCGACGTACCCGTACAAGGGCGGCGGGGCGCAGCACACCACCGAGCTGGCCCACCGGCTGGCGGCGCTCGGCCACGACGTGGCGATCGAGTCGTGGCGGGCGCAGTATCCCTCGTTCCTCTACCCGGGGCAGCAGACCATCTCCACGCCGGAGGGCACCCCCTACCCGAAGACCGTGCGGCGGCTCGACTGGCGGTGGCCGGGCGGGTGGGTCGCGGGCGGGCGGCGGTTGCGGTCGGCCGACCTGGTGGTGCTGGCGGTGCTGAGCCCGGTGCAGGTGCCCCCGTACGTGGGGATCCTGTACGGGATCGGGCGAAAAGTCCGCACAGTTGCCCTTTGCCATAACGTGCTGCCGCACGAGCGGAAAGCGTACGACGAGCCCCTGATGAGGGCGCTGCTCAAGCGGGTCGACGGCGTGCTCGTGCACTCCGAGCAGCAGGCCGGGCTCGCCGGCGGGCTCACCAACCGGCCGGTCAGCGTGGCCGCGCTGCCGCCCCACCTGCCGTCCACCACGGGCGAGCGGTCCGCGGCGGTGCACCGGCGGCTGCTGTTCTTCGGCATCGTCCGGCCGTACAAAGGGCTCGACCTGCTGCTGCGGGCGCTGCCCGACGGGGTGTCGCTGACCGTCGCCGGGGAGTTCTGGGGCGGGCTCGACGAGACGAAGGCGCTGATCGACGACCTGGGCATCGCCGACCGGGTGGACCTGCGGCCCGGGTACGTCGCCGCCGACGACGTGCCGAAGCTGTTCGCCGGCGCGGACGCGCTCGTGCTGCCGTACCGCACCGCGACCGCCAGCCAGAACGTCTGGCTGGGCCACGAGCACGGCGTGCCCGTGATCGCCACCCGCGTGGGTGCGCTCGCCGACCACGTCACCGACGGCGTCGACGGGCTGCTCGTCGAGCCGGACGACGTGGGCGCGCTCCGGGACGCGATCGAGCGCTTCTACGCTTCCGGCGAGCCCGAGAGGTTGCGGTCGGGGGTCAAGGCGGTCGATCCCGAGCCGTTCTGGTCGGCGTACGCGGGGGCGCTGCTCGGCGCCTGACGCCCGAGCAGGAACGAGATGCCGGCCGCGGCGGCGTCGGCCAGCGTGAACGCCAGCCGCGACACGATCGCCACGGCCAGCGCCGGCGCGGTGCCGATCACCGGCGCCAGCACGAGCACCAGCGCGCCCTCCCTGACCCCGACCCCGGCCGGCACGACGACCGTGAGGATGCCGGTGGCCCACGCGAACGCGTACGCGCCGGTCGCGATCACGTACAGGTCGGCGCGGCCGCCGACGAGCCAGATGTGGACGCCGTACACGAGCCAGCCGAGCGCCGTCCACGCCACCGCGACGATCACTGTGCGGCCGGGCAGCACGCTGTCCAGCGGCTCCCTGCGCGCCACGCGCAGCGCCAGGTTGAGGCCCCAGGCGAGCACCCTCGGATGCAGGCAGACGATGATCGCCGGAACGAGCAGCACGAGGTACCAGGCCTGGCGGACGGCGTCGAGCGTCCAGAGCGTGGCCGCGGCGATCGAAATCGCCACCCCGAGGTTGATCACCAGGCCGAGGGAGATCGTCGCGAACGTGCGCCGCGGCGGGCTGCCGTGGTCGCGCCCGAGGTCCATCATGGCCGCGTACGCCCACACCGCGCCCGGGATGTACTTCCCCAGCTGGCCCACGAACATGATGCGCCCGGCGATCCGCAGCGGCACCCGCGTGCCGAGGCCGGCAAGGATCTCCCGCCAGGCCACCAGCATGAAGAACTGGCCGAGCAGCACCGCCACGAACGCCCCGGCCACCGCCCACGGCGACATCGCGGCCACGGCCGCGGTGGTCTCGTCCCAGGTCGCGGCCAGCCCGTAGCCGAGGAATCCGAGCGCGACCAGGGCGAGGACGATGCGCAGCAGGCGACGGAGCATTGGCCAAGGCTACGACCGGTACGCCGGGTAAGGCCAGACGGCCGGTACGCCGGGTGACCGGGCGGGCGCGCCCGCCCGGTTGGCCCGCACCGACGTCGGGAGGGCGCTGGGATGGGTACTGTGGGGCCCCGTGGGGAAGCAACGGGTCGCGCAGCTCGAATACTCGGAGTTCCAGTCCGCCATGCTCGACGAGGAGAAGCGGCGGCGGAAGGCGGCGAAGATCATCGCGGTGCTGGAGCACTTCCAGGGGCCGCTCGGCGGGCTGACCGTGGCCGACATCGGCTGCTCGGCCGGCTTCATCGCCGACGAGCTGGCGCAGGCAGGGGCCAAGCACACCCTCGGCGTCGACATCGACGTGCCGGGGCTGCGCAGGGCGGCCGACCGGTTCGGCGACCGGGTGGCGTTCGTCTGCGGCGACGGCACCGCGCTGCCGTTCCCCGACTCCTCGCTCGACGTGCTGGTGTTCAACCACATCTACGAGCACGTCGTCGACCCGGACGCGGTGGTGGCCGAGATGCATCGGGTGCTGTCCGACGACGGGGTGCTCTACCTGGGGCTGGGCAACCGGCTCGGGGTGATGGAGCCGCACTACAAGCTTCCGTTCCTGTCCTACCTGCCGCCCGCGCTCGCCGACCGTTACGTCCGCGCCTTCGGCCGGGCCGACCACTACTACGAGCGGTTCCGTACGCGGCGCGGCCTGCGCAGGATGCTGCGGGCCTTCCACGTGTGGGACTACACCTTCCCCGTGCTGGCCA
>DASUCK010000227.1:0-6117 GCA_036276095.1 Nonomuraea sp. | reverse complement strand
GAAGTGCGGCAGCAGCGCCAGGAAGAACAGCGCCACCTTGGGGTTGAGCACGTTGACCAGCACGCCTTCGAGGAACACCGCGCGCAGCGGTTGCGGGGCGGGCGCCGCGCCGTCCTCGTGCCTGCCGGTGAAGGCGCGGATGCCCAGGTAGACGAGGTACGCCACGCCCACCCACTTGATGACCGCGAACAGCGCGGCCGACCGGGAGATCACGTACGACAGGCCCGCCGCCGCGGCGGCGATGTGCACCAGCGTGCCGACCTCCACGCCGAGCGCGCTGGCGATGGCCGCCGCCCGGCCCTGGGCGAGCCCTCTGGCGGTGATGTAGAGGTGGTTAGGGCCCGGGATGAGCACCAGGGCGAGCGAGGCGGTGAGGTAGAACACGAACGTATCCGGGGAAATCATGAAATCGCAGCTTATGATGGTTTTGGTATGTCGATGAAGGCCAATTCCCCGCCGGGTCTCCGGACCAATGAACTGTCGGACCGTCGTGGCATAGTTGCTGGCGTGAACGGTCTTCTCGTCGGTCGCTCGGCCGAGTTGTCGCGGCTCGTGCGGGTGCTCGAATCGGCCATCGAGGGCACGGCGGGCGTCGCGCTGGTCGGCGGCGACGCCGGCATCGGCAAGACCCGGCTGGTGACCGAGCTGGCCGGCCGGGCCCGTGAGCGCGGTTTCCACGTCCTGACCGGCCAGTGTGCCGAGCTCGGCGACGCGCTGCCCTACCTGCCGCTGGCCGACGCGCTGCGCGGAGCCGAGCCGGCCGTGCGCACGGCCGCCGCCGCCCACCCGCTGCTCGGCCAGCTGCTGCCCGGCATGGAGAGCGCGCCCCCGACCGCGCTCACCCAGCAGCGGCTGTTCGGCTCGCTGCTCGGGCTGCTGGCCGACGCGCAGCCGGTGCTGTTCGTGATCGAAGACCTCCACTGGGCCGACCGCTCCACCCGTGACCTGCTGGTCTTCCTCAGCCGCATGGTGCAGACCGAGCAGGTCTGCGTCGTGGGCACCTACCGCACCGACGACCTCCACCGCCGCCACCCGCTGCGGTCGGTGCTGGCCGAGCTGAAGCGCCTGCCGACCGTGACGAGCGTCGAGCTGGGCCCGCTCGGCCCGGGCGAGCTGTCCGACTACGTCACCATGCTCGGCCGGGTCGACGCCCGCGAGCTGAGCGAGATCGTCTCCCGGGCCGACGGAAACCCGTTCTACGCCGAGGAGCTGTTCGCGGCCATGGCCGAGGGCGACAGCCTGCCCGACGGGCTGGCCAGCCTGCTGCTGTCCAGGGTGGAGGTGCTGTCCGAGGCCGGCCAGAAGGTGCTGCGGGCCGCCGCGGTGGCCGGCCGGCGGGTGGAGGACGACCTGCTGCGCGAGGTGTCGGAGCTGCCGCTGGCCGAGTTCGAGGAGGCGGTCAGGGAGATCGTCTCGCGCGGCCTGCTCAGGGTCGACGGCATCGGTTACACGTTCCGCCACGCCCTGCTGCAGGAGGCCGTCTACACCGACCTGCTGCCCGGCGAGCGCACCCGCCTCCATGCCGCCTTCGCCCGCCTGCTGTCCGAGCCGGCCGAGCTGGCCCACCACCACCTCGCCGGCCACGACCTCGCCGGCGCGCTCGCGGCCTCCGCCGAGGCGGGCCGGGTGGCCGAGCGGCTGGGCGCGCCCGCCGAGGCCCACAGCCACTACGACCAGGCGCTCAGCCTGTGGGATCGCGTCGACGACGCCGACCGGCTGGCCGGTGAGAGCCGCTCGGCCATCGCCTTCCGCAGCGCCGTCATGGCCGCCGACAGCGGCGACAACCACCGCGCCGTCGTCCAGCTGCGGGCGCTGCCGCAGACGTCCGAGGTCAGCGAACGCCTCGCCTCCTACCTGTACGAAACAGACGACCAGCCCGGCGCCATCGCCGCGGCCGAACGCGCCGTCGAGAGCGCCGACGACCAGGCCGCCCTGGCCCGCGCCCTGGCCACCCACGCCCGCACCCTCCTGTGGAGCGCCCGCCACCGCGAGGCCGAGGCCCTCGCCACCAAGGCGCTCGAAACCGCCCGCGCGGCCGGCGCGAAGGACGCCGAGGTCGGCGCGCTGCTCACCCTCGCCATCTACGTCGAGCACCAAGGCGACGTGGCCAGGGCCCACGAGCTGGTCCACACAGCCTCCGGCAAGAGCACCGGCGACCTGGCGATGGACCTGCGGGCCCGCTTCCACCACGCCCGCATCCACTACGAGCAGGGCTACCTCGACTTCGCCGCCCAGGTCGCCGACGACGGCATCCACATGGCCGTCGACACCGGCCTCAAGTGGAGCACCTACGGCACCGACCTGCGGTTCCTGCGCTTCCTCATCCACTACGTCGCCGGCGAGTGGGACCAGGCGGAGGCGGTCGCGGCCGGCTTCCCCGTGCGGGTCGGCACGATCTCCGAGGCCACGCTGTCGTCGTTCGCGCTGTTCGTCGAGGTCGGGCGCGACCTGCCGGCGGTCGAGAGCCGGCTGGGCTGGCTGCGGCCGTTCTGGTCCGGCGAGCTGGTCGCCTACATCTCCCGCGGCCTGGCCGCCGAACACGCCCTGTGGCACGGCGACCCCGCCACGGCCCTCACCCATGTACGCGCGGCCATCGACTCGCTCATCCCGGGCGATCCGGGCGTGCTGCGGCCGGTCGCCATCGGGCTGTGGGCGCTGGCCGAGCTCGGCACCACCGAAGGCGCCGACGAGCTGCTGGCCCGCGCCCGCTTCGCCGTCGACCGCGGCCCCACCGGCGAGGGCGGCCACCTCGGGCGCGAAGGGGTCGCCTGGGCGCGGCGGGTCGAGGCCGAGTGGCATCGCCTCCACGGCCGCCACGACGTCGACCAGTGGCGGGAGGTGGTGTCCGCGTTCGACTTCGGGTTCACGTACGAGGCGGCGCGGGCCCGCTGGCGGCTGGCCGAGGCGCTGCTGACGGCCGGTGACCGGGAGGCGGCGCAGGCCGAGTGGGAGTCGGCCAGGGAGACGGCGGGCAAGCTGCGGGCGACGCCGCTGGAGAACGCGTTGCTGGAGTTCGGCCGGCGGGCCCGGTTCGGCGCCGGCGCGAGCGGCGGGGGCGGCGGGGGCGGAGGTGGTCAGGGCGATGCCGGGCTGACCGCGCGGGAGGCCGAGGTGCTGCGCCTGGTCGCCGAGGGGCTGACCAACCGGGAGATCGCCGAGCGGCTGTTCATCGCCCAGAAGACGGTGAGCGTCCACGTGTCCAACATCCTCGCCAAGCTGGAGGTCTCCACCCGCACCCAGGCCGCCGCGACGGCCCGCCGGCGCGGGCTGCTCACGTAGCGGTCAGCCGGAGGCTTCCACGAGCAGGCCCGGTTCGCCGAAGTTGCCCGACTTGAGGAGCAGCGCCAGGCCCGACGGGGTGAGGATCCACGGCACGCCGCGGGCCGCCTCGGGGCCGATCAGTCCGCCGGCGACCCCGAGCGCGCTCACGACCGCGCCCGAGGTCTCGCCGCCGGCCGAGATCAGCCGGGTGACGCCGCGTTCGACCAGGCCGCGGGCGACGCCGCCGAAGGCCGATTCGAGCATCGCGGCCGACCGCTCGCCGCCCAGCGCCTCCTGCACCCGGCGGAGCGCGGCCGGCTCCAGGGAGGAGTAGACGAGCGGGGCGCCGGCCTCCGGGTCGAGGGAGTCGTACCAGGCCAGGGCGCTGGTGGCCAGCGACTCGGGGTCGGAGTCGGTGAGCGGGTCCAGCTGGTACGCCGGCCGCCCCGTCCCGATCATGGCCGCGACCTGCTCCAGCGTACGGGCGGAGCAACTGCCCGCCAGCACCGCCGCCGCGCCTCCCGGCCCGCCGCCCTCCGCTGTGTCGCCGTCTGCTGTGTCGCCGTCTGCTGTGTCGCCGCGTGCTGTGTCGTCGTCTGGTGTGTCGCCACCGCCCGGTGTGGCGTCGCCGGCGGACCCGGTGTGGGCCGCGGCCAAGCCGCCGGCCAGGCCCGCCGCGCCCGCCACCAGCGGCGCCCCGGCCAGCTCCCGGCCGGCGGTGACCAGGTCGGCGTCCTCGACGGCGTCGACCAGCGCGTACCGTACGCCGCCGGCCCGCAGCTCGGCCAGCCGCCGACCCAGCTCACCGCGCCGCACCTGCGCCAGCGTCACCACCCCGGCCCGGTACGCGCTCTGCCCCTCCAGCACCCGCGGCAGGTACGAGTCGGTCATCGGCGTCAGCGGATGGTGCCGCATGGGGGACTCGGCGAGCAGCACGTCACCCACGAACAGGTAGCCGTTGAACTGCGTCCGCCCGTGCTCAGGCGAGCTCGGCGTCATGGCCACCACCGGCGCGTCGAGCGCGTCGGCGAGCGCGTCCAGCACCGGGCCGATGTTGCCTGCGGCCGTGGAGTCGAACGTGGAGCAGTACTTGAAGTAGACCTGCCGCACCCCGCGCGCCCGCAGCCGGTCGAGCGCCGCCAGCGCCTGCGCGACCGCGTCGTCCTTGGGGATCGTGCGGGTCTTCAACGCGATCACGACGGCGTCGTGCCCGGCCGGCGCGATCTCCTCCGAGGGGAGCCCGAAGGACAACACCGTGCGGATCCCGCGCCGGCTCAGCGCCACGGCGACGTCGGTGGCCCCGGTGAAGTCGTCGGCGATGGCGCCGATCAGCGGCGTTCCGCGGGGACGGTGGTCGGCCATGACGCCGACGTTATCCGCTTCCGCGCGTGGTCCGATCGAGGCCTCTTGATCGCCACAGGCGGTGGCTTTGGCGGGACTTTGCGTCACGGCTCGTAACGTCCATGATCGAGAACCCCGGGACCGAGCCCCGGAGAACCTCGCGAACGAGCCACGGAAGCACCTCGCAAGGAGCCGATCCATGATCCTGCCCGCTGCCCTCGCCGCGCTCGGCGTCTCCGCCCTCGCCCTCGCCGCCCCGGCGCCCGCGCACGCCGCCGGCTCGATCTCCTGCCGGACCGCCGGCCGGACGCACTTCCTGCCGGGCGTGCAGATGGCCCGGCAGTCGGAGCGGGTGACGTACCGGGGCGGCAGTGGGACGTGCGTCGACCACAGCGACCTCGGCGTCACCTCCGCCCGCCTCAGCGCGAGCTTCGACGACGTGGACCTGAGCTGCGCGGCGGACGACTTCGGCACAGGCGCCGGCACCGCCACCATCGTGTGGGACGCGGGCGGTGCCAAGCCGACCAGCGGGGCCAAGCCGACCAGCGGGGCCAAGCCGACCAGCAAGGTCACCGTCACGATCGACGAGACCGCGCTCAACACGGCCAAGGTGTCCGGCGTCGTGACCGAGGGCCCGTTCAGGGGGCAGCGGTTCACCGGCGTGCTGGACACGAGCCTGCTCAAGGGCACGGGCACGGGCACGTGCGCGAAGGGGGCGCTGTTCGGCGGGGTGAAGAGCGCGCCGTTCACCGGACGGTTCAGCATCGGGTGAGGCGCTCGACGTGCCGTGCCACGGCCGCGAGGAGGCGCCCGTGCCACGAACGCCGCCGCCGCGATCTGCTCGGCCCGCGATCTGCTCGGCCCGCGATCTGCTCGGCCTCCGCGATCTGCTCGACTCCGCGCAGGCCGCCCCGCCGAGTAGCGTCGGTCAGCTGGTGATGGTGAGGTCGCGTAGCAGGAAATAGCTTGCGATATCGGCCTGCAGGTACCCGTGGAACTTCCCCGCCTTGGCCTTCCCCGAGCTGTCCGCCGTCACGATCGTCACGACCACGTACTTCTTCGCCGCCCCCGAGCGGATCTTCCCGTACGCGTACGAGCCGTGTGCCTTGTCCTTGCGCCACGTCACCGCGTCGGAGGTCAGCTTGGCCAGGCGCGCCGCGGTGTCCTTGGCGGCCTTCTCCGTCGGGAACGACATCATGAGCTGCACCGCCTTGATGTGACCGCTGTACGCCGAGTAGGCGAGCTGGACGGCGCGCTGGCAGTCGTACCTGGCCAGCACGCCCTCGCCGTCCACCGGGTCGCACGAGCTGTACGTCCAGCCGGCGACCTTGTCCGCGCTGAACTTGACGCCGTCCAGGCCGAAGTCCCAGTCGGTGAACTCGCCATGGGTGATCGGCGAGCCCGGCACGGCGCGTCTCTGGGTCGGCTTCGGGTTGGTGGGGGCCGTGCTCGGCTCCGACGAGGGCGGGTCCGACGGGGTGGACGAGGGGTCGTCCGTCGGCTGGGGCGGGGGTG
>DASUCK010000226.1:0-3798 GCA_036276095.1 Nonomuraea sp. | reverse complement strand
CGCCGGGCACCACGCCCGGCGCCGACGGGTCGCCGAACTGCGCCGCCAGCAGCACCATCAGCGTACGGAACCGCTTGCCGCCCGCCTCGATGAGGTGCTTGGACGCCTCCGTGACGAAGGCGTCCTCGCTCTCCACCGACGAACGCAGGAGCTTCTCCACCGCGGCCATCCCGGTGGCCAGGTCCTGCGCCAACCGCTCGTCCTCGATGGGAAGGTCAACCACGGGAGGCGCAGACATAGAGAATCCCCTTCTTATCTGATGAACAGGGCGCTCGCGGCGTCGGCCGCGACACCGAGCACGGACTCCGGGTAGAGCCCCACTCCTACGGTAACCAGCAGCGAAACGGCGATGACGGCCACAGTGCCGGTACTGGGCACCGCGATCGCCGGGCCGTCGGCCGCGGGCTCGCTGAAGAACATCAGGACGATCACGCGGACGTAGAAGAACGCCGCGACCGCCGAGGCCACCACGCCCACGACCACCAGGCCGGCCATCCAGCCGCCGAGCGGGTCGCCGGCCTGGGTGCCGCTGTCCAGGGCCGCCGCGAACACCGCGTACTTGCCGAAGAAGCCGCTGGTGAGCGGGATGCCGGCGAAGGCCAGCAGGAAGAAGGCGAACACGCCGGCGAGCACCGGGGCGCGCTTGCCGAGCCCGGCCCAGCGGGACAGGTGGCCGGCCTCGCCGCCGGGGTCGCGGATCAGCGTGACCACGGCGAACGCGCCCACGGTCGCGATGCTGTAGACGGCCAGGTAGAACAGGATCGCCTTGAGCGAGACGGCGTTCTGCTGGGCGGTGCCGAACGTGGCCAGCACGCCCACGAGCAGGAAGCCCGCGTGCGCGACGGACGAGTACGCCAGCATGCGCTTGATGTCGGTCTGCGTGATCGCCAGGACCGAGCCCACGATCATGGTGAGCGCGGCCACGACCCAGATGACCGGACGCCAGTTCCAGTCGAGGTTGCCCAGACCCACCCAGAACACCCGCAGCACGGCGCCGAACGCGGCCACCAGCGTGCCGGAGGCCATCAGCGCGGTGATGGGCGTGGGCGCGCCCTGGTAGACGTCCGGCTTCCAGGCCTGGAACGGCGCCGCGCCGATCTTGAACAGCAGGCCCACGCCGAGCAGCGAGAGCCCGAGCATGAGCAGCGGGTCGAGGCCGGTGCCGGCCGACAGGGCCTGGTTGATCCCAGGGAGGGAGACGGTGCCCGCGAAGCCGTAGACCATCGCGGTGCCGTACAGGAAGAAGGCCGAGGAGAAGGCGCCGAGCAGGAAGTACTTCATCGACGCCTCCTGCGACAGCAGGCGGCGCCGGCGGGCCAGGCCGCACAGCAGGTACAGCGGCAGCGACATGACCTCCAGGGCCACGAACATCATCAGCAGGTCGTGGGCGGCCGGGAACATCAGCATGCCGCTGACCGCGAACAGGACCAGCGGGTAGACCTCGGTGTGGCCGACGCCACCGCTGACGGACTCGGCCTCCTCCTCGTCCCGGCTGCCGGGCACGGCCGCCGCCGAGGCGACGAAGTGGCCCTCGTCGTTGATCAGCAGCACGCAGACGAACGACAGGACGAGGATGACGCCCCAGATGAACAGCGAGGGCCCGTCAACCGCGAGCGCCCCCATGGCGGAGGGCTGGGTGGACACCTGGCCGCGCAGCACCTGCACGAGCACCAGCGCGAACGCGCCGGCCAGGCTCGCCAGGGTGAGCGGCACGTGGATGGGCTTGCGCAGGTAGCGCGGCGCGAACGCCTCGACGAGCACGCCGATGAGGGCCGCGCCGAGCACCACCAGCAGCGGCGCCAGCGTGCCGTACTCGATCGTCGGCGCTTGGATGGCGGGGTTCACTGACCTGTCCCCTTCTCGGCGATGGTGGAGGTCGGCACGTCCACGTTGGCCACGGTGGCCTTGACGGACGGGTTGATCACGTCGAGCAGCGGCTTGGGGAAGAAGCCGAAGCCGATGATCAGGGCGACCAGCGGCGCGAGCACCAGGATCTCGCGGACGTTCAGGTCCTTGAACGCCTTGACCGGCTCGGCGGTCGGCCCGTTGAGGGCCCGCTGCACCATCCACAGGATGTAGACGGCCGCCAGGATCACGGCCAGCGCGGAGATGACCGCGGCCGCCGTGAGGGCGCCCGAGCCGTGCGCCCTGCTCTGGTATGTCCCGATCATGACCATGAACTCGCTGACGAACGACGACAGGCCCGGCAGCGACAGACCGGCCAGACCGGCGACCAGGAAGAAGCCGGCGAGCACCGGGGCGACCTTCTGGACGCCTCCGTAGTCGCCGATGAACGGCGAGCCGCGCCGGGCGATGAGGAAGCCCGCGGCGAGGAACAGCGCGCCGGTGGCGAAGCCGTGGTTGACCATGTAGAGCGCCGCGCCGGACTGCGCGAGCTCCGACATGGCGAACACGCCGAGCACGATGAACCCGAAGTGCGAGATCGACGTGTACGCGATGAGCCGCTTCATGTCGGTCTGCCCGATGGCGACGATGGCGCCGTAGATGATGCTGATGACCGCCAGCACGACGATCGGCATCGTGAACGCCTTGGCCGCGTCGGGGAACAGCTCCAGGCAGAAGCGCAGCATGCCGAACGTGCCGACCTTGTCGAGCACGCCGACGAGCAGCACCGCGGCCCCGGCCGGCGCCTGCGCGGCGGCGTCGGGCAGCCAGGTGTGCACCGGCCACAGCGGCGCCTTGATCGCGAACGCGACGAAGAAGCCGGCGAACAGCCACTTCTGCGTGGCCGGGTCCTGGATGGCCCCGATCAGCTCGGGGAACATGAAGGTGCGCTGCGGGACGTCGGCCAGGAAGTAGAGTCCGATGACCGCGACCAGCATGAGCAGGCCGCCGAACAAGGAGTACAGCAGGAACTTGACGGCCGCGTAGGACCGCTGGGCGCCGCCGTACGACCCGATCATGAAGTACATCGGGATCAGCATGGCCTCGAAGAAGACGTAGAAGAGGAAGATGTCGGTCGCCGCGAAGACGCCGATCATCATCGTCTCCAGCACGAGCAGCAGCGAGAAGTACGTCTTCACCGACCGCTTGGGCGTGACGAGCGTGCCGTCGGCGGACTTGACGCCGTCGGCGTCGTGCCAGGAGGCCAGCACCACGATCGGCACGAGCACCACCGACAGGGCGATCAGCACCAGGGCCACGCCGTCGACGCCGACCCCGAACTTCACGCCGAAGCTCGGGATCCAGTCGTAGGCGGCCACGAACTGGAAGCGGTCGCCGTTCGGCCTGAACCCGGCGGCCATGACGCCCGTGAGCACCAGCACCAGCAGCGAGACCAGCAGCGTGACCTGCTTGGCCAGCTTGTCGCTGCCCTTGGGAAGCAGGGCCACCACGATGGCGCCCACCACGGGCACCGCCATGAGTATCGGAAGCCAGGGTGACATCAGATGGTCCCAACGAGGAGCAGGGCGCCGGTGAGCAGGGCGGCACCGATGAAGATGGACAACGCGTACGTTCTGGCGAAGCCCGTCTGGATCCGCCGGAGGCGCCCGGAGCTGCCGCCGATGCCCGCGGCCAGGCCGTTGACCAGCCCGTCGACGCCGCGGTTGTCGAAGAACACCGCGATGCGGGTCAGCCACTGGCCGGGGCGCATGAAGAGCGACTCGTTGAGCGCGTCGCCGTACAGGTCGCGGCGGGCGAACGTGGTGAGGAACGACCCGCGCGGCTGCACGACCGGGACCTCGGCGCGCCCGTACTTGACCCAGGCGTAGGCCGCGCCCACGGCGACCAGCGCCAGCGTGGCGAGGCCGGCGGTGCTCGCGAAGTGGAACTCCG
>DASUCK010000225.1:0-9855 GCA_036276095.1 Nonomuraea sp. | reverse complement strand
TGACCTCCAGGGCGGCCGCCACCGAGACCAGCGCGAACGCGTACGACGCCCGGTCGCGCACCTTGCGGTAGCGGGACGGGGCCGCCGCGGGCGGCAGCTCCACCGCGGTGATCAGCTCGTCGGCGGCCAGCACGGTCTCGACGTGCGGCGTGTCGCCTGGCGGCAGGTGGAAGTCCACCAGCGGGACCCGCCGGGTGCCGCGGACGCTGCGCACCTCGACGACGGCGTCGAGCGCGGCCATCGCCACGCACATGTCGGACGGGTGCGTGGCGATGCAGTTCTCGCTCACGCCGAGGATCGCGTGGGAGCGGTTGAAGCCGCCGAGCGCGTCGCAGCCGCCGCCCGGCTCCCGCTTGTTGCAGGCCGCGGCGCGATCGTAGAAGTACGGGCAGCGGGTGCGCTGCAGCAGGTTGCCGCCCACGGTGGCCATGTTGCGCAGCTGCGCCGACGCGCCGGCCAGGATCGCCTGTGACAGCGCCGGATAGCGGTCGCGGACTCGCGGGTCGGCGGCCACGGCGCTGTTGCGGGCCAGCGACCCGACGCGCAGGCCGCCGTCCGGCAGGTCGGCGACGTCGGCGAGCGGCAGCGCCGTGACGTCCACGACCGTGTCGGGCTGCTCGATGCCCTCGCGCATGAGGTCGACCAGGTTGGTGCCGCCGCCCAGGAACTTGGCGCCGGGGCCGGCCACCGCCTGGAGCGCCGCGTCGACGTCGGCGGGCCTGACGTACGCGAAGGGTCTCATCCCGCCACATCCGTGATCGCGTCCACGATGCCGTTGTACGCGCCGCAGCGGCACAGGTTGCCGCTCATCCGCTCCCTGATCTCGGCCTCGGTGAGCGCGGCCGGGGCCGTGCCCGCCGCCGCGCACTCGTTGAGCAGGCCGATCGCCGAGCAGATCTGGCCGGAGGTGCAGTAGCCGCACTGGAAGCCGTCGTGCCGGACGAACGCCTCCTGCAGCGGGTGCGGGGTGAGGCCCTCGATCGTGGTGATGTCCCGGCCGGCGTACTGCACGGCGAGGGCGAGGCAGGCGTTGATCCGCACGCCGTCGGCGAGGACCGTGCACGCGCCGCAGGCGCCCTGGTCGCAGCCCTTCTTCGGGCCGGTCAGCTGCAGGCGCTCACGCAGCACGTCGAGCAGGCTGACCCATGGCGCGACGTCGAGCTTCTCCTCGGCGCCGTTGACTCGCATCCGTATCTCGGTCACACCGGGGACGGTAACAGAACAGCGTCCGCCTAACAAGAGAATGGCGTTCTTTTAAGTCCGGTCGTATGCTTGCAGGCGACATGACCCGATCGGCATTCCTCCGGGCCCGGCGGCCGGAGCACAAGCAGCAGCGGCGGGAGGCGATCCTGCGGGCCGCGCGCGAGCTGGCCGCGGCCTCCGGCGTACGCAATGTCAGCCTGGGCGCGGTCGCGGAAGCCGTGGGCCTGGCGAAGTCCAACATCGTGCGCTATTTCGGCACCCGCGAGGAGATCTACCTCCACCTGGCCACCGAAGAGGGGCTGCGGTGGGCCGAGGCCGTCGGCGCGCGGCTGCGCACCGCCACCGGCCCGGCCGAGGTGGTCGCGACGCTGGCCGAGACGCTGGCCGAGCGGCCGCTGCTGTGCGACCTGCTCGGCCACGCCTCCACCAGCCTGGAGCACAACGTGTCGGTGGAGTCGGCGCGGGCGTACAAGCGGGCCGCGCACGCCGAATCCGCGGCGGTGGGCCGGCAGATCGCCGAGCGCACCGACCTGACCGAGAGCGAGGGCGCGGAGCTGGCCGCCGCCGCGATCGCCTTCGCCGGTCTCCTCCACCCGATCGCCAACCCGCCGCCGACCATCGTCCGCCTCTACGCCGAGGACCCCGACCTGGCCGCCGCCTGCCCGGAGTTCACGCCCACGCTGGTCCGCATGCTGAGCGCGCTCGCGGCCGGCCTGCCGAGGCTGCGCTGAAAGTTTCACGGGAATCCAGGGCATTCTCCGGGTCCCTTTCCCGATTGCTGTACATCGCGGCCGATTGAGAAGACCGTGTGTGCCTAACCGGTTAACCCTCTAGCGAAGGGCACACCCATGAGGAACCGACTCGGGCTCGTGGCGGCGGCGTTCCTGTCGCTCCTCGTCTCGATCCTGATCGTCCCGGCGCCCGCGCACGCCGCGGCCGGGCTCCGGGTCAGCGGGACCAGGATCGTCGAGGCGAACGGGAACGCGTTCGTGATGCGCGGCGCGAGCCACGCCCACACCTGGTTCACCAGCCAGACGAGCTCGTTCGCCAGCATCAAGGCGCTGCGCGCCAACACCGTGCGCGTGGTGCTGAGCGGCGGCCGCTGGACCCCCAACAGCGCCTCCGACGTGGCCAACGTGGTCACCCTCTGCCGGCAGAACCGGTTAATATGCGTGCTCGAAAACCACGACACCACCGGGTACGGCGAGCAGAGCGGGGCGTACCCGCTGGACCAGGCGGTGACGTACTGGAACAGCGTCAAGAGCGCGGTCACCGGCGCCGAAGACTACATCGTCATCAACATCGGCAACGAGCCGTACGGCAACAACAACGTCTCCGCCTGGACCCAGGCCACCACCAGCGCCATCACCCGGATGCGCGGCCTCGGCTTCGAACACCTGCTCATGGTCGACGCCCCCAACTGGGGCCAGGACTGGCAGTTCACCATGCGCGACAACGCCCGCACGGTCGCCAACGCCGACCCGCAGCACAACACCGTCTTCTCCGTCCACATGTACGGCGTCTTCGACACGGCCGCGGAGATCACCGCGTACCTGGACGCGTTCCAGACCGCCGGGCTGCCGCTCGTCATCGGCGAATTCGGGCACAACCACTCCGACGGCAACCCCGACGAGGACACGATCATGGCCCAGGCCGTGAGCCGCGGCATCGGCTACATCGGCTGGTCGTGGAGCGGCAACGGCGGCGGCGTCGAATACCTCGACATGGTCACCAACTTCAACCCGGCCCAGCTCACCTCGTGGGGCCAGCGCATCTTCAACGGCGCCAACGGGATCGCGCAGACCTCGCGCGAGGCGACGTACTTCGGCGGCGGCACCGACGTCACCGCGCCGAGCCGCCCCGGCACCCCCTCGGCGTCGAACGTCACCTCCTCCGGCGCCACCCTGACCTGGACCGCCTCCACCGACACCGGCGGCTCCGGCGTCGCCGGCTACGACGTCTACCGCGAGCAGGGCACGAACGACACCCTCCTCGCCCAGGCCACCGCCAACTCGGCGACGCTGACCGGGTTGACCCCCGCCACCCAGTACCAGGTGTACGCCCGGGCCCGCGACGCGGCCGGCAACGTCTCCGCCGACTCCGCCACCACCACCTTCACCACCCAGCCGGGCGGCACCGGGGGCGGCGGCTGCACCGCCACCGCGTCCGTCCAGCAATGGGGCCCCGGCTACGTCGTCCAGGTCACGGTCGCCAACACCGGCACCTCCCCCGTCAACGGCTGGACGGTCGCGTTCGCGCTCCCCGGCGGCCACTCCATCACCGGCTCCTGGAATGCCATCCTGTCCGTGAGCGGCCAGAACGCGACGGCCCGCAACATGACCTACAACGGCAACCTCGGCCCGGGCGCCTCCGCCGGCTTCGGCTTCCAGGGCAGCCGCCCGACCGGCGACACAACCCTCCCAGGCCCCTACACCTGCTCCACCTCCTGACCCCGCTCCCAGGTCCTCGCCCTGCCCGCTCCAGGGCGAGGACTCCGGCCGGGGCGCCTCGGACCCTCATGACGACGGCCCGGCCCCCACACGAGGCAGCGAGGTCCTCGGCGCGGAGGCGAGCGCGGTGACCGGATCACGGGATCACGAGATCGGCAGCCAGACCCGCATGGTCGCGGGCCCCCGGTTCCCCCAGCGGTGGTACGGAACCAGCCGCAGACCGGCGTCCGCACCCGATGGACGCCCGTCCGGCGCGGCCCCGTACGGCCAGCCGTTCCCGGCCCCCGCGCCGAACGCGGCCGGCACCTCCAGCTCCACCACGCCGTCGACGCGGTGCTCGACCGGCGGTTCCGCGCGGGCCACGACGTCGCCGAGCGGCGGCTCGTCGGACACCGACTCCGCGCAGTAGACCAGCGGCCCACGCTCGACGGCGGCGCTCCCGCGCAGGGCGTCGATGCGCCGGTCGGGGTAGGTCCACCGCGGCGACATCGGCAGCTCCAGGCGGATCTCGTCGCCGGCCCGCCAGGGGCCGTCGGCGACGGCGTACCCGGGGGCGGCGTCGCCGACCGTCCCGCGGCAGGCGAGCCTCGCCCCGGACGCCCAGGCCGGGACCCGCAGCGCGACCCGCCCCGCGCCGTCCTCCAGCACCCGCACGGTCACCGCGCCGTCCCACGGGTAGCCGGTCTCCACCCGCACCGCCAGCCCACCGCCGCGGATCTCGGCCGGCGTGTGGTGGTGGATCTGCACGCCGCCGTCCGTGGCGGTGGCGACGTAGGCGGGCAGCGAGGCCATCGTGCGGGCGACGTTGCTCGGGCAGCACGACACGTCGAACCACGGAGAGCGCAGCCCGCCCCCGGCGGCGGCGTGCATGACCGTCCCTTGCGAGGCGGCCGCGGGCACCCGCACCTGCAGCGGGTTGGAGTAGAAGAACGCGTGGCCGTCCAGCGCCACCCCGGTGGCGAGCACGTTGTACATGGTCCGCTCGGCCAGGTCGGCGTACCGGACGTCGCCGGTGGCCAGCAGCAGCCGGTGCGCGAGCATGATCGAGGCGATGCCCGCGCACGTCTCGGAGTAGGCCCGGTCCGGCGGCAGCTCGTAGTCCTCGCCGAACGACTCGCCGCTGTGCCGCGACCCCATGCCGCCGGTCAGGTACGTGCGCCGGGCGACCGTGCGTTCCCACTGCGCCTCGACGGTCTTCAGCAGGTCCTGGTCGCCGGTCTCGACGGCCACGTCCACGACGCCGGAGGCGAGGTAGAGGGCGCGTACGGCGTGGCCGCGGAAGACCTGCGCCTGGCGGACCGGCAGGTCGTCCTGGTAGTAGGCGCGGCCGTAGGGGATGTCGGCGAGCGCGGGCAGTCCGCGCCGCTCGACGAAGCGGCGGGCCATCTCCAGGTAGCGCTCGGCCCTGGTCACCCGGTACAGCTCGACGAGCGCCATCTCGATCACGGGGTGGCCGCACGTCCCGGTGCCCTCCATGAAGCGGCGGCAGACGTGGTCGGCGGCCCGCACCGCCACCCGGGTCAGCGGGTCCTCGCCGTACGCGCGCAGCCGGGCCACCCCCGCCTGGATGAGGTGGCCGTAGCAGTAGAGCTCGTGACCCCACTCCAGGTCGGTGTAGCGGCTGCCGGTCCAGCGGGTGTTGAGGTAGCCGTCTCCCTCCTGCGCCTGGGCCACGGTCTCGGCCAGTGCGGGCAGCGCGGGGTGGCCCGCCCAGGCCATGGCCTCCAGCAGCTTGTAGATCTCCGAGTCGCTGAACTCCCGGCCCCGCCGCGGGCGCTCGCCACGGAAGTTGCCGATCCAGCCTTCGCGTTCCTGCCATTCCTGGCAATGGGCGATCGTGGCCGCGCGGTTGAGCGCGACCCGGTCGCCCCAGAAGCCGGGCTGGAGTCGTACCGCGTCGAGGCCGAGGGGGGACAGGACACCCGATGAGGGCAGGACGGGATCAGCCACGCAGAGCTCCTGACATGAAGCCGCGCACGTAGTGGCGCTGCAGAAGGACGAAGAGGATGAGACAGGGCAGGGCCATCACCATGACGCCGGCCTGGAGCCGGCCGTAGTCGATCGCGCCGAACGTCTGCTGCGTCATGCTGAACACGGCCACCGGCAGGGTGAACGAGGAGCCGTCGTTGAGCAGGATGAGCGGCGCGAAGAAGTCGTTCCAGGAGGCGAGGAAGGCGAACAGGCCCACGGTGACCAGCGCCGGCCGCACCGCGTTCAGCAGGATCCGGGAGAACGCCCCGAACGTGCCGCACCCGTCCACCAGCGCGGCCTCCTCCAGCTCGCGCGGCAGCGCCTCGAACGCGTTGCGCATCATGAACAGCGCGAACGGCAGCTGGAACATCACGAACACCAGCGCCAGCCCCGCCAGCGAGTTCTGCAGCCCGAGGTAGCCGAGCAGCACGTAGAGCGGGATGAGGATGGTCGCGTACGGCACCATGAGGATCGCCAGCGTGGCCAGGAACAGCAGGTTCTTGCCGGGGAAGTCGAACCGGGCGAAGCCGTAGCCGCCGAGTGCGGAGACCGCCAGCGTGCCGGCCACGGTCATGGCGGTGACGAGCACGCTGTTGGACGCGTACGTGCCCACCCCCTCGCCGAAGCGGGCCATCTCCAGGTAGTTGGACGGCTCCTCCAGGGCGGCGTAGCCGCTCCACACCAGCGGGAACAGGAACAGCACCGCCAGCGCGGACAGCGTGAGGTACCGGCTCATCGCAGCCTCCGCATCATCAGGGCGTTGAGCCCGACGAGGGCCACCAGCAGCACGACCGACAGCGCCGCCGCCCCGCCGAGGTCGAAGCGGAAGAACGCGTCGCGGTAGACGACCATGACCATGGTGACCGTGCTGTTGTCGGGGCCGCCGTTGGTGAAGACGAAGAACTGGTCGAAGGCCAGCAGCGAGCCGGTGACGCTGAGGATGAGCATCAGCGCCAGCGTCGGCCGGAGCAGCGGAAGCGTGATCTTGGTGAAGACCTGCCATCGGTTGGCGCCGTCGCTGCGGGCGGCCTCGTACACCTCGGTCGGGATGGCCTGCAGGCCGGTGAGCAGGATGAGCATGTCGAACCCGGCGAAGCGCCAGATGACCAGGGTGATCGTGGAGAACAGCGCCATGTCGGGCGTGCCGATCCACTTGACCGGCTCGTCGGTGACGCCGAGCGTCTGGAGCATCGGGTCGATGGGCCCGAAGTCGTTGTTCAGCATGCCGTAGAACAGCAGCCCGGCCGCGGCGAAGCCGACCGCGCCCGGCAGGAAGAACGCGGTGCGGAAGAAGCCGATGCCGGGCCTGCGGTCCTGCACGAGCAGCGCGAGGCCGAGCGCGACCGCCGACAGCAGGACGGTGGTGATGGCGGTGTACTTGAGCGTGAAGGTCACCGCGTCGAGGAAGAGCGGATTGTCGGCGATCTTGGTGTAGTTGGCGGGCGCGTTGAACGTGGCCTGGCCGAGCAGGGGCCAGCGGTTGAGCGACATCCAGACGACCAGCGCCAGCGGGGCGACGAACAGCACGCCCACGATCACGGCCGTCGGGGCGGCGTACAGCCAGCCGAGGACCTTCCTGCTCCGCCACCGGGCGGGGGGCGCGGAGCGCGGAGCCCGCCGCCGGGACCGGCTGATCGTCAAGGTCATTGTTGCAGCGACTTCGTGATCTCGGCATTGAGCTGCGGAAGCTTGGAGACGTCGCCGAAGACGGCCTCGCGGGCGAACCGCAGCCAGGGCCCCTGGGGGTCGTTGAAGGTCTGCCCGAAGCGCAGCGCGTACGGGGTCTCGCCCTTGGCGACCAGTGAGTTGATCAGGACCACGCGCGGGTCCTCGGCGGAGTACTTGTTGGTCGACAGGTCGGTGCGGGCCAGCACGTCCTTGTTCTTGGCCATGACCTCCACCTGGGCCTCGTCGGAGACCGTCCACGACAGGAACTCCCAGGCCGCGTCGGCGTTCCCGGTGGTGGAGCTGACGCCGATGGAGTCGCCGCCCACGAACGTCGACTCGCCGCCGTCGGGGCCGGCGATCGGGGTGACGCCGATCTTCATGTCCGCGGGCATCGAGCCGAGCGTGGTGGAGGGCATCGGCATGACGCCGATCTCGCCCTTGGGGAAGAAACCGGTCCAGGTCGGGCCCTGCTCCTCCTTGGCGGTCGGGCCGGTGACCTTGTTCTCGTACAGCCCGCGGTAGGTCCTGAAGACCTCGGTCATCGCGGGCTGGTCGTTGAGCGAGGTCGTGCCCTCGGGGTTCATGACCTGGCCGCCGGCGGCCCACACGGACGGCCAGAAGGTGAAGACGTAGCAGCCGCCGCAGTTGCCGCCGAAGAACGTGCCGTGGACCTTGCCGTCCCGGCCGAGCTTCTCCTGGATCGTGCTGGCGTGCCGGGCGAACTCCTTCAGCGTCTTCGGCCCCTGCTCGGGGTCGAGCCCGGCCTTCTCGTACAGGTCCTTGTTCCAGAACCAGACCGAGAGGTCGAGGGTGTGCGGCAGCGTGTACCGGCGGCCGTCCAGTGTGCCGAGCTTCATGTGCGAAGGCGCGAGCTTGTCCGTGTACGGCAGCGCCGCGATCCGGTCGCTGATGTCCATGAACAGACCTTGGGACGTGTAGTTCGGGACGAAGATCACGTCGGCCGCGAACACGTCGGGCAGCTGCTTGGCGCCGGCCGCGGCGGCGATGCGGGGCTGGTAGTTGTCCGTCGGGATGACGGTGAGCTTCACCTGGTTCCTGTGCGTCTTGTTGTACTGCTGGACGAGCCGCTCGCTCTGCGCCTGCGTGGCGGCGCGGGTCCACATGGTGATCGTCACGGGTCCGTCCGCCGGCTGCGCCCCGCCACCGTCGCCCCCGCTGCCGCAGGCCGCCGATGTGAGCGCTAACACACCGAGAAGGGGAATCCCGGCCAGCCTTCGTCTCATGATGTGCTCCTGGACTTAAAGGTTTTCGGAAACGTAGAAGAAACCTGGGGACCTGTCAATGGGTGCTAGCATTCTCAGCGGCTCACAGGCGACCGAAAAGGGTTTCGAAGCATGGCGACTAGGCGGGCGACCATCAACGATGTGGCCTCGCTGGCCGGGGTGTCGATCGCCACGGCGTCCAAGGCGCTCAACGGGCGCCAGGATGTGCGGGCGGCGACGCGCGAGCGCGTGCTCGCCGCCGCGGCGGAACTCTCCTTCCAGCCGAACGCGCTGGCGCGCGGGCTGCTGTCCGGCCAGACGCGCACGGTGGGGCTCCTGACCTCCGACAGCGTCGGCCGGTTCGGCATCCCGGTGCTGCTCGGCGCCGAGGACGCGTTCGGCGCGGGCGAGATGGCCGTGCTGCTCTGCGACGCCCGCGGCGACGCCATCAGGGAGCAGCACCACCTGCGCGCGCTGCTGTCGCGCCGGGTCGACGGGCTGATCGTCGTGGGCGAGAGCACCAACCCGCGCCCGTCGGTGAGCAAGGACCTGCCGGTCCCGGTCGTGTACGCCTACGGCCCCTCCGAGGACCCGTCCGACGTGTCGTTCGTCCCCGACGACGTGGGCGCCGCGGCCATGGCCGTCAACCACCTGCTGGCCATGGGCCGCAGGAAGGTCGCGCACCTCACCGGTCCCACCCACTACAAGGCCGCCCGCGACCGCGAGGAGGGCCTGCGCCTGGCCCTCGCCGAGGCCGGCCTGGCGCAGGCCGGCCAGACGCTGTCCGGCCCGTGGTCGCAGCGCTGGGGCCGGCACGCCGCCGAGATGCTGCTCATGGCCGAGCCCCACGTCGACGCCGTCTTCTGCGGCAGCGACCAGATCGCCGCCGGCTTCGTGGAGACCGCCCGCGAACGCGGTCGGCGGGTGCCCGACGACATCGCGGTGGTCGGCTACGACAACTGGGAGGTGCTCTCCACCGAGACCCGCCCCGCGCTCACCACCGTGGACATGAACCTGGAGTCGCTCGGCCGCACGGCCGCCCAGCACCTGTTCGCGGCCATCGACGGCAAGGCCACACCCGGCGTGCACAAGATGCCCTGCCAGCTCGTCATCCGCGACTCGACCTCACCGCCCGGCGTCTCGTGACCGCCCCGCCCCGCGGGTCCCGGCCGGCGCCCGGCGTCTCGTGAGCCGTTCGCTCGTGGTTTCCTATACGCATGCCTGACCTCGTTGTGGACGGCGGCGACAAGCTGTGCGTTCAGCTGCTCATCGAGCTGCGCGGCCACGTGCGCACGGCCGGTCCCGGCGCGGTGATCCACCTGATCGCCACCGACCCGGCC
>DASUCK010000224.1:0-11013 GCA_036276095.1 Nonomuraea sp. | reverse complement strand
GGCGGCCGCGCAGGGGAGGCCGCCGGCGGCCGAGCGGCTCAATACGGCGTTGCGGTGGGCGCAGCGGCTGGTCGAGGCGGGGCTGGACGTACGGTACGACGTCGCGCAGGGGTTCACCGAAGTCCCCGCCGCACCATCAGGATCACATGTCGCGAACGTGCTGGCGGCGGCGCGGAAGGCGCTCGAAAGCCGCTGATCACGGCCTGCTGGTATGCCGAATCTAGTTTCGACATACCTGTTCGAGGGCAGTCGCGGTCTCAACACAGAGACCGGAGGCGAACAATATGACCACCTACGCATGGGTGGCCGTCGTCGTGGTCGCGGTGGTGGCGGTCGCCGCTGTGGGATATCTCATGCTTCAGCGGCAGAAACGCCGCACCCACCTCCGCGAACGTTTCGGCCCGGAATATGAACGCACAGTCGCCGAACGCGAGAACCGGCGCGAGGCCGAGCAGGAGCTGCTCGCCCGCGAAAGGCGGCTTTCCGAGCTTGACATCCGTCCTCTCCCCGAGGAAGCCCGCGATACCTACGCCCACCGCTGGACCGAGGTGCAGGAGCGCTTCGTCGACGCGCCGGCGTTCGCGGTGACCGAGGCCGACCAGCTGGTCACGGCGGTCATGGCCGAACGGGGCTACCCGACGGAGGACTTCGAGCAACGGCTGTCCGACCTGTCGGTACGGCACGCGGCGACTCTCGACCACTACAGAGCGGCTCATGAGATCAGCGGACGGGCGGCCAGGAAGGAGGCCTCCACCGAGGAGCTCCGGCAGGCCATGGTGCATTACCGCGCGCTGTTCGAGGAACTGCTGCAGGAAACCACCCGAGGACGGTGAAACGATATGAGCAGTGGCAGCGACGAGCTGAAGGTGCCGTCGCAACGCACTGACGACGACACCGCTGACGAGCGCGTTCACGGCGGCGCGGACGAGCACCCCGAGACTGCTCGTGAGCGCTCCTGGGACACGGATCGGGACTCCCCCGACCGGTCAGCGGACGAGGAACCGCGTGGCGACGCCGTCCACGACGGCACACCCCAAGACAGCACACCCCACGACCGCGCACATCACGACGGCGCACATCACGACCGCGCACATCACGACGGCACACGTCAGGACACCGGACAACACGACATCGCAGCCCACGACGAGGAAGCTCAGTACGAGGCGGCTCGGGAGGCTGAGGCGCGCGGATCGGACGTCGGGCCGGTCGGCACAGGCGGGCCGAGCCGGCCGGACGGGCCGAGCGGGCAATCGGCGACGCCTGTGGCGGCCGTGCCCGGTGCCGTCGTCACACCCGCTCCCGGCGACCAGGGCGCCCCGGACGCCCCCTACCGGGACCCGTACGCCAGGACCGGCGGCGACATGCTGGCCGAGCCGGAGCCGGATCCCGCGCACTCCACCGGCACGGCGGGCGAGAGGGCCGAGGGGACGCCGGCGCACGCCGTCCCCGGCGACGTGGTCCTGTTCGACCAGGATCCCGCGCAGGTGCAGGACCGGTGGCGCGAGGTGCAGGCGTCGTTCGTCGACGACCCGGGCGAGGCCGTACAGCGGGCCGACACCCTGGTGGGCGAGGTGGTGGAGTCCCTCACCAGCAGCCTGACCACGCGTACGAACGCCCTCCGCGACCGGTGGAAGGACACCGGCACGCCCGACACCGAGCAGTTGCGCCTGGCGTTGCGCGACTACCGGAACGTCCTGGACCGGCTGCTCGCCCTGTCCGGGCGCCAGAGCCAGGGAACGAGGTGAGATGACATGCTCGCAGTCGTGGCAGCGATCATATTCGGGCTGGGCTTCCTGCTCGACCTGGTCGGCGCGAGGATCCCCGGCGGGTTCTCGGGCATGACGTTCGCGTTGCTGGGGCTGACCCTGCTGGCCCTGCATCAGGCGGGGGTCGGCACGGCCGGCATCCGCGCGGGTTACAGCAACTGGCGGGGACGCGCCCGCCGCTGACCCCCGCGGCCTGAGGTGCCCATGAATCCGAAGTGACGGCCTCCCGGACTCCGGGAGGCCGTCCACGAGTCGCGGTGCGGGGCCCGGGAGCAGGTGGCTCGGTTCGGGAAGGCGCGGGCGTGGCTCGCGAAGAGGCGCGCGTGGCGGCGAAGGCCTACTTCGCGGGGAACCGCATGATCACTGTGCTGCCGCCCGTGCCGGCACGCAACGTCAGATCCGATGACAGCAGCCGGGCCACCCACAGCCCCATGCCGCCCACCGCACCCGGCATGGGCCCAGGCTTCCATGTCCCCTCATCATGGACTTCGACCACCAGATCCCCGTTCGTCACCCACGTTCGCAGCGTGGCCCGCTCAGCCCCGTGGGTGACGGCATTCGTGGCGACCTCGTTCACGGCGATGACGAAGTCGCCGATGGCCTCCTCGGGCATCCCGGCCTCGCGCGCCTCCTCCTCGGCCACCTGCCGGACCTGCGGCAGGTCCGGCAGCCGGAAGCGCAGTCGTCTGACGGGCGTGCCGGATGGCGGGCTCGTGTAGCCCGACGGAGGCTCGACGTCCTCGTTCACCCGGCGACCGCCCTCTCAGCCGACCAGCTCGGTACGTAGCTGGTCGAGGACCTTGCGGAGGATGCGCGAGACGTGCATCTGCGAGATGCCGAACTCGGCCGCGATCTCGGCCTGCGTCATGTTGCCGAAGAACCGCAGCAGCAGGATGTGCTTCTCGCGGGAAGGGAGCGCGTCGATGAGCGGCTTGACGGCCTCCCTGTCGACCATGGTGCTCAACGTGTCGTCGTCCTCGGGGATGACGTCGCCGAGCGAGGCGGCGTCGTCGTCGGTGCCGAGCGGAGCGTCGAGCGAGAGCGTGCTGTACGCGGCGGAGGCGTCCAGCGTGAGCAGGACGTCCTCCTCGGTGATGTTCATCTTGGCGGCCAGCTCGGCGACGGTCGGGGACCGGCCGAGGTCCTGGCTGAGGTCGGCGACGAGCCGGTTGAGCTCGGAGCGGCGCTCCTGGTAAAGGCGGGGCACCCGAATGGCCCAGGTACGGTCACGGAAGTGGCGTTTGACCTCCCCGGTCATGGTGACGACCGCGTAGCCCCTGAACGCGTGGCCGAGGGTCGGGTCGAAGCCGTTGACGGCCTTCATCAGGCCGACGTACGCGGCTTGGAGGAGGTCCTCCAGAGGTTCGCCCCGGTAGCGGTAGCGTCTGGCGATCTCCATGGCGAGCGGGCGGTGCATCTCGACGATGCGCTCGCGCAGCCGCTCCCGGGTGGTGTCGGGGGTGTCCTCTCTGACCATCTCGGCCAGGAGTTCTTCTGCCGTCATCTCCTCGAGGTCGTAATCCTGCACAGCCATCGCTGCTCCTCATATGGATGGCAGGCGGCCTCCGCGATGCAGGAAAAGCCCATGCAGAGGCACGCCTCGCTCTACTCTCGAGACGAAAGCCCGCTGCTGGACTTCGGATCCAGTGTCCCCCGTGTCGCGGGAAGTATTCCTCACTCGTGCGGTGACAGTAGGGTTGCTGCGTGACAATGCCGGAAAACGGCGACGGGCCCGCGGCCGCCCTGAGCCTGACGTCGTCGACCGTCGACGAGATCACCGTGATCCGCGTCGACGGCGTGCTCGACGCGACCACGCGCGAGCAGTTCGCCGATTACCTGTCGATGGCGGGTTCCGACGTCATCCTCGACCTGGCGGGGGTGACGTTCATGGATTCGCGGGCGCTCGGCCTGATCGTGCACCACTGGCAGACGAGTCTGGCCTCCGGGTCCAGATTCGCGCTGGTCGGGGTCGAATACTCCAAGTCGAAGGTGATGTGGATCACCGGGCTGGCCCAGCGGCTGCCGCTCTACGACACGCTCGACGACGCCTTGGAGGCGATCGGCTGACGTCTCGGCACCCCCTCGCGGCGGCGATCGGCTGACGAACCGGCGCGCCCCCGGCCCTGTCAGCGCCTGGACTTGCGCTGGTGCTCGTCGACCAGGAGCCGGGCCAGGTCGGCCACCTTGACCTGGTGGTGCTGGGAGATCCTGCGCAGCTCCTCGAACGCCGCCTCGGCGGTGCATCCGCTGGTCTGCATGATGATGCCCTTGGCCTGGTCGATGACCGACCGCCCGGCGAGCGCCTCCTGCAGCTGGGCCGCGTCGGTGCGCACTTCCTCGAACTCCCACAGGTTCGCCATGGCCACGCCGAGCTGTTCGGTGAGCATGTCGCTGAGCGACTGGGCGCCGTGCGGGGAGAACGCGCCGGGCCGTACGGAATAGAGCCCGACGAGCAGTTGCGCGGACGCCACGTCGATGGGCACCACCAGGGCCGAGCGCACCCCCCACCGGGTGGCCAGCACGTCGTAGCCGGGCCAGCGGGTGTCGGTGAGCACGTCGGACACCGAGACGCGGGAGCCGTTCTTCCTGGCCTCGACGGACGGGCCCTCTCCCAGCTGGCGCTCTCCGTCGACCAGCATGATCAGCTCGCTGTGCGAGCCGGCGACCAGGACCCGCTGGTCGCGCCAGTGCTCCGAGGAGGCTCCCGAGCATCCGGGCACGCCGGCCGCCAGCGCCGAGGTGAGGCCGCGCAGCACGCTCTCCATCGAGGTGTCCTCGCCCAGCCGCCCGAGTGCCGCGAGGTCGCGGGCGAGACCGGGGGTGATCATCGCGGTCGATTCCATAGCGATAACGCCCTACCCCATATGGCACCCATTATCCCGAGTGGCGTAGCGTCAGAGGATGACGATGCCGGACCTCGAACAGGCGCTGGACGCGCTGGCTGGGCGCGTCTCGTCGCTGCGCGAGGCGAGGACCGCCTACCCCGACGACCTGGGGCCCACGCTCGACGCCGCGCTGGCCGAGCTGGACACGGCCGTCGAGCTGCTCGCCGAGGCGGGCGAGCAGCTGCGCACGGCCCCCAAGCGCCCGGGGGGCAAGAAGGACGGCGCGCAGCGGGAGCTGAAGCTGCTGCGCCAGGTGTTCCGCTCGTTCCCGGTGCCGGTGATCGTGCTCGACGGCGGCGGCGTGGTGCGGCGCATCAATCCGGAGACGTCCCGGATGCTCGGCAGCCCGGACGGCTACCTGGTGGGGCGCTCGTTCCCGCTGCTGGTGGACGTGTCGCGGCGGGCGGCGTTCCGTTCGCATCTGACGTCGGTGCTGCAGACCGGGCATCCGGCCGCGTTCGAGACCCGGCTGGCGCACCAGGGGCGCACCCACACGGTGCAGGTGGCGCTGACCCGGCTGACCATGCCGGGTGAGCCGCAGCAGATGGTGGCGGCGGTGGCGCTGCCGACCGAGGTGCAGTTGCCGGAGCCGGGCGCGCGGCGGCCGGAGCAGTCCGACGGCGCGCTGCTCATCGCGGCGGCCAAGCGGCAGGACCTGCTGGTCAAGATGGGCAAGCTGCTGCTGGACGAGGACGCCCTGCTGCGTCCGGTCGCGGTGGCGCGGGCCACGCGGCTGCTCGCGGCCGAGTGGGCCGACTGGGTGATCGCCGACCTGGTGCGCGGCGGGCTGCCCCGGCGGTCGTACGTGGTGGGGCCGAAGAACCAGCCGGTCGGCGAGCTCGTCCGGCACGTCGAGGCCGCCGAACCGGCCGCCGGGCACGTCGTGCTGCAGGTGCTGGAGCGCGGTTCAGGCGTGGTGCAGGAGATGGTGGACGACGAGACCCAGCTGGGCTTCTGCCCTGAGGGGCCGCTGCTGACGGCGATGGGCGCGGGTTCGCTCGTGTGCGTGCCGATCGGGGCGGGCGACGGGGTGCTCACGCTGGTGCGCACGCACGACCGGCCGCCGTTCACGCTGGCCGACCTGGCGGTGCTGCAGGAGGTGGGGCTGCAGCTCGGCCTCGCGGTACGCGCCCAGACGAGCTACCAGAACCGTTCGCGGGCCGCGGACGCCCTGTCGGCCAGCGTCGCCCCGCGCACGTTGCCCGACATTCCCGGTTACGAGGCGTCCGCGGTCTATCACCCGGGGCTGTCGGTGGGGGCGGAGTTCTACGACGTGTTTCCCGTGTCCGGCGGGTGGGGTTTCGCGCTGGGCGGCGCGGCCGGCAAGGGCGAGGAGGCGGCCTCGGTCAGCGCCATGGTGCGCGGCGGGCTGCGGGCGCTGAGCGTCTGGGAGTCCGATCCCGACCTGGTCATGCGCAGGGTCAACGAGGCTCTGGTGGCGCAGGGCACGGGCATGTTCGTGATGGCGGTCGCGGGGTTCGTACGCGGGCGGGAGATCCGTATGTCGTCGGCCGGGCACCATCCGGCCGTGTTGCTGCAGCCCGACGGCGGCGTGCGGCTGGCGGCGGGCGGCGGCGTGCCGCTGGGCATCGCGCCCGAGGGCGAGACGGCGGTGGAGACGCTGACGCTCGCTCCGGGCGAGACGCTGGTGCTGTACTCGGAGGGGCTGATCTCCTCCAGGAACGAGCACGGCGAGCCGTACGGCGAGGAGCGGCTGGCCGACGTGCTGGGCCGGTGCGCGGGCCAGGCGCCGGCCACGGTGGTCAAGGCCGTGGAGGCGGACAGGAACGGGTTCTCCGGCGGCCAGGTCTGGGATGAGATCGTGGTGTTCGCCCTCCGCGGTGTCTGATCTGTGGGGGTTTGCGATCCGCACAAACGTGGGTATTGTCGGAGTCGTAGACCGGTGCCTAAGACGCAGGCACACCTTTAACGCTTTCCACGCTGCTGAGGTGTGCCATGAATATCGCGATCGTCGCTTCCGCCGGGGGTAATCAGCGTCACCGCATTCTCTCGGTCGCCCGCGAGCTCGGACGCGAGCACCACGTCACCATCTACTCCCGCCGTGACAACGCCGAGGGCAAGCCCAGGACGCGGGTCGCCCCGGGGGTCACGCTGGAGCAGATCGACGTGGGCCCGGCCAAGGACCTCCCGGCCGACGACGTCCTGCCCTACCTCAACGACCTCGGTGACAGCCTGATGCGGCGGTGGAGCCAGGAGCGTCCCGACGTCATCCACGCCCACTCCTGGACATGGGGCCTGGCCGCGGTGGCCGGGGCGCACGGGTTGTCGGTGCCGGTCACGCAGACGTTCCACACGGTCGACGCCATGCACCGGGACCTGGAGCTGGCGCTCGGCCGCCGGGCCGACGCGGTCATCGCCGGCTCCGGTGACGAGGAGTCGGCGCTCATCCGGCTCGGCGTGCCGCGCGGCAACATCGCGGTGGTGCCGTACGGCGTCGACACCGAGCGGTTCCAGCGGCGCGGCCCGGTGGCCACGCGCGGCTCCCGCAAGCGGCTGCTGCACGTCGGCGCGCTCACCCCGGACCGCGGCGCGCACACCGTCGTACGGGCCCTGCAGGGACTGTCCGACGTCGAGCTCGTGCTGGCCGGCGGCCCCGACCAGGACAACCTCGACGGCGACCGGGACGCGCGGCGGCTGCGATCGCTGGCCGAGCAGCTCGGCGTCGCCGACCGGGTCACCATGCTGGGCCAGGTGAAGCGTTCGATGGTGCCGAAGCTCATGCGCAGCGCGGACGCCGTGGTGTCGGTGCCGCGCGAGGCCGTGACCGGGATCGTCGCGCTGGAGGCCATGGCCTGCGGCGTGCCGGTGATCGCCTCGGCCGTCGGCGCGCACCTCGACTCCGTCATCGACGGCGTCACCGGCCTGCTGGTGCCGCCGGACCGGCCGGCCCGCACCGCCCGGCTGGCCCGCGAGCTGCTGCAGGACCAGACGCTGCGCACCGCGCTGGGGTACGCGGGCGCCGACCGGGCGCGCTCGCGCTACTCCTGGGAGCGCGTGAGCCAGGAACTCGTACGGGTCTACGAATCGGCCTGCGCCTGATCGCGGGACGGCATCGCGGGACGGCATCGCGGGACGACATCTCAGGACAGCACGGCAGGACGGCACGGCTCCGGCGGGCAACCGCCGGAGCCGCTTCATGGGTGCGGGCGGACGTTGATACAGGCCCTACGGTGCCTGCAGGAGCCTCGCCGCTTTCAGCCCCATATGTACCACCAGGCGGTCGTCACCGTCAGCCAGGTCGCGATGGGTGAGGCGTTCGGCCTTGCCCAGCCGGTAGTAGAGGGTCTGCCGGTGGATGCCGAGTTCGGCGGCCGTCTTCTGGGCGTGGCCGCCGTGGTCGAGGTAGCACTCGACGGTCCGGGCCAGCTCGGCGTCCAGCGCCGCGGCCTCGGCGGCCAGCTCGCGCAGGTCGGGCCGACCGAGCCGGGCCAGCAGGCGGTGCACGCCCAGGTCGGCCCAGTGCGCGACGGGAGCGTGGCGGGGGAAGTGCTCGGCGATGCGCAGCGCCTGCCGGGCCTCGCGCCAGCTCTGCCAGGCGTCGCCGGGATCGGTCCTCGCGGCGCCGACGCCGGCCGCGGTGCCGTACGCGCTCTGCACCGTCTGGGCGACCTCGCCGGCCAGATGGGCGGGGGCCAGCAGGGCGACCGGTGAGCCGGCGTGGGCGAGGACACCGCGCGGGAGCGTCCAGAGGGCGGCCACCCGCTCGGGCGACTCGCGTACGGCGACGGCCGCGACCGGGCCAGGCGCCTCGACGCCGGCGCCGGCGCGTTCCTCGGGATCGGCGGAGAACAGGGCGAGCAGGGCGCGGCCGAGGTCGCGGCGGCTCCTGGCCTCCTGGGCGAGCGCGGCGGCGGCCCTGGCCACGAGCGGCGCGGCGGCGGCGAGCCGGGCGTCGGTGAGCGCGCCGGAGTCGAGCAGCCACAGGTAGCCGTAGGTGACCTTGTCGTGCCGCAACGGCCAGCACACCCGGGCCAGGACGCCGAGCTCGGCATCCCCGGGGATCCGGACGGGGCCCTCGGCCTTGGCGATGCCGTAGCGTTCGAAGTGGTCGCGCACCTCGCCGGTGGCGCGCCGGCGCAGGATCGACTCCTGGCGGACCGTGTCGATGTCGCCGTGCTGGGCGCCGTAGGCGAGCAGCCGGAACGAGCGGTCCTCCAGCGTCGCGGAAGCCCCCAGGCGGGCGGCGATCTCGTCGACGATCTCTTGGAGGTCGGCAGGCTCATACATGTGTACAACAGCCTGCCACATCGGGCGTTACGGTCGTCGATAGGCCCCTTTGAGCTGCGGTTTTACACTGAGCCCATGCTGGGTCAAGTGCTCCTCGCCGCTTCCGGGAGCGGGGCCGTACGCCGCGTCGTGTCGGGCTTCCCGCTCACCGAGAAGGTCGTCCGGCGGTTCGTCGCGGGGGAAGGCGTCCAGGAGGCCCGCGCCGCGGTCGAACGGCTCCGCGACGCCAAACTCGCCGTCACCGTCGACCATCTCGGCGAGGAGACGCGCGACGCGCGGACCGCCGAGGCCACCGCCCGCGCGTACGTGACGCTGCTGGAGGCGCTGCGGCCGCTGGAGCTGGGCCACCGGGGTGAGGTGTCGGTCAAGCTGTCGGCCCTCGGCCAGCGGCTCGACCATGCCATGGCCCTGGAGCACGCCCGCGAGATCTGCGCCGCCGCCGCGGCGGGCGGCTCCCCCGTCACCCTCGACATGGAGGACCACACCACCGTCGACTCGACCCTCGGCGTCCTGCGCAAGCTGCGCGAGGACTATCCGGCGACGGGCGTGGCGATCCAGGCGTACCTGTTCCGCAGCGAGGACGACTGCCGCGACCTGGCCGCCGAGGGCTCCCGCGTACGGCTGGTCAAGGGCGCCTACCGCGAGCCCGCCTCAGTCGCCCACCAGGGGAGGGCCGTTGTGGACAAAGCGTACGTCCGATGCCTGCGGATCCTCATGGCGGGGAAGGGGTACCCCATGGTGGCGACGCACGACGATCGCATGATCGCGATCACGGAGCTGTTCGCCGACCGGTACGGGCGGACGATCGGCGACCACGAGTTCCAGATGCTCTACGGAATCCGGACCGACCGGCAGGAGTCCCTGGCCGGGGCCGGTCACACGGTCCGCGTCTACGTCCCGTACGGCGACGACTGGTACGGGTACTTCATGCGCCGCCTGGCCGAGCGCCCCGCCAACGTCGCCTTCTTCCTTCGTGCCCTTGGGGGTAAGTAAATGGATGCCATCAGCAACGTCCCCGCGCCCGCCAACGAGCAGATCTACGGCTACGCGCCGGGCAGCGCCGAGCGGGCCGCGCTGGAGAACCGCGTCAAGGAGCTGGCCGGGGCGTCCCTCGACCTCACCATGACCATCGGCGGCGAGCAGCGCATGGGCGGCGGGGCGCCCATCGACGTGGTGCAGCCGCACAACCACGTCTCCGTCCTGGGCCAGACCAGGAACGCCACGGCCCGGGACGTGCGGGACGCGATCCACGCCGCGCTGCAGGCGGCCCCGGCGTGGCGGGCGCTGTCGTTCGACGAGCGCGCGTCGGTCTTCCTCAAGGCGGCCGAGCTGCTGGCCGGGCCGTGGCGGGCGACGCTCAACGCGGCCACGATGCTGGGCCAGTCGAAGTCGGTGCAGCAGGCGGAGATCGACTCGGCCTGCGAGCTGATCGACTTCCTGCGGTTCAACGTGGCGTACGCGCGGCAGCTGTACGCCGACCAGCCGATCTCGTCGCCGGGTGTGTGGAACAGGATGGAGTACCGGCCCCTTGAGGGGTTCGTGCTCGCGATCACGCCGTTCAACTTCACGGCCATCGCCGGAAATTTGCCGACTTCTGCGGCTTTGATGGGGAATGTCGTCGTCTGGAAGCCGTCGCCGACGCAGCAGTTCGCCGCCCACTTCACGATGCGGCTGCTGGAGGCCGCCGGGCTGCCGCCCGGCGTGATCAACCTGGTCACCGGCAACGGGCAGGCCGTCTCCGAGGTCGCGCTCAGTCACCCGGCGCTGGCTGGCATCCACTTCACCGGCTCCACGGCGACGTTCCAGCACCTGTGGCGCACCGTCGGCGACAACATCGCCGCCTACCACGGCTATCCGCGCCTGGTCGGCGAGACCGGCGGCAAGGACTTCGTGGTGGCCCACCCGTCCGCCGACCCCGGCGTGCTCGCGACCGCGCTCATCAGGGGCGCGTTCGAGTACCAGGGGCAGAAGTGCTCGGCGGCGTCGCGGGCGTACGTGCCGCGCTCGATCTGGGACCGGCTGCGGGACGACTTCGTCGCCACGACCGAGTCGCTGACCGTGGGCGACGTGTCCGGTGACCTGTCGACGTTCATGGGCGCGGTGATCGACGACCG
>DASUCK010000223.1:0-8800 GCA_036276095.1 Nonomuraea sp. | reverse complement strand
GCCGCGCACGCAGCACTCTTGTGAAGATCGACATAGCGACGCCTGCCGATGGTCACGACATATCGCAATAGGTCCGCATCCAGTCCGGCGGCGTGTCGGGGTAGAAGGCGGACTTCGCCCCGGTACGGTGGGCCGATCGCGGGGAGACCGGGCAAGTCGGCACGATCTACCCCTGTGGTCTGGTGGAATCTAGTGCTGTGAGTGGTCAGACCTGGCGCCTGGTGCGACGCGGCAACAGCGTCCCTGTTGTGCCCCCTGCGCTCGACGAGCACCAACGTGCCGTGGTCGAGCACCGGAGCGGGCCCCTCCTCGTTCTCGCCGGCCCGGGCACCGGGAAGACCACCACGATCGTGGAGAGCGTGGTCGACCGCGTCGAGCGGCGCGGACTCGACCCCGAGCGCGTGCTCATCCTCACCTTCAGCCGCAAGGCCGCCGAGGAGCTGCGCCAGCGCGTCACCGCCCGCCTGCGCCGCACCACCCGCTCCCCGCTCGCCCTGACCTTCCACTCCTACGCCTACGCCCTCCTGCGCCGCGAGTCGATCATTGCGGGGAAGGAACCGCCGCGCCTGCTCACCGGCCCGGAGCAGCTGCTGGAGATCCGCCGGCTGCTGCACGGCGAGCTGGAGCACGGCGCGCTCGACTGGCCGCCCTCCCTGCGCGAGCCGCTGAAGACCCGCGGCTTCGCCGAGGAGCTGCGCGACTTCCTGGCCCGCGCCAACGAACGCGGCCTCGACGGCCGGCGCCTGGTCGAGCTGGGCCGCCGGCACGGCAGGAGCGACTGGGCGGCGGCCGGCCGGTTCGCCGAGCGCTACCAGGACCGGTTCGACCTCGCCCCCGAGGAGACCTTCGACTACCCCGAGCTGATCAGGGCCGCCTCGGCGCTGCTGACCCGCCCCGACCTGCGCGAGCGCGAGCGGGCCGCGCACGAGGTCGTGTTCGTGGACGAGTACCAGGACACCGACCCGGCCCAGGAGCTGCTGCTGGCCCAGCTCGCCGGCGACGGCCGCGACCTCGTCGCGGTGGGCGATCCCGACCAGTCGATCTACGGTTTCCGCGGCGCCGACGTCCAGGGCATCATGCGGTTCCCCGAGCGGTTCCGCACCCGCGACGGCCGCGACGCGCCGGTGCTGGCCCTGCGCGTCTGCCGCAGGAGCGGGAGCGGCCTGCTGGAGGCGTCCCGCCGCGTCGCCGCCAAGCTTCCGGTGGCCCCCGGTTTCGACCACCGGCACGACCACCGTGACCTGGTGCCGATCCATGAGCTTCCCGAGGGCGGCGTCCGCGTGCTGCTGGCCGACAGCACCAGCCAGGAGGCCGCGATCGTGGCCGACACGCTGCGCCGCGCCCACCTCGTCGACGGCGTGCCCTGGCACCGGATGGCGGTGCTGGTGCGCTCGGCGCGGCGGCAGGTGCCGCTGCTGCGGCGGGCGCTGACCAACGCCGGGGTGCCGACGATGATCGCCGGTGACGAGGTGCCGATCGCCCAGGAGCCGGGCGTGCGCCCGCTGCTCACCATGCTCAAGGTCGCCCTCGACCCCGCCCAGCTCGACGAGGGCGTGGCGGAGGAGCTGCTGACGGGCCCGCTGGGCGGCACCGACATGATCGGCGTACGCCGCCTCCGCCGCGCGCTCAAGATCGCCGAGAACGAGGCGGCCGACGGGGATCCGCGGTCGTCGGGCGAGCTGCTGGTGGCCGCCGTCCAGGACGCGCGCGAGCTGACCAGGATCGAGCCGCACGTGGCGCTGCCCGCCGAGCGCGTGGCCAGGCTGCTGGCCGTCGCCAGGGAGGCGGCGCGCGACCAGGGCACCGCCGAAGACCTGCTGTGGGCCGTGTGGAACGCCAGCGGCCTGGCCCAGCGCTGGACCGACCTCAGCATGTCCGGCGGCCCGCGGGGCGCGCAGGCCGACCGCGACCTCGACGCGATGGTGGCGTTGTTCGACCGCGCGGCCACGTTCGTCGACCGCATGCCGAAGGCCGGCCCCGAGGTGTTCGTCGACGACCTGGCCGCCCAGGAGATCCCCGGCGACACGCTGGCCGACCGGGCGCCCGACGGCGACGCCGTCCGCGTTCTGACCGCCCACCGCTCCAAGGGGCTGGAGTGGGACGTCGTGGTGGTGGCCGGCGTGCAGGAGGGGGTGTGGCCGGACCTGCGGCTGCGCGGGTCGATGCTGGGCGTGGAGGATCTCGTCGAGGTGGTCGAGGGCGCCGAGCCGAACGCCGCGTCCCTGATGTCGAAGCTGCTGGCCGAGGAGCGCAGGCTGTTCTACGTGGCCGTCACCAGGGCCCGGCGCCGGCTCGTGGTGACGGCGGTGGGCGGCGAGGACACCGACGAGCGGCCGTCGAGGTTCCTGTCGGAGCTGGCGCCGGGCGCGGTGGAGCCGGCCACGACCGACGACCGCGCCCGCTGGCTCAACCTGTCCGCGCTGGTGGCCGACCTGCGCGGCGCGGTGACCGATCCCACCAAACCCCGCAAGGTCCGGCAGGCGGCGGCGCGGCAGCTCGCCCGCCTGGCCGCCGCCGGCGTCCAGGGCGCCCACCCCAACGACTGGTACGCCCTCACCCCCATCTCCGACGACCGCCCCCTGAGCTGGCCCGCCGGCGTCGTCAGCATCTCGCCGTCGGCGGTCGAGAGCTTCACCAAGTGCGGCCTGCGCTGGCTCCTGGAGACAGCCGTCGGCGCCGCCGGCACCAGCACCGCCCAGGGCCTCGGCAACGTCATCCACGCTCTGGCCGTGCTGGCCAACACCGGCCTGCCCACCGAGGACCGCCTGGGCGAGCGCCTCGACGAGGTCTGGCACGAGCTGGACTTCGGCGGCACCTGGTACAACCGCAAGCAGCGCCAGGTCGCCGAGCAGATGATCGGCAAGTTCCTGCGCTGGCAGAAGGACAACCCGCGGGAGCTGGAGGCCATGGAGGAGTCGTTCACTGCCATGGTGTCCGAGGGGGTGCAGATCAAGGGCCGGGTCGACCGCGTCGAGCGCGACGAGGCGGGCCGGGCCGTGATCATCGACCTCAAGACCGGCGGCTCCAAGCCGAAGCCGGGCGAGATCGACCGCCACCCGCAGCTCGGCGTCTACCAGCTGGCCGCGCTGCTCGGCGCGTTCGCCCGGCACGGCATGACCGAGCCCGGCGGCGCGGCGCTGGTCCAGCTCGGCAAGGCCGGCGGCAAGAACGACGCGCTCGAACAGCGCCAGCCCCCGCTCGGCGAGGACGAGAACCCCGGCTGGGCGGCCGACCTGGTCGACACCGTGGCGACGGGCATGTCGGGCCCGTTCTTCCAGGCCAAGGTCAACGACGGCTGCCGTACGTGCGCGGCCAGGTCGAGCTGCCCCGTCAACGACAACGGGGGCCAGGTGTGCTGACCCCCGCCGAACTCGCCGGCAAGCTCGGCGTCCTGCCCCCCACCGACGAACAGGCCGCGGTCATCGAGGCGCCGCTGGAGCCGATGGTCGTCATGGCCGGGGCCGGCTCGGGCAAGAGCGAGACCATGGCTGGCCGCGTGGTCTGGCTGGTCGCCAACGGCCTGGTCAAGCCGGAGAACGTGCTCGGACTGACGTTCACCCGCAAGGCCGCCGCCGAGCTGGCCAACCGCGTCAGGGAGCGCCTGTCGGCACTGGCCGAGGCGGGCCTGGTCGAGCCGGGCGCGCTCGACGAGGAGCCGACCGTCTCCACCTACCACGCCTACGCCGCCCGCCTGTTCACCGACCACGCCCTGCGCGAGGGTCTGGAGCCGACGATGCGGCTGGTCACGCCCGCGGTGTCGTGGCAGCTCGCCTCGCGGGTGGTGGCGATGTACGACGGGCCGATGGACAAGATCGAGCTGGGCCCGCCGTCGGTCACGGCCGCGCTGCTGGAGCTGGCCGGCGAGCTGTCGGAGCACCTGCGCGGCCCGGCCGACGTGCGCCGGATGGGGGAGTGGCTGCGGGAGCGGCACGCCACGCTGCCGGGCCGCAGGACGCTCGCGCAGCGCCGGCCGGTCGACGTCCAGGCGGCGCGGGAGCAGCTGCTGCCGCTGGTGGAGGCGTACGAGCGGGTCAAGCGCGGCCGGGAGGTCATCGACTACGGCGACCAGATGGCGCTGGCCGCGCGGATCGCGGCCCACCACAAGGAGGTCGGCGAGATCGAGCGCGCCAGGTACTCGGTGGTGCTGCTGGACGAGTACCAGGACACCAGCCACGCCCAGCTCGTCCTGCTCCGCTCCCTGTACGGCGGCGGCCACGCGGTCACGGCCGTCGGCGACCCCTGCCAGTCGATCTACGGCTGGCGCGGCGCGTCCGCGGGCAACCTGCGCCGCTTCTCCCGGGACTTCCGGACGACGACGGGCGATCCGGCCCCCGTCCGCCAGCTGAGCGTCAGCTTCCGCAACGGCGACCGGGTGCTCGACGTCGCCGCCCGTGTCCAGCTCCCGCTGCGCGTGGAGGCCCGCGAGGTGCCGGTGCTCGTCCCTGGCGCCAACCGGGTCGACCGCGGCCGCGTCACCTGCGCCTTCCACGAGACCGCCGAGGACGAGGCGACGTGGATCGCCGAAGGCGTCAGCAAGATCCTCGGCCAGGAGGTCGCCCCCGACGGCCTGCCCTGGGGCGAGAAGGAACGCAAGAAGACCCTCGCCATCCAGCCCCAGGACATCGCGATCCTGGCCAGGAAGCGCTCGCAGTTCCCGGCGCTGCGCCGGGCGCTGGAGGAGCGCGACATCCCGGTCGAGGTGGTCGGCCTCGGCGGCCTGCTCACCGTCCCCGAGGTGAGCGACATCGTGGCCACCCTCCGCGTCCTGTACGACGCCACCGCAGGCGACGCCCTGGCCCGCCTGCTGGCCGGCCCCCGCTGGCGGATCGGTCCCGCCGACCTGCGGGTGCTCGGCGAGCACGCGAGAGAGCTGGCCCGCGAGCTGAGCGAGAGCGAGCGCGCGCAGGACCCGCTCGACCAGGTGGTGGCCGACCTCGCCGAGGAGCGCGGCAGCCTGGTCGACGCGCTCGACGAGCTGCCCGACCGGCCGGAGTGGCTGGAGTCGTTCTCGCCGCTGGCCCGTACCCGGCTGGTGGCGCTCGCCCACGAGCTGCGCCAGCTCAGGGCCCACACCGCGCAGCCGCTCCCCGATCTGATCACCGAGGTGGAGCGGCGGCTCGGCCTCGACGTCGAGGTGGCCGCGCGCAGCGGCACGGCGAGCGCCTTCGCGGCGCGGGCCGACCTGGACGCGTTCATCGACGCGGCCTCCCGGTTCGCCGGCGACGCCGAGGACCCGACGCTCGGGGCGTTCCTGGCCTACCTGCAGGCGGCCGAGAGCGAGGAGTTCGGGCTGGAGGCCGGGCGGGTCGGCGACAGCAACAGCGTCAAGCTGATGACCGTGCACGCCTCCAAAGGGCTGGAGTGGCCGGTCGTGGTGGTGCCCGGCCTGTCGAAGCTGGTCAGCGGCAAGGGCACGATCGCGACCGGCAGCGTCTTTCCCGCCACGCCGGTGACCAACAGCCGGTGGACCGACAATCCGCGCAAGCTGCCGTACCCGCTGCGGGGCGACGCCGCCGACCTGCCGAGGCTGGCCGGGCTGAGCAAGGAGGAGCTGGCCGTCTTCGACGAGCTGTGCCGCGAGCGTGACCTGCTGGAGGAGCGCCGGCTCGCGTACGTGGCCGTGACCCGCGCCCACTACCACCTGATCGCCTCCGGCTACCGCTGGGGCACGGCCACCAAGCCGCTGGAGCCGTCCGACTTCCTGCTGGAGATCCGCGACACCGCCGACCGGGTCTCGGTCTGGGCCGACGACCTGGCCGACGGCGCCACCAACCCGCTGCTCGCCGAGCCCGCCGCGGCCGTCTGGCCGGTCACTCCCGAGGGCGCCCGCTACGAGTCCGTGCTCGACGGCGCCCGCCTGGTCGAGGACGCCCTGGCCGGGACCCTCGCGGCCGATCCCGCAGGGGACGAGGACGACGAGCCGGTGCGGGCGTACGAGGAGGAGCGGATGCGGGCCTGGGAGCGCGACACCGACCTGCTGCTGCGCGAGCGCGAGCGGCACCGCAGGCAGCCGGCCACGATCGTCGAGCTGCCGGCCAAGCTGACCGTGTCGGCGCTGGTCACGCTGGCCACCGACCCGCGCGAGCTGGCCCGCAGGATCCGCCGCCCGGTCCCGGTCAAGCCCGCGCCGCTGGCCCGGCGCGGCACGTCGTTCCACAAGTGGCTGGAGAGCCGGTGGGAGCAGCAGCGGCTCATCGACGACCTGGAGCTGTACGACGAGGTGGAGGAGGCCGACGTGCGCCTCGCCGAGCTGCAGGAGCGGTTCGAGGAGAGCGAGTGGGCCGACCGGCGGCCCGTGGACATGGAGGTGCCGTTCGAGACCATGATCGGCGACCGGCTGGTGCGGGGGCGCATGGACGCGGTGTTCGAGCGGCCCGGCGGCGGCTACGAGGTGGTCGACTGGAAGACCGGCCAGCCGCCCAGGGGCAGGGCGGCCAGGGCGGCGTCGGTGCAGCTGGCGGCGTACCGGCTGGCCTGGTCGCACCTGGCCGGGGTGCCCCTGGAGAAGGTGGCGGCGGCCTTCCACTACGTGCGCGCCAACCGCACCGTCCGGCCGGTCGACCTGCTGGACGCGGACGGGCTGGTCGCGTTGATCGAGAGCGTCACGCCCGCAGATGGTGGAACGCCGGCTTCGGATGCATGAGGAAGTCGTGGTGTGAGATGTTCCAGGCGTAGGCGCCGGCCATCTCGAACACCACCGTGTCGCCGATGTATACCGACGTCACGATTTTTCGTGCGAGAACGTCTTTTGGCGTGCACAGCTGGCCGACGAACGTGACCGGCTCGTCCGACACGCCCGGCCCGTCCCCCGTCGGCAGGATCGTGAACGGCTGGTCGTGCCCCTTCGTCACCGGCGTCCGCAGGTGGTGGGTGCCCCCCAGCAGCACCGCGTACGCCTCGCCGTGCACGCGCTTCACGTCCACGACCCGGGTCACGTAGTGCCCGCAGTACGCCGTCAGCGCCCGCCCCGGCTCCACCCGCAGCCTGCGCCCGCGCCGGAGCCTCGCCAGGCCGGCGCCGTAGGCCGCCCAGTCGAAGCGGTCGCCCGGCCTGGCGTACGACACCGCCATGCCCCCGCCCAGGTTGACCTCCTCGTAGCCGTTGTCCAGCAACCGCTCCGCCAGACCGAGCAACTGCCCCGCCTGGAGGCCGCTGGCCAGGTGGTGGTGGAGGCCGCGGAGCCGGACGCGGGGGCCGAACAGCGGCAGGCACTCCGCCACGCCGGCCTCGTCCATCCCGAACGGCCCGCCCATCGTCAGCGAGGCGCCCTCGACCGGCAGGCCGGGGCTCACCCTGAGCAGCACGTCGGCCTCCAGCCCGGTGGCGAGGAGGCGGCGCAGCTCGTTCGGCGACTCGACGTGGACGCGGTGGTGCGGCAGCCGCAGCTCGGCGTCGGTCTTGCCGGGCCCGCCGAGCGCCACCCGAACGCCCGGGAACAGGCCGGTCACGTGCGCGTGCTCGCCCGCCGACGACACCTCGAACCCGTCCACGTGCCGCGCGAGCACCCGCAGCAGCTCGGCGTCCGGGTTGGCCTTGACCGCGTAGTACAGCTCGACGCCGCCGAGCGCCCGCCGCACGGCCCCGGCGTGCGCGTCCAGCGCGGGCAGGTCGTAGACGTAGGCGGGCGGGTCCAGGCCGGGCGCGGCCTCCAGGACGCGGCTCATGCGAGCGGGTTCGCGATCGGCACGTAGCCGGCCGCGCGGTCGGCGGCCCTGGCCCAGCGCACGCCGAGGTTCGCCTTGGCCGGGAGCGGCGCGCCGGCCAGCAGGTCCGACAGCGGCAGCGGCCAGCCGAGATCGGCTGCCTGCTTGGCGAACTGCCCGCGGGCGATGCCCCACAGCTCGCGCAGCAGGCCGTCGTCGGCCCCTGCCACGGTGGCGGCGATCTCGGTGAGGTGGTTGACCAGCAGGCAGTAGACGACCCGCGCCCAGCCGCGCTCGGCGTCGTACGTGAGCGCCCCGGCGACCTCCGGGCGCAGCCCGCCCAGGTCGTGACCGACCAGCTTGACGCCCTCCAGATCGCGGAACACGGCCTGCGCCGGCATCCCTTCGGCGTCCAGCCCGACCAGCACGTTCTGCAGGTGCGGCTCCAGGACGACGCCGTGCCCAAAGTACAGCTCCAGCACCGGCAGCGCCACCGCCGCCACGTACGCCGACCACCACGCCGGCACGTCGAGCGGCACCGCCTCCAGGGCGAGGGCGGCGGCCAGCACCGGGGTCACGCCGGGGTCGCAGACGGCCCACGGGCTCCGCCGGACGATCACGCCGAGGCCCTCGTGGAGGCGGTCGCCGAGGGCGGCCGTACGGTAGCCGGGCTCGGGGAGCCAGCGGGTGGCGGGATACTTCGCCGATATCTCATCAAAAATCGGCGTAAGGCGGGTAGTTAGCTCCACCGCCCCTTCCAGCTCGTACCAGGCGTTCTTCCGCACGCAGTTCGTGATCCGCACGTCCAGGGAGAACTTCAGGCAGACACCGGCGTCCGGGACGTACACCGTCCGCACCGACGAGGTGGGCGCCACGACCGGCCCCGGCCCGAGGTCGACCAGCTCGGCCCCCAGCGCGGGCCGCAGCAGCTCCAGCTGCCACGGGTGCGCCGGCAGCACCCGGTACCCGGCCGGGGCCCGGCCCAACGCCTCCAGCGCCGCCACGTCCCCCCTCCCGGCCAGCACGTCCTCGCGCACGCCGAGCAGCCGGAGCGGGAACCGGATGTGCGCCTCCGGCGCGTACCGCAGCCAGCCGTCCCCGCCGCGCGCCTTGGGGCTGGGATGGAACGGGTGGCCGTACACGAGGGCCTGCTCCGA
>DASUCK010000222.1:0-11587 GCA_036276095.1 Nonomuraea sp. | reverse complement strand
TGCCGCCTCGTCACCACTACGCTGGTCACGAGGTCTCCGGTATGTCGTTCTTCTTGGTCGTTGAACCATCTACCGGAGACCTCTTCGTTTAACGATCACCGACACACCCCACACATCGTGATCTTTCGAAACACGACCTAGCGAGCAGTGGCCGGCGCTAATAGGGGCCGCTGTCTTCGGGCTTGTGGTGATGCTGATGAGCGCGCTGGCGGTGCGCTGGACACGTACGCGGATTCATCGGGACGTCGCGGCTGCGTCCACAGTGTCGGGGAGCGTGTCATGCCAGGGCGAAGATGTCTCTCGCCCTCCCGCGCCTGTATCCAATGGACCAACAGCCTCACTGAGCGTGCACTCCGATGCGGTAGGGGAAACAACGGCTTCTTCGGTCGGCGCCGTTGTGACCGAAGCGGCTCAGTCAAAGCGAGATGTCGTCCCTGACGAGCCTGCGGCAGTTTCCGGCGCATCGGCCACTACGGTGGCGCCGCGAGCCGTGGCCACGGTGGAGGTCCTTGGGGCAACCCGGGTGACGGTGGCGGGGAACGAGGTGTCCTTCGGACGAACCGAGGGACGTGCCCTGTTCGCCTTGCTGGCGACATCGAAGGACGGCGAGCTGTCGGAGTCGGTGGTCGAGCGGCTGTGGCCCGATGAGGGAGAACGTGGACTCCGGCGACTGGAGACCGCGGTGCGCGATATCAACGCGGCCATGCGGCATGCGACAGGGCTGGGCGCCGGGGTGAAGTTCGTCGTGAAGGCAGCGCAGCGGCGTCGTCTGCCAGCGGCGTATTTCGATGTCGACCTGTGGCGGTTTGAGGAGGCGTACGTGAAGGCGAACGCCGCCGACAGCGAGTCTGTTCGACTCCACGCGCTCCGGCAGATGCTCGACCTCTATCAAGGACCGCTGTTGGCCGACCGTGATGACCTGTGGTGTCTTCCCCTTCGCCAGGCCGCACTCACCAAGGCCGTGACCGCGGTGACGCAGTTGGCCGAGTTGGAGCGCAAGGGCGATCCCGATCGCGCGCTGGGAGCCTTGACCTTGGCGGTGGATCGGATCGATCCCTATAGCGAGGTGCTGTGGCGGCAGATCATGACGATTCAGGGAGAGCTGGGGCGGTTGCCTGCGCTGGAGCTTACCTTTCGGCAGCTTTCGGCACGGTTGGCGGAGATCGATGCGGAGCCGAGCGTGGAGGCGCGACGTACCTACCAGCGCTTCGTAGGCTAGCCGGCTATTTGTCCCGGGGGATCGGGGCGTATCACTCTTGGGTGCCGAGCACGCGCTGGTCATGGGCCGAATAGTTGGCCAGGACCCCGGGGGTGACCAGACGGATGGGTGTGGTGCCGTAGATGCCGGCCAGTAGCCGAAGGACGTAGATCGGGGGACGTCGGCCTGCCTGCGGCCAGTTCTCGTAGTCGTATAGCCGGGATTCGCGCAGGCTGGAGGTTCCTGCGGGGTCGAGGGACCCGTACGTGGTGACGACCTGGCTGGCGGTGAATCCGGCGGCATATCGGTAGAGCCGGAGCGGGCTGACCGGGTGGTCGAGGCTGAGCACGATGGCGATCTGGTCGATGGTGAAGCCGTGCTCGCGTAGTAGCCGGCCGCGGCGGCGGCAGTCGAGAAGCGTTTGATATCCGGTGCCCGACATGGTCTCCACCTTCCTTTGGACAGCGGCGTCGTGCCGCTGGGCGGTGTCGATGGACGGTAGGGCACCTGGGGGAGGGGCCTCAAGCTGCTGGTTGGGGTGATCGGTTCACCCGTCATTTGGCGATGGATGCCTTGGCGTAGGCCGATGCTGCAGGTGGATAGGGGTTTTGCGGCGGGCGCGGACGCGACGGTGTTGGGGGTGTGATTCGGGCGCGGAGGCGAGTGATGGTGCTGGCCACTCCCGGATGGCCGGGGGCGCCATGGAGGTGACCACGGATGAACCAGCATCACAACCAGCAGACGCGCGGTCGAGCGCATGACCCGGCACAGCCGTACGAGCAGGGCATGCCGGAGAGCGAAGAGCGACATTCGAGCACATCCATTGGTCCTCAGCCGAGCCTGGTTCTCGAGGAGATCCGGTCGGGGCGAATGGCAGGCCAGATGGGATGGCGGCGGACATTCGCTGGTCGAAAGGATCAAGCGTCTCCTGCACGTCGTCTGGTGCGGGCACTGCTGGAGGACCTGCCGCGCGTCAGCGACGCCGAATGGGTGGCGGGGGAACTGATCAGCAACGCGCTGAGGCACACCCGCTCAGGCGCCGAGGGTGGCTTCTTCGTGGTGGAGGTCGTGCGTACGACGCAGCGAGTGCGGATTGCCGTATACGACCTCGGCGGAGCAACTGTCCCGGACTTCCAGCGGGCGATCAAGGCTTCTGGGGGACGTCAGCCGGGCCAGGAGGAAGGCGGGTACGGCCTGGTGAGCGTTGCCAGGCTGGCCGACCAGGTAGGAGTGTGCGGCGATCCCATCGGCGGGCATGCGGTCTGGGCCGAACTATGCCTGGCGGCGCCTCATGTGGACGAACAGCATCTGATCGCCAAACAGGGGGCTTCCTCTCAGCTCGTCGTGGGAAGCAGGCTCGGGGAGAACGACGGTCTTTCGTCGGAAGAGGGGTCAGAGGAACGGTCTCGCGATGTACGTTCGGGGCCGATCCGCTCTTGGGATCAGTTGCCAGTGGTGGGACAGCGGTCGCGGTCACTGTCTGAGCGGGGTGCCGCCCGCTCCGCTTGCCTGGTTGAGCGAGTGCCGCCCTCGAATGAGGCGGCGGATCAGGTGTCCGCATTCGGGCAGGAGTCGTGGGCACAGCAGGAACTCTGGCGGTTGCGCTGGGACTATCCGGACTGGGCGTTCCTGGTCGTGCGCTTCAGGTGGATGGCCCTGCAAGGGAAGGCCCGGGTGATTGTCGCCTCCGGGCCGGGTCAGCTGCGGCTGAGCTTGCCCTCGGCTGATGAGCGGCGAGTTGTACCGGGAGAGGCGCCGATGGTGGGCCCGATAGCGGGAGCGGCGCCACATGGGGGCCACGCCCGCGGACCGGTCAGGACGCCCCCGTCGGCCCCTGTCGTAGACAGTCAGGAGCGGGCGGGGTTTGTGCCCGCGAACCAGTCCGAAACGGGAACATGGGCGGTCACGGACGAGAAGACGGAGGGAACGGGCTGGTGGCCGCTGCGCTGGTCATGGCCACGTCGACGCACTCGTCAGCCTAGAGCCCGGAGTCGTGCGGTGGCGCCGGACACTTCGTCCGAAGGAGCGATGACCATGGGGAGGTGAGCCAGGTAGGCGTGAGAGTGTTGCGTTCGCCGGCCAAGGTCAGTGGGTGGGCGGATATCGCTGTTGCATCCGTGGTCGCGTTTTGTCGTAGCGATCGGTGTGGCCGCTGAGGCCGACTCACCTCCTAGCTTTTATCCTTGCAGGTCAGCCCGGTTCTGGACGATGCGATCGGCGCCCCGACTCGCCTTAGGGCGAGGTCTCAATATGTGTGCGGATTCGTTGTGGCGCGGCTCTATGACCCGATTATCCGGCTGTGGTTCCCGCTGTTGGGTGCTTTCCCTTCATCGCCGGCTTGTCCCTGGCCGGCCTCACGCCGGCCTGCCTGTGGGCCCGGCTGAACCGTTGCCTGGTGACGTGCGGCGATGTGACGTTTGCCCCCTGCGGATGCTTCTCGAGATTGGCCCCACCATCCGTACGCACACGCAAGGGCCTGGGCATCCAGACCCGGGAGTCGGTCAGCCGCGTCGCCGACGGGAAGGGCGGGACGGCCCTGTTAGGGGTTGCTAGCGTCGCCCCAGGCCCGCGACAGCGGTGCCGGTGTCGGCGCGTCCCGCATCAGCTTCCCTCTGCCGCCGTGGGCAGACGGCCTTTGTAGGACGCGTCCACGACGAACTTGCATCCTTCCGAATCTCGGCTCCCATCTTGCGTGCGGCCCATTCACTTCTGGTCCCGCCGGTGACTGGGTCGGGTTCTCGGCAATCTTCCCGCGATGCTCGACTGGGCTATGAATGTCAAGTCGTCGGACGATTATTTGTGAGGAGAGCCAGGCCGTTAAATAGACATCGCGGCATCGTTTACCGTCGTTCGGATAAATGTTGGACGACCCGCTCATCTTTTGAGTGTCAAGCCTGAATGGCGACCTCCTCACGAGCTGTTTCTCCAGATGAGAGAAGGATTCGGTGAGGTAAGCCTCTCCAGCCGTTGCGGTGACCAAGAAACATTCCACGACCGCTTGCCGTGGGGATGCAATCGAGACATCGTCGAGCCGCAAACGAAAATCAACCGGCTGGCACCGGCCGGGAAAGTCCCGGAAAGGACCCCTGTCAATGGCAATCCAAATTACGGAAACTTCGGCCGTGGAATTCCCCGAAATCGCGCCCGACGCCACCATGCAAACCGTTACCTGCAACGCTGACGCGCCCCCTGCGGCTGGCCCGGACGACGGCGCCGGGGACACGGCGAACGCCCGTCAGGAGGCGGTGTGGGCCGCGCTGGTGGCCAACCCCGGCGCGCCCGCCACGGCGATCGGCGCGGCGGCGGGGATCAGCCGCGTAGCGGCAGGCAAGATCCTCAACAGGCTCGAGGCGGAGGGCCGGGCACGGCGTACTGCGGGCGGGCACGACGGACAGACGCGGGGCCGGACCCGGGACCTGTGGTACCCGGCTGCCGACACCGCCGCGACAGACGACATCCCCGCCGCCGAACCGGCCGCCGCCGTGACCTCGCCCGACGCGGCCACGGATGGAACGGACGGCGCCTCGGACACCGACGAGAACGAGCTGCCTAACGGTGACGTGGTCGACGAGCCCGTGACCGACGGGGACACCGCCGCCGACACCACTGAGCAGCCTGCCCAGCCGCCCATGTCCCTCGACATCGCCGATTCGGGTGTCAACGAGCCGGAGGCCGAGGGGGCGGGCGTTGACGAGCCGGGCAACGATCTCGCCGAGAGCCGGGTTCCGGACGAGGACATCGCCGAGGAGGCGGACGAGCCGATGTCCCCAGAGGAGGAGGCGTGGGTACAGGCGCGAACGGAGCTGTTGGAACTGGCCGATCTCCTGATCGGCGCGGTTACCGCACGGGTGAACGACGATCCCGTCATGGCGCTGGGCCGGTTGGAGATGGCCATGGCCAAGATGCCCCAGGCGCATCGCAACGCCCGCGCGGTACTGACCGGCACCACCGCCGCCCCTGCTCGCACGGCTCGCACGGCGGCCGGGGGTAACGCGCCCGGGGCCGGGGGCACCGTTCGGCCGGGGGCGTTGCGGGACCGGGTGCTGGCACACCTGACCGAGCACCCGGGTAAGGACTTCACCCCGTACGAGATCGGGCGGGTGCTGGACGCCTCCTCCGGCGCGGTCGCCAACGCCCTGGACCGTTTGGTCGGCCTCGGCCAGGCCGAGCTGACGTGCGAGAGGCCCCGCCGTTTCAAGCTCGGGGCGGACTCAGCCCTCGGAAACTAGCCACCTGGCGCGCGGGCCGTCTCACCGGCCCGCGCGTCCGATAGCCGCCCGACGGACAGCCGTCCTGCTGTGCGGTCCCGGGGCATCTCGGCCGAAAACCCCGCGCTAGCCATCTACGTCCCAGCGCCCCGTCAGCCGCTCGACCGCGCCCCGTTTCGCTGACGGTACGCCAGCCCGTTCACAACCTGACCAGGAGACATCTGCCATGGCTCACGAGATTGAGATCTTCGCCAACGGTTCGGCCGGATTCGCCGCCGCCGGAAAGCCCGGCTGGCACCGGCTCGGCTACACCGCGCCCGGCCCGATGACCGCCGAGGAACTGCTCACCAACGCCCAGCTCGCCGGATGGAACGTGCGAAAGGTGGCCGTCGGCTCGGTGACCGATCCCGAGACGGGCCAGCCCGTCACCTCTGATGAGGACTTCCTGATCGTCCGTACCAACCCGGTCACCGGCGAGCCCGAGCGTCTGGGCATGGTCGGCAAGGACTACAAGATCGTGCAGAACGAGGAGGTCGCCGACTTCCTGCAGACGCTCGTGGACGAGTCCGGGGCCATCTTCGACACCGGCGGCTCGCTGAACGGCGGACGGCGGGTGTTCGTCACCATGCGCCTGCCCGAGCCGCTCATGGTCGGCGGGCACGACCGCCTCGACCTGTATCTGGCGGCCTTCTCCCGGCACGACGGCTGGGGTTCCTTCACCACGGTCGCCACGCCGGTACGGGTGGTGTGCGCGAACACCGAACGGGCCGCGCTGCGCAATCACGCCTCGATGTTCAAGGTTCGCCACACCGGCCACATCGGCGGCCGGATCATCGAGGCGCGCGAGGCGCTCAAGCTGACCTGGCGGCACGGCGAGGCGTTCGCCGCTGAGGCCGAGAAGCTTCTCCGAGTCCCGATGGACGTCAAGGAGTTCCGCCAGTTCGCCAACACCTTGCACCCGCTCGCCCCGAATGCCAAAGAGCTCACCCGCCGCAACCACGAGCTGGCGATGCGCGAGCTGGAATACCTGTTCACCACCGCCCCCACGCAGGAGCCGATCCGCAACACCCGATGGGCTGCGTACAACGCGGTCACCGAGCGGCTGGACCACCGTAGCCCGGTGACCGGGCGGCGCGAGGCCGCGATCGTACGGGCCGAGCGCGCCCTGCTCGATGACCACGCCAACACCAAGATCAAGACGCGAGCGTTCACCCTGCTCGCCACGGCCTGACTCCCTCCCACTCCGGTACGGCCCGGGACGGGGCCGTACCGGAACCGCCCTCCACTTCACCCGTCCGTTCACTCAGGAGAAACGTCATGGGACAGCTCGAAACCCTGGCCGAGACCCACTACGCCAACGCCGCGATCGAGGCGTGCGAGGCGATCGGCAAGCTCACCTACGCCGCAGAGTCAGGAGAGGACCTCCACTCCGAGGATCTGGCCCGGGTCGCCGTCACCCAGTTCGTCTGTGGCTGGTGGCAGCAGGTCATGGACGTCGTCAACAGCGAGGATGCCGACGGGGCCGAGGCCATCACCCGCATCCGGCAGGAGGCCGAGCGTCGGCTCCTGATGGGAAGCCCGGCGCTGTACGGGGATCTGTTCGCCCAGGCCATGCTCCAGGCAGGCCGTCAGGCTGCCCAGCAGTTCCTGGCCACGACCCAACCGTTGGTGGATGTCCTGGCTGGGCCTGCCACTACCAACGGCCGGGTTAACAGCGCGCGGACTGAACCCGGCACCTGCAGCAGCCACGCGTGACCGGCTCCGCGCCAACGCCCTCGGTAAGCGCGAAACAACCTCCCGACTCGGATAGGAGACGAACACCGTGAGCACGCCCACGCCCGACTTCCGCCGCCACCTCAAGTCGATCTCCCCGCAGAGCATCGTGGACACCCAGCGGGCCACGTACGAGATCAACGTGGCTGGCCTGGCCGCGAGGCTCAACCACGACCAACGACTGCGGGCCGAGCAGGTGTACGAGGGCCTGTACGCCCATCTCTCGCGCACATGGTGGCGCCTGGTGGCCCGGCACACCCAGCAGGGGCTGGGCATCGCGCGAGCGATTGCCAAGTTCAGCTCCTGGATCGGCTGCTATCTCACCGACGACCTGGCGGAGGCTCGGGCCGTCATCGTGCGGGGCAACGCCTCGGATGAGGAACAGGCCCTCGCACATCTCGAATGTGCGCTGGAGCTGATCAAGCGGGCCGCCGCCCGCGAATTCCTCGATCACGCGGCGAAGATCCCGGCCGAGCAGCTGAAGAACCAGACCAACGAAATGGGGGAGAGCAAGTGAACACCGAAGCGCCTCAGAGCCCGAATGGCTATGGTCCCCAGGCGAACGCGGTCGACTGCTCGCGGATCGAGACGTTTCAGATGCTGGCCTGGAAGTGGAACGTCACCGCTGCCAAGCAGCTCACGGCAGGTCGTGAGCCCACCGGAGAGCTGGACCCCGGCGACTGGGCGGGCATGCTCTACCTGGTCCGCGTCGACCACGCTCACGCAGCCGCTACGGACCTGTCCGAACCCGTGATAGCAGTACCCATCCCCGAGGCCGGATGGCTGATCATCGACGGCTGGCACCGTATCCACAAGGCCCTCACCACGGAGGTGGACAAGCTGCCGGTGATCGTGCTGACCGCCGAGGAGGAGCTGGCCTGCCGCGTTCACGGCGGTGAGAAGGGCCAAGGCTGGCGGTAGCTCGTTCCGGTGGCGCAGGTGGTCTGCCCCAGTCGTGCACAGCTTGTGTGCGGCTGGGGCACATCTCCTGCACCACCGGACTTGGCCTGACCTGCGGGTCCAGCGCCCGCGAAGCCTGCGATGGATGCGAACTTCAGGACTGAGGGGCGGTTCGCCGCCGCAGCAACTCGGCCCGTACTGCTGCGAGACTCCGCCGGCCCTGAGAGGTATCGATCTCCCAGAAGGTCCAGCCGTTGACGGGGTACCCGGTCACTGCCTCTGCCGCGCCGGACAAGAAGTCATGGGGCTCGCCGTCGTACTGGATCGACCCGTCGGCGTTGAGGCGCGCCTCGGCAGGGTGCGGGTCCGAGGTCGAGTAGAGCTTGGCGCCGGGCTGCACCAACCCCGCCTGGACGAGGTCGAGCATGGTGGTCTTGTAACGCGTCTTGGTGGGTGTCGCGGGGCTGGGGCCCTTGTCTTGCACGGCTTCCGCGAGCAGTTCGTAGGGCGGTAGGAGATCGCTGGTCCTGGCCCGGGTCGATCGGGAGCGACGTGCGGGGACGGGAGGCGTGAGGTTATGGCCGATGAGGTGCAGAGCGCTGAAGATCGGGCGGAGGTGTTCGGCCATGCCGATCTGGTCGTCCAGGTGCATGGTGCAGTCCTGGGGCCGGTTGCCATTGTGCAGGTGGACGAGCTCGGCGCGGGCCATGACGTCGTAGAGGCGGCCTTCGAGCCAGCCGACTTGGCTGGTGTGGAAGGGATCTTCGGTGTCACGCCGGATCAGGAGCGCGCGGTACCAGTGGTCGCGATTGCGCAGGTGGGTACGGAGGCGCTTGCTCAAAGTACCGGGCGCTGCCTTGCCGACGTAGGCACCCCAGGTGCCGTCTGCGCTGGGGCGGTCGAGAAGGACATAGACGCCGGTCGCGTCCCAGACGTCGTGGAGTTGCTTGACGTGGGCGCGCTCGACCACGGCCAGCCGCACCACCGAGTTGTCTGCGCGGAGTTCCAGAGGTGCGTTCAAGGCGTGGGGGATGGTCACTCTGTACGGTGACGCCTTTGCGGGTCGCCCTTCCACTTCGGCCTCCTCCGTTCCTGAGCCCTTTCGAGATCTTCCCGGAGAGTATCGGAAGCATACCTCTCCGTGACCATGCGTTGCTTGAAAGGACCTGCTCACAGGCCGGGCTGGCGGAGACGAAGCGGTGATTGGCCACTATCCGGGACTGGGTCGTACGGGGCTCCGGGCCGGGTGAATCCCACCAGGTCGCTACGCCGATAGGAACTAAGCTGGATGACCTCGCGCCGATTGGGGGCGTGGATCATCTGGCCCGGCGCGATGACAAGACCGACGTGGCCGGGGCCGTTCTGTTCCATGCGAAAGAAGACCAGGTCACCTGGCTGTTCATGGCCGGATGGGATGGGCGGGCCGTGTCGCCATTGGTCGGCGGCGACGCGCGGGATCGTGACGCCTGCCGCTTGGAAGGCACGCATGGTCAGGCCAGAGCAGTCGAAGGAGTCCGGGCCCTCGGCCCCCCACAGGTACGGCTTGCCGAGCTGTGCGTGGGCATAGGCGATCACGGCTGCGGCCTGCTCGCCGGGGATGATGCCGACGCACGAGCCGGTCAGTACATCGACTGTGCGCTGGGCGAGTGCTTCCCATGGGGCGTACGCGTTGGGGAAGGCGGATCGTTGGACGCTTTGGGCGGCCTTGGCCAGGGGAAGTCGCTGCCAGCCGGGCACGTTGGTGAGCCGGTCGTAGAACTGGCGGGTCGCGTAGTTGGGGTCGAGGATCTGCGCCGGGCTTCCCCACCCTTGTGAAGGTCGCTGCTGGAACAGGCCGAGAGAATCCAGGTGCCCGGAGGGCAGATTCCGGAGCTTGGACTCCCGCAGGGCTGTGGCTATCGCGATCACGTACGCACGGGCGGGGAGGCCGAGTTGCAGGCCGACTTGGACGATGAGGGCGGCGTTGCCGCGCTGCTCCTCATCCAGTTCCGCGACCGACATAGCCTCCCGGCTTCCCGTTGTCGTGATCAGGCAGCCAGTGCCTCCAGGGCTTCCTGAGCTGGTGAGGATGCTGGTGGCTGCTGCGATGAAGGCGACAACGAGAAGAAGCAGGAGTGCGGTGCCGGCCGCGGCTGTCTTCACCTCTTGGGAGTTCCTTCCAGCGAGAAGCGGGCGGTCATCCGTCAGGTGTCAAGGACGTCTTGAGCAGAGCGGGCGAGGTGGGGCCAGGCGTCGGCGAGCTCGGCCAGCCGGACCCGAGGTCCTTGCGCTCCGGCCGGTAGCCAGACGGGTCCAGCCGGGCCGTCGCCGAGGCTGGTGTGGACGGCAGTGGCGACGGGCACTTCGACTTCGGCGAGGAGCTTGCGCAGATTGGCTTCGCGGGTGTGGCTGGGTAGCCAGAACAAGACGGGCGTCGTGATGCCGGTCGCCTCGGCGAGGTTGGCGTAGCCGGGAAGCTTCGCCATCACCTTCGACAGGGTCTCGGTCCCGGTGTCGTGCTCGAGGAAGAAGTCGATCTCCTTGCCTGCCTCGATCCAGTATCCGTACGCGTCTGGACGAGCCAGGTCACCCCAGAGCTTGGCGCAGCGTCGTTCGGACCACCACTCCTTCACACGCGCCTCGGCACCTTCCTGGCGAGCGAGGTAGTGCAGGTCGGTGAAGAAGTCGTTGACTCCGATCTGATGGTTGGCCTTCGTGGATACCGACACGGACATCGCCAGATCTGGGTGGTAGCCGAGTTCCTTGACGGTGACGTCCTCTTTCAGCGCCAGAAGTTCGGCACCGACGCGGCCGAGGATCCAGTGATGAGGCGCGGAGCCCCCGTAGGGCGTCCAGGGCCGGTAGCGGGTCACGACGTGCAGCTTGTGGAGGATGCCGAGACGGCGGCGAGTGGGCTGGGGCAGGGTGAAGAACAGGCGCTGGATCTGATGCGTGGTCAACACTCGGTGCTGGTGCAGAAAGCTGAGGATGTCGTAGTCACGCGGAGTGAGTCGCGCCGCGAGCTCGACCATCGCGGCGGCGTCGAAGCGAGGCAGTCCGAGCGGGATACGGGTAGCAGCCATGCGGTTCCTCTCAAAGCGGCGCCCATGCGCTGGATGGAAGTCCGGTTCTGGCAGGTCTCTGGTTGGTGCCGGTTCACCTCCCGCCAGGGAGGCTGCGACTTGAGGGGCGGGGGTCGCACTCGGAGTCGTACACACCCTGCTGCTTGCGAGGCGCTGCAGGAGAAGGGGTGGAGGGGCTGTTGAACGACTTTGAAGGTGCCGATGTAGTGGGCGGAGTGCGGCATCCTGTCTGCCGACAAGATCGGATGCATGCTCCAGGGAGCCGGGAAGTTCGTCGGCGGCGGCACCTTGCCGACGGAGGGCACGCAAAGGCCCTCCCGGTTGGTCTTGGCGGATTCGCCCGGGAGGGCCGTGTAGCGCTCGGAGGCGCTGTGATCACGGTAGGGGCGAACGCGGAAAAGGTCGAGCGGCAACTGTCTGCCCGGGAGCTGGCGTGCCCGGACTGC
>DASUCK010000221.1:0-12840 GCA_036276095.1 Nonomuraea sp. | reverse complement strand
CGGTCCGGTCTCTGCCGGCGGGCGTGTCGGCGTCAGGCGGCACGCGACCCTCCGGGCGGCCCGGCGGCTCCTCCCGACGGCCCGGAGGCTCCTCCCGACGGCCCGGCGCCCCGTGCGGGACGTCGCCGCCGGGCGCGGGCGGCGGCGCCTTGCCTCCGCCGCCCGCGGTGTCGCCGGGTGGCAGGGCGGGCTTGCCGTTCGTGAGTTCCGGCAGCGCGCGGTAGAGGACCGCCGCGACCGGCACCGCCACGGCGGCCCCCGCGATGCCCGCCAGGATGCCGCCGATGGCCAGCACCAGGATGATCGCCAGCGGGTGGAAGTTGAGCGCCCGCCCGACGATCAGCGGCTGCAGCACGTGGTTCTCCAGCTGCTGCTCGACGATGAGGATGCCCAGGAAGACCAGCGCCAGCACGATCCCCTTGGCCCCCAGTGTGACCAGGGTGGCGACGGTGCCGGCGAAGAAGATGCCGACGATCGGGATGAAGCTGGCGAAGAAGATCAGCACCGCGAGCGGCGCCCACAGCGGCACGCCCATGCCGGCCAGCACGATGCCCATGATGAGCCCGTGCACGGCGGCCACGGCCACGGTGCCCTGCACGTAATGTGACAGGGTCGTCCACGCCGCCCGCCCCGCCCGGTCGACCCGCGGCGCCACCGACCCGAACCCCTTGAGGATCCACGCCCAGATCCGGTCGCCGTCCTTGAGCAGGAAGAACGTCACGAACAGCAGGAGCACGATGGACGCCAGCACCTCGAACGCCACCGCGCCGGCGCTCAGCACGGTGCCGGTGATGGCCTGGCGCTGGGCGTTGACCATGGCGGCGATCTCGTCGACGTACGCGGTGATCTGCGCCTGCTGCAGGTGGAGCGGCCCGGTGATCAGCCAGGTCTGTACGTCGCGGGCGGTCTCCTGCACCTGCTCGACCAGGTTGGGGAACTCCTCGCTGGCCCGCGCCCCGACCAGCCAGCCGGTGCCGACGAGCACGGCGAGGGCCACCAGCATGGTGATCCAGGTCGCGTAGATCGGCCGCATGCCGGCCTGGCGCAGGCTGTTGGTGAGCGGGAACAGCAGCGCGGTCAGCAGCAGCGCGATCGCCACCGGCAGGGCCACGAACGTGAGCCTGGCGATGACCTGCGCGAAGAAGTAGACGACCACGCCGACGAGGATCAGGCACACGCACCAGGCGGCCATCCGGGCCAGCACGGGCGGCACGAGCTTGGTTGGGCGGTCGGGCAGCACGTGTTCAAGACTGGCACGTCCGCGCCCCGGATGCGCACGGATGACGCACCACACACTCCCCGCTCCGCACCACGGGCCCCACGCCCCGCCCCGCGCCCCGCCCAACGCCCCACCCACGCGCCCCACACGCCACGCGCCGCGAGTCCGGGGCCCGGAGTCGGCGGGCGGCGGGCGGCGGGCGGCGGGGAGATCGGGCCTGTGCAAGGGGCCGGCCCCGTGTCACCGTCGGGGCATGAAGGCTGTGGTGGCTCTCGTCGTGCTCGCGCCGTCGCTGGCGACGTCCCCGGTGCACGTCTCCCCCGCGCGCACCTCCGGTGCGCCGCTCTCGCTGGAGGTGCTCTCCAGCCGCCCCGACCAGGTCACCGGCGGTGATGCCCTGGTCAGGGTCCGCCACCCCAGGGGCGTCCGGGTGCGCGTCACCCGCAACGGCGAGGACGTCACCGCGGCCTTCGCCCCCACCGGGATCGGCCTGGTCACGGGCCTGACCGAGGGCGCCAACACGATCGTCGCCGCGGCGGGCCCGCACCGCCGCACCCTGCACGTGCGCAACCATCCGATCCAGGGCCCGGTCTTCTCCGGGCCGCACCAGTACCCGTTCCTGTGCAAGACCGAGCGCAACGGCCTCGGCCCGCCCGTCGCCGACAACCAGGACGGCCAGGGCATGCGCGTGGCGGGCGGCTGGAGCAAGGACTGCTTCGCGCCGACGGTGGCCGACCGGCTGTACCGGTCGACGGACGGCACGTACAAGCCCATGCCGGACGCGCGACCCGCCGACATGGCCACGACCGTGCTGCTGGACGGCCGCACGGTCGACTTCGTCGTACGGCGTGAGCGGGGTGTGGTCAACCGCTTCCTCTACTCGATCGCCGTGCTGGAGAACGGCTGGAACGGCCGCGCGATCTACCGCTTCGACGGCGGCGTCGCGATCGGCCACGACCAGGGCTCGCTGGGGAGCGGCGCGCTGGACCCGTACGGGCTGGGCAAGGGGTACGCGATCCTGCACTCCTCGGGAACCCGCACCTCCACCCACTACAACCTGATCCTGGGCGGCGAGACGGCCCTCATGGTCAAGGAACGGTTCGTCGAGCGGCACGGCCCGCCGCTCTACACGGTCGGCGTGGGCGGCTCGGGCGGCGCCATCCAGCAGTACATCTACGGCCAGAACCACGGCGACCGGGTCATCGACGCCGCCATCCCGCAGTATTCCTACCCGGACATGGTCACCCAGACCATCCACATGGGCGACTGCGAGCTGCTCGAACGCTACATGGACCACAACCCGCGCTGGGCCCGGTGGGACGACCGCACGGCGCTCATCGGCATGAACGCCAGTGACACGGTCGCCAACCCGTACACCGGCCGGCCCGGCTCCGACGAGTGCGTCAACGGCTGGCGCGGCCTGACGCCGCTGACCATGAACCCGCTGTGGACGTCCAACGACGACCCCGAATGGGACCTCATGGACCCGCCGGGCGTCAAGGACACCGTGCAGTGGACGCACTGGGACGACCTGCGCAACGTGTACGGCGTGGACGAACGCGGCTACGCCCGCTCGACCTGGGACAACGTCGGCGTCCAGTACGGGCTGGGGGCGCTGGCCGAGGGCGTGCTCACGCCGGCCGAGTTCCTGGACGTCAACGCCAAGGCGGGCGCGTGGAAGGAGGCGGCCGACATGGTGCCGGAGGGCTGCCCGTACGAGCGGGCGGCCTGCCCGGCCGACTTCGACCCGTGGAGCGCCCGCAACGCCGACCTCGGCGACCCGGCGCCCAGACGCGCCGGCGACCCGATCGCGATCAGGAACGTGCTGCGCAGCGGCCTGGTGTTCCGCGGCGACATCGACATCCCGGTCATCGACTGGCGCCACTACCTGGAGGACGAGCTGGACATGCACAACGCCCACCAGTCGTTCGCCAGCAGGAAGCGCATGCTGAACCACGACGGCGACGCCGGCAACCAGGTCATCTGGTTCACCGACGCCCGCCCGGACGGCCCCCGGTTCGACCAGACGCCCGAGGCGCTGGACGTGATCGACGCGTGGCTGGCCAACCTGCGCGAGCACCCGTCCCGGGGCGTGGCCGGAAACCGTCCGCCCCAGGCCGTGGACCGCTGCTTCGCCACCGACGGCACCGAGATCGCCGCGGGTCCGCACGTCTGGGACGGCGTTCTCGACCGCCGCGCCCCCGGCCCGTGCACGCGGCGGTTCCCGCTCTACTCCACCTCCCGCGTCGTCGCGGGCGGCCCTTTGGAGGGCGGCGTCTACACGTGCCGCCTGCAGCCGGTGGACCGGGCCGTCGCCAAGGGCCTGTACGGCTCCTGGCGCCCGACGGCCGCGGAGCGGGCGCGGCTGAAGCAGATCTTCCCCACCGGGGTGTGCGACTACTGACGGGCCCGGCTCCCGGCCGCCGCCGGGAGGTCGCGCAGCGTACGCAGGGGGGAGGTGACCAGCCAGAGGAATGCGAGGCAGAAGCCGGCCGCGGCGATCAGGAGCGTGCTCCTGATCCCGACGGTCGCCCCCAGCACTCCGCCGAGCAGGCCGCCGAGCGGCAGCGTGCCCCAGACCAGGAACCGGATGGTGGCGTTCATCCGGCCGAGCAGCGGCTCGGGGGTGATCGCCTGGCGGAAGCTGACCTGGGTGACGTTGTAGATCACCGAGCCGGCCCCGTAGAGGAACTGGGCCAGCACGAACAGCCCGAGCCGCCAGTCGGCCTCCAGCCACGGCAGCGCGAACGCCGCCGGCGCCGGCACGGCGATGCCCAGCCACATCACCGGCCCCTGCCCGAGCCGTCCCGCCAGGCGCGCGTTGACCAGCGCGCCGACGATCCCGCCGAGCCCGCCCGCGGACATGAGCAGCCCGATCGTCCCGGCCCCCAGCTCCAGCTCCCTGGCCAGCAGCACCAGGACCATGGGCTGGGACATGGCGGTGAACAGGTTGGCGGTGGCGGTGCAGCCGGTGATGCGGCGCAGCAGCGGATGCCCGGCGACGAACCGGACCCCTTCGGCGATCTCCGTGCCGAGCCGCCCGAGCCCCGCCCCGGAGCCCCGCCCCGGCTGCTCGCTCCGGGCCGCGGGCCGGGGCTCGCGTTTGCGGATCAGCGCCAGGCACAGGGCCGACCAGGCGTACCCGGCCACGGTGACGGCCAGCGCGATCGGCGCGGTGAGGAGCTGGATCAGCTGGCCGCCCAGGCTCGGGCCGCCGACCTGGGCCACCGTGCGGACGATCTCCAGCGCCGAGTTGCCCTCGACCAGGCGCTCCCGTGCGACGAGGTGCGGCAGGTAGCTCTGGTAGCCGACGTCGAAGAAGACGGTGAACACGCCGAGCACGACGGCCACCGCGTACAGGTGGTGGATGGTGAGCGCGTCCAGCCACCACGCCACCGGCACGGACGCGAGCGCCACCGCCCGCGCCACGTCGGCGGCGACCATGACGGCGCGCTTGCGCAGCCGGTCGAGGATCGCCCCCGCGGGCAGGCCGATGACGGCGAAGGCCAGCGTCTGGGCCGCGGCCAGCGCCCCCACCTCGAACGCCGAGGCCCGCAGCGCCGCCACCGCGACCAGCGGCAGGGCCAGCATGAGGACCTGCGTGCCGGCCTGGCTGGCGGCGTCGGCCAGGAACAGCCTCCGGAAGTCGTGGTCGCGTAGCAGGCTCACGGCACGAGACTTCCGGACTGATTGAGATATGTCAATCGGTTAGGGTGGTCGTCCATGGGCACCAGACGCCGCCCCGCCACCGAGCCCGAGGCCCGAGCCCTGGCCTCGGCCGTACGCCTGCGCATCCTGCGCCTGTGCCTCGACCGCGCGCTCACCAACAAGGAGATCGCCGACCGGCTCGGTGCCCATCCCGCCACCACGCTCCACCACGTCCGCAAGCTGGTCGAGACCGGGTTCCTGGCCGCCCAGCCGATGCGCCAGGGCCGGCGCGGCTCCACCGAGATCCCCTACCGGGCCACCGGCAAGTCGTGGGAGATGGACGTCCGCGAGAGCGGCGTGACCGATACGAACACCGCGATGCTTGACGCCTTCCTGGAGGAAATCAGGGTCACCGGCGTCGAGGAGGGCGAGTTCACCCGGCTGGGGCTGAGGCTCACCCCCGGCGGGCGCGACGAGCTGCTGCGGCGCCTGAAGGAGGTGCTCGACGGCTTCCGCGACCGCTGTCCGCCGCCGGACGGCGAGGCGTACTCGCTGTTCGTGGCCCTGCACCGCGACCCCGGCCGCGACCCCTGAAGAGCGGGGGCCGCCCGGCGCCCCCGCTCTCCCCGGACGTCAGCCCAGGCGCACCTCGACCGTCAGCTCGTCGCCGTGGTCGAGGACGAACTCCTCGACGTTGCCCGCCGCGCACACGTCGTCCTGCGCCTGCCGGACGAGCCCGGCCTCCGGCCCGGCGACGGTCAGCCGCGACACCTCGGCCCGCATCGACAGCTTGGCCTCCGACTTGGCCTTGCGCACCCGCCGGAGCACCTCAGAGGCCACGGCCAGCACCGCCGGGTCGCCGTCGCCGGGCTCGGGGGCCGGCCACGGCGCGCGGTGCACCGAGCCGTCGCGCCACCACGACCACGCCTCCTCGGTCACGAACGGCAGGAACGGCGCGAACAGCCGCAGCAGCACGTCGAGCGCCTGCCGCAGCGCCGCGTGCGCCGAGGCCGCGCCCGGCCCCGGCTCGTACGCGCGGGCCTTGACCAGCTCCAGGTAGTCGTCGCAGAACGCCCAGAAGAAGCGCTCGACGGCCTCCAGCGCCCTGGTGTGGTCGTAGACCTGGAACGCCTCGGTGGCCTCGCGCACGACGTCGGCCAGCGCCGCCAGCATCGACCGGTCGAGCGGCTCGGTGACCTCGGCCGGCCCGGGGCCGTCGCTCTCGGCCAGGCCGAGGACGAACTTGGAGGCGTTGAGGATCTTGATCGCGAGCCGCCGCCCGATCTTCAGCTGCCCGGCGTCGAAGGCGGTGTCGACGCCGTAGCGGCCGTTGGCCGCCCAGTAGCGCACCGCGTCGGAGCCGTGCTGCTCCAGCAGGTCCATCGGCGTGACGACGTTGCCCTTCGACTTGGACATCTTCTTGCGGTCGGGGTCGAGGATCCAGCCGGAGATCGCGACGTCGCTCCACGGCGCCTTGTCGAACTCGTAGTGGGACCTGAGCACCGTGGAGAACAGCCAGGTGCGGATGATCTCGTGGGCCTGCGGCCGCAGGTCGGCCGGGTAGACGCGCTGGAACAGGTCGTCGTCGCTCGCCCAGCGGCCGGCGATCTGCGGGGTCAGCGACGAGGTGGCCCAGGTGTCCATCACGTCGGGGTCGGCGGTGAACCCGCCGGGCACGCCACGCTGCTCCTCGGTGTAGCCGGGCGGCACGTCGGTGGACGGGTCGACCGGCAGCGCCTCCTCGGACGCCGCGATCGGCGCGTCGTGGACCGGCTGCCCGTCGTCGTCCAGCGGATACCACACCGGGAACGGCACACCGAAGAACCGCTGCCGGGAGATCAGCCAGTCGCCGGTGAGCCCCTCGACCCAGTTGTCGTAGCGCACCCGCATGTGCGGCGGGTGCCAGGCCAGCTCGCGGCCGCGCTCCAGGAAGCGCTCGCGCAGCTCGGCGTCGCGGCCGCCGTTGCGGATGTACCACTGCCGGGTGGTGACGATCTCAAGGGGCTTGTCGCCCTTCTCGTAGAACTTCACCGTACGGGTGACCGGCCGCGGCTCGCCGCCGAGGTCGCCGGACTCGCGCAGCAGTTCCACGATCCGCTCGCGGGCGCTGTGGACGGTCTTGCCCGCCACCTCCTTGTACGGCTCCGGCTCGACGCCCTCCGGCGGCTCGGGCAGCAGCCGGCCGTCCCAGCCGATGACCGGCCGGGTGGGCAGCCGCAGCTCCCGCCACCAGGTGACGTCGGTGATGTCGCCGAACGTGCAGATCATGGCTATGCCGGAGCCTTTGTCCGGCTCGGCCAGGTGGTGGGCCAGCACCGGCACCTCGACCCCGAACAGCGGCGTCAGCACCGACGTGCCGAACAGGTCCTGGTAGCGCTCGTCGCTCGGGTGGGCGACCAGCGCCACGCAGGCCGGCAGCAGCTCGGGCCGGGTGGTCTCGACCCAGACCGGCCCCTTCTCGCCGTAGAAGGAGATGCGGTGAAAGGCGCCGGGCCACTCGCGGTCCTCCAGCTCGGCCTGCGCCACCGCGGTGCGGAAGGAGACGTCCCACAGCGTGGGCGCCTCGGCGAGGTAGGCCTCGCCGCGCCGCAGGTTGCGCAGGAACGCCCGCTGCGACACCGCCCGCGCCCCGTCGCCGATCGTGGTGTAGAGCAGCGACCAGTCGACCGACAGGCCGACCCGCCGCCACACCTCCTCGAACGCCTGCTCGTCGATCGCGGTCAGCTTGTGGCACAGCTCCACGAAGTTACGCCGCGAGATGGGGATCTCACGTTTGCCGGGCTTGTCCGGTGGAACGAACTCGGGGTCGTAGGGCAGCGAGGGATCGCAGCGCACGCCGTAGACGTTCTGCACCCGCCGCTCGGTGGCCAGGCCGTTGTCGTCCCAGCCGATCGGGTAGAACACCGCTTTGCCGATCATGCGCTGGTAGCGGGCCATGATGTCGGTGTGGGTGAAGGAGAAGACGTGGCCGACGTGCAGCGACCCCGACACGGTCGGGGGCGGCGTGTCGATCGAGTAGACCTGCTCGCGCGGCCTGGAGCGGTCGAAGAGGTAGGTGCCGTCGGCCTCCCAGCGGGCTACCCATACCTGCTCCAAGCCGTCGAGAGTCGGTTTCTCCGGCATGAGCGTATGGCGTAGTCGCTGTTGAGTCATGCCTCCATATGGTACGGCTTCGCAGCCTCCGCCCGCGGTACAGACTAGTGTTCGTTACACATGGGGAAGGAGATCGGCATGGCGGACGACAAGCCCGACGTGGCCTGGCGGATCATCGGGGGTCTCGTCGGCCTGGTGACGGGGTGGGCGATGAAGAAGGTCCTCGGGTTCGTCTGGGTGAAGGCGACCGGCAAGGAGCCGCCCGTCGACACAGAGTCACCCGAGGTCAGCATGGGCGAGGCGATCGGCTACGCGGTGCTCATGGGGGTGGGCATGTCGGTGGCGCAGATCGTGGTCAACCGGACCGCCAGGAAGCGCTACGACGCATGGAAGGCTCTGAAGCAGGTGACTCCAGGGCCGTGAGAAACTCGCTCGCCCAGCGGTCCACGTCGTAGGTGGCCACCCGGCGGCGCATCGTCCGCATCCGCCGGGCCAGCTCGTGCGGCGTGGCCCGCATCGCGGCGAGCATCTGGCGCTTGACGTCCTCGACATCGTACGGATTGACCAGATAGGCCTGCCGCAGCTCGTCGGCCGCCCCGGCGAACTCGCTCAGCACGAGCGCTCCGTGCAGGTCGTGATGGCAGGAGATGTACTCCTTGGCGACCAGGTTCATGCCGTCGCGGAGCGGGGTGACGACCATGACGTCCGCGGCGAGGTAGAGCGCCGCCAGCTCCTCCTGGTCATACGACTGGTGGAAATACCAGACCGGCTGGTAGCCGAGCTGGGCGTGCTCGCCGTTGATGCGCCCGACCTGCAGCTCGATGTCGTCGCGCAGCCTGCGGTACTCGTCCACGCGCTCGCGGCTGGGCGTGGCGATCTGCACGAACACCGCCTCGCCGGCCCGCAGCCGCCCGTCCTTCAGCAGCTCGCCGAACGCCTCCAGCCGCTGCCCGATGCCCTTGGTGTAGTCGAGCCGGTCCACGCCGAGCAGCACGTGCTCGGGGTCGCCGAGCTCCACCCTGATCTCCTTGGCGCGGGCCACGATGTGCGGCTCGCGCACGAGGGAGTCGAGCTGCCCGAAGTCCACCGAGATCGGGAACGCCTGCGTGCGCACCACCCGGTCGTCGAGGAAGATCTCGTTCCCCTTGTACGGCAGCCCCAGCAGCCGCCGGCACAGCCGCCGGAAGTTGGAGGCCCCGCCGGGCAGCTGGAACCCCACCAGGTCGGCCCCGAGCAGCCCTTCCACGAGGTCCTTGCGCCACGGCAGCCGCCAGAACAGCTCGACCGGCGGGAAGGGGATGTGCAGGAAGAACCCGATGCGCAGGTCGGGCCGGAGCCGGCGCAGCATGGCCGGCACGAGCTGGAGCTGGTAGTCCTGCACCCAGACGACCGCGCCCTCCTCGGCGGCCTCGGCGGCGGCGGTGGCGAAGCGCTCGTTGACCGCGCGGTAGGCCTCCCACATCGTGCGGTGGTAGACGGGCGGGGCGACGACGTCGTGGTAGAGAGGCCACAGGGTGGCGTTGGAGAAGCCCTCGTAGTAGAGCTCGACCTCCTCGGCCGACAGCGGGATGGGGATGAGGTTCATGCCGTCCTGCTCGAACGGCTCCAGCTTCTCGTCGGGGGCCCCGTGCCAGCCCGCCCAGGCCCCGTGCCGGCGCTGCATCACGGGCGCGATGGCGGTGACGAGCCCGCCGGGGCTCCTGCGCCACGAGGCCTTTCCGTCCGGCTCGATCGTCCGGTCCACCGGGAGCCGGTTGGCGACGATCAGGAACGAGCTGCGGCCGGTCACCGATGTCCTCCAGCGCTGTGGCCCACGCTGTGGCCGACGCTGTGGCCGGGCCCCGCGGCACGGGGAACGCGGGGAAGAAGTGTGGAGTCCAAGGACATGGTGCTCTCCTCGTGACGTCGGTGCCCTGCCCGCGCTGTGACGCCCCTCCGGGCCGGAGTGGATGTCAACCGTCCTCCTCATCTGGGGGTTCACGTATCAGGCGAGCCGCCGAGGGCGCGGCTCACGGCGGCCGTCACCGACTCCGGTCCCGCGTGGGGGATGATCGCGGCGATGTGCGAGTCGGGCCTGACGACCCAAGCCTCGTCCGGACGCGCGCCCAGCCTTGCGGCGAGCGAGCCGGTCACGTCCATCTCCGCGAGCCCGCGTACGGCGAGCGGCGCCGTAATGACCTTGCCCAAGACCTGCACAAACAAACTCGAATCGCACATATCGCCCAGCAGAACGAGAAAACCGTCCCGGCAGAACTCCCGCAACCGCCCGCCCGTAACGCGCGCGTCCGGCAGGATCACCCCTGGCGCGGGCACGCACAGCGCGCCCTTGGGCGGCCGGCCGCGGAACGGCCGCGTCGGCTCCGGCGTGGTCAGCGGCGAGTCCACATACCAGTACGGCTCCGCGAACCGCCCCGAGTCCACCTCGGCCACCCGCCCGCCCTCCAGCACCGCCCGCCGCCGCACGCGCTCCTCCACGGTCCTGGGCGCGAGGAAGCGCATGGTGGCGGCCACGACCTCCAGGTTCTCCAGCGCCGCCGCGTGCCGCTCGGCGTGGTACGACTCCAGCAACCCCTCCTCAGCCCACCCGTTGAGCACGAACGCGAGCTTCCAGGCCGCGTTCTCGGCGTCGGGCACCCCCGAGTTGAGCCCGCGTGCCCCGAACGGCGCCACCAGGTGCGCGCAGTCGCCCGCCAGCAGCACCCGCCCGACCCGCATCCGCGAGGCGACGCGCGAGTGGAACCGGTAGGTGGTCTGCCAGAGCAGCTCGTGGGGCCGGTCACCGATGATCTGCCTAATTTTTCGCGAAATATCATCCTTTGTCGGGATGTAGTCGGGCGCGATCTGCCAGTCGATCCGGAACATGCCCCCCGGACACGGATGGATCAGCACCTGCCGCCCCGGGTTCCAGACCGGATCGAAGTAGAACCGCCGCTCGTTCTCCCACCCCGGCAGGTCCGCCTTGATGTCGCAGATCAGGAACTGGTCGTCGAACGTCTCCCCCTCGAACGTCACCCCGAGCGCCTGCCGCACCGCCTGCGCCCGCGCCCCCGCGCACACCACCGCGTACGCCGCCCGCAGCGGCCGCTGCCCGCAGTGGACCGTGACCCCGGAGGAGTCCTGCGTGATCCCGGTGACCTCGTGGTTCCAGCGCACCTCGACGAGCGGCTGCCCGGCGACGGCCTCGTCGAGGATCTGCTCGGTGCGGGCCTGGGAGATGTTCACGCACGCCGGCAGCGTGTCCTCCCGCTCGAACGACCAGGTCATCAGCTCCCGGTCGCGGTAGTACGTGCGGGCGGTCGTCCACGCCAGCCCCTCCTCGGCGACCCGGCCCGCGCCCACGGCGGCCCAGATGTCGAGCACGTCCCGCTGCTGGCAGATCGACCGCGACCCGGTGGCGTCGCGGCCCGGCCGCCGGTCCAGCACCAGCACCTGGATCCCCCAGCGGGCCAGCAGCAACGCGGCGCTCTGCCCGACCGGCCCGGCGCCGACGACGATGACCTGCGCGCCGTCGTGCGCGGCTGCGGGACTCATGACTGGAGCTCGTCCCACACGGCGCGGTCGCGCTCGGCGGTCCAGATGCGCGGCCGCTCGACGCCGTGCAGCTCGTCCCACAGCCGGGAGACGTTGAACGGCAGGCAGTGCTCGAAGATCGGCCAGGAGCCGTACCGGGGCTCCAGGGCGCGGTGGGTGGCCTGGAACGCCTCCTTGAGCGTGCCGGCGGCGCTCACCTCGCGGAGCATGACCCGGAGGAAGTCGCGGGTCTGCGCGATGGCCGCCTCGACCCCCGCCCGGCCCCTGGCCACCGCTCCCCTGCCGCCCACCAGCGTCTCCGCCCCGAACGCCGCCACCCGGTCGAGAGTCGTCGTGGCCCACTCGCGGTGGAAGGCGTCGCCGGTGTAGAGGGCGGCCTGCGACTCGACCAGGTCGCCGGCGAACATGACGCGCTGTCGCGGCAGCCAGGCCACCAGGTCGCCCTCGGTGTGGCCGCGCCCGCAGTGGGCCAGCACCAGATCGCCCCGGTCGCCGCCCAGGTCGATGGTGAACCGATCGCTGAACGTCGCCGTCGGCCAGGTCAGCCCCGGGATCGAGGCGGGCTCCTTGAACAGGCGCGGCATCCTGGCGTACTCGCTGGCCCAGTCCTGGGCGCCGCGTTCGGCGACCAGCTCGCGGGTCTTGTCGTGGGCGACGATCACGTCCGCGCCGAACGCCGACGCGCCCAGCACCCGGACCGCGTGGTAGTGGGACAGGACCAGGTAGCGGATCGGCTTGCCGGTGTGCTCGCGCAGCCGGGCCAGCCACTCGGCGGCGGCCACGGGCGTGGCCAGCGCCTCGAAGCAGACCAGGAAGTCCTCGCCCTCGACGGCGCCCACGTTGGGATCGCCTTCGGCGGTGAGCGCGTACACGCCGTCCGCCAGCACCTCCAGGGTCTGCCGCTTCTCACCGAGATCCGCCGACGAGGCGAACGGTTTGGCCATGGCTCTCCTCCGTCACCACTCGTAGAACCCCTTCCCGCTCTTGCGGCCCAGCTCTCCGGCGGCGACCTTGTCGCGCAGCAGCCGGGGCGGCTCGAACCGGGGGCCGAGGCGGTCGTGCAGGTAGTCGGCGATCGCGAGCCGTACGTCGAGGCCGACCAGGTCGGTCAGCCGGAGCGGGCCCATGGGGTGGCCGTAGCCGAGCGTCATGGCGGCGTCGATGTCCTCGGCGGAGGCCACACCCTCCTCGAGCATCCGGATCGCCTCGAGCCCGATCGCGACGCCGAGCCGGCTCGACGCGAAGCCGGGGGCGTCGTGCACGATGATCGGCGTCTTGCCGATCGCCTGCACCCAGCCGCGGGCCTCCTCGACGAGAGTGCCGTCGGTGCCGGTGCCGCGCACGACCTC
>DASUCK010000220.1:0-33592 GCA_036276095.1 Nonomuraea sp. | reverse complement strand
ATGAAGGAGAAGATGCTGGTCGCCACGAGCCCCGGCGCCACCAGCGGGAAGAGCACCCTCCAGAACGTCGCGAACCGGGTGGCCCCGTCGATCCAGGCCGCCTCCTCCAGCTCCTTCGGCACCGCGGCCACGAACGTGCGCAGCATCCAGATGCCGAACGGCAGCGTGAAGCCCACGTTGACGACGATGAGCCCGAACAGGTGGTCGTAGAGCCCGAGCCGCCTGAGCATGAGGAACAGCGGGATCAGCAGGGCCTCGGCGGGCACCATCTGCACGATCAGCAGCAGGATCAGGAACGGCATGCGCCCCTTGAACCGGAAGCGGGCGATCGCGGTGGCCGCCAGCAGCGCGAACACCGACCCGATCACCACGGTGAAGCCCGCCACGATCAGGCTGTTGCGCATGTAGAGCCAGATCGAGTTGCCCGCCACGCCCTTGTCGAAGACCCGTTCCAGGTGGGCGAGGGTGGGTTCGGTGGGGAACGGGATGAAGTCGGTGGTGAAGATCTGGCTGTTGCTCTTGAACGCCGTCGCCACCATCCAGTAGACGGGGAAGACGGTGACCAGGAAGACGACGATCCCGGTGGTGTTGAGCGCCCACGTGGTGAGCTTGCGCCTGGTCAGCGGCTTCATCGCAGGTCCTCCTGCCGGACGATCTGCCGGACGTACACGAACGTGATCATGAGCAGGATCAGGGTGAGCACCACGGCGATGGCGGCTCCCGAGCCCATCTTCGGCGGGCTGCGGAATGCCTCCGCGTAGGCGTACAGGGACAGGTTGTAGGCCTCGCGGTTGGTGGGGCCGCCGGCCAGGATGTAGAGCTGGTTGAAGACCTTGAAGTCCCAGATGATCGACAGCACCAGCAGCACCGAGAAGACCGGCTTCAGCATGGGGAAGGTGATCTTCCGGAAGATCCTGGGGCCGCTCGCGCCGTCGACCTTGGCGGCCTCGTACAGCTCGCCGGGGATGCTCTTCAGACCGGCCAGCACCGACACCGCGATGAACGGGTACGACGCCCACACGACGGCGATGGTGAGGATGACGTAGATGCTCAGCGCGTCGTTCAGCCAGGGGTGGCCGGTCCAGTCGGAGCGGCCGAAGAGGGCCTGGGACAGGGCGTCGGGCAGGACGTTCAGAGCCCAGTTGACGATGCCGGCGTCGGCGTCGGCGAGCCAGCGCCAGATCACCCCGACCGCCACCGGCGGCACCGCCCACGCGGCCATGATGCCGATGACGACGAGCTTCGACATCTTCGGGCCGAGGCGCTGGATCAGCAGGCCGACGAGGGTGCCGAGCACCAGGGTGAGCGTCACGGCGAAGAACGCGAACACCACCGAGTTCCGCAGCGACGACCAGAACAGGTCGTTGTCGAGGACTTTCGTGTAGTTGTCGAAGCCGACGCTCGCCGGCTCCGAGGCGCCGCGGATCTCCCTGATGCCCACCTTCTGGGTCGACATCACCGCCATCTGGACCAACGGGTAGAGCAGGAGGCCCGCGATGACCACAAGCCCCGGCAGCAGCAGCGCGTACGGGATGAGGCGGGGCGGCATTCCGCTGCGCCTGTGGGGGTCCCGATGGCGCCGCCGCGGGGCGGCGCGCTTGCCGCCGCCCCGGACGATCGTTGACGTCTGCGTCATGGCTACTGGTTGAGAATCTCTTCGAGTTCCTTGTTGGCGTCGGCGAGGGCGGTGTCGACGTCCTTCTTGCCCTCGATGACGGCCCTGGCGGCGTTCTGGATCACGGCCTTGGTCTCGCTGGCCTCGTTCCAGTTGGCGTCGTTGGGGAACCCGCGGGCCCGGGTGAAGGCGCTGGCGAACGGCGCGTTCATCGGGTCGCCGGCCAGCTGCTGCAGCCCGTCGGCGTAGTACGGCAGAAGACCGCCCTCAAGGGCGTAGCGGGTGCCGAACTCCTTGCCCGCCGCCAGCTTGACGAACTCCTTGGCGAGGTCGGGGTTCTTGGTGTCCTTCCAGACGGCGATGTCATTGCCGCCCTGGAAGGCGGGGGCCGGCTGGCCGTCCTTGCCCGGGATGGTGAAGAAGCCCATCTGGTCGTCCTTCATCTTCCCGTTGCTCTCCTCCTTGATGGTGGCGATGTCCCACGGAGCCGTGATGTACATGCCGACCTTGCCGTTGGAGAAGCGGGTGCGGATGGCGTCGGTGGCCAGGTTCAGCCGCGACTTGGCGTTGACCCCGTGCTTGGCCACGAGGTCGGTGTAGAACTGGAAGCCCTCCTTGAAGGCGGGGTCGGTGAGCTTGCCGACCCACGCGCCGCTCTCCTGGACGGCGAACTCGCCGCCGGCCGACCAGACGAACGGCGACAGCGAGTAGTTGGCGTCGGTACCGCCCACGAACGCGAAGCCGTCGACGTCCTTGCCCTTGTCGGTGACGATCTTCTTGGCCGCCTCCACCATCTCGTCCCATGTCTTCGGCACCTGGATGCCGAGATCGTCGAACCAGTCCTTGCGGTAGAGCACGGCGCGGGTGCCGCCGGCCCACGGGGCCGCGTAGATCTCGCCGTCCACGGTCTCGTAGCTCCACAGGTTCTGCGGGATCTGCTGGAAGTCGGCGCTGGCCTTGACGGCGTCGGTGATCGGCAGCAGCGCGTCCTGCGACTGCCACTCCAGCACCTGGGTGTTGCCGATCTCGGTGACGTCGGGGCCCTGGCCGCCGGCGGCTGCGGTGGTCCACTTGTCGTTGATCTGCGTCCAGGGGATCCACTCGACCTTGACCTCGGCGCCCGTCCGGGTCTTGAAGGCGGCCACCAGGTCGTCCATGTACTTCTGGACCTTCTCGTTCGGGTCGCCCAGCCGCCACACGGTGATGGTCTGGCCCGCCCCCGCGGGGCCGGAGGCCGTGGCCGAGGCCTGGGGTTCCGGTGTGCTGCCACCACTGGAGCCGCATGCGGCCAGGCCCAGGGCCAGGGCGGCCGTGGTGACCGTAGTGGCCGTGATCTTCGCGATCCTCACTAGCGTTCTCCCTTCCCGGCAAATCGCGTCGGGTTCTGCGCTCATCGGGTGCCGGGCCTGCGGTCCGCACCTGGCTGATCGTCAGTCTTGAGTGGTGCTAAACTAACAAGAAACTTTCTTAAAAGAAACCGGCGTTAGCGGATCGTGACGAGAGGGGAGAGGGTCTGTGACACGGAACCCGGGGGTCCCGAGGCTGTTGCGCCGCCTGAACGATCGGGCGGCCCTCGAACTCCTCCTCTCCGAAGGTCCGCTCACGCGAGCTGAACTGGGTGAACGCACCGGGCTCTCCAAGGTAACCGCAGGACAGCTCCTGTCCAGACTGGAGGAAAGGGGACTCGTCGAAGTCGCCGGCGAGCGGGCCGGCGGCCGCGGTCCCAGCGCCGCCCTGTACGGCGTCGTCCCCTCCAGCGCGCACGTCGCCGGCCTGGAGGTCCTGCCCGAGTCCATCACCGTCGGTGTGGCCGACATCACAGGCCGGATCGTGGTCGAAGTCCTGGTCGACCCCGCCGACGGCACCGACCCCGTCACCACCGTCCACGACGCCGTACTCCGGGCCTGCGCCTCCGCGATGATCACCATGCCGCAGCTGCGGTCGCTGGTCATCGGCACCCGCGGCGTCGTCGACCCGGCCACCGGCGACGTGCGCTTCTCCTACGACCTGCCCGCCTGGCACGCCGGCGTGCTGGCCAGCCTCCGCACCACCCTCGGCGCCTCCGTCGCCATCGAGAACGACGTCAACCTCGTCGCCCTCGCCGAGCACCGCCACGGCGCCGCCGCCGGCCTGGACGACTTCGTGGTCATCTGGACGGGTGTCGGCCAGGGGCTCGGCGTCATGCTCGGCGGCCGGCTGCACCGCGGCATCTCCGGCGGCGCGGGCGAGATCGGCTGGCTGCCCGTTCCCGGTGAGCCGCTGCCCGCCGACGTCACCCAGCCGCAGTCAGGCTCCTACCAGCGGCTCGTCGGCCAGGCCGCGCTCGACGGGCTGGCCAGGCGGCACGGGCTGAGCGCCCGGTCGAGCGCCGAGCTCGTACGCCTGGCCGTGGCCGAGGGCCGGGGCGCCTTCCTCGACGCGGTCGCCGCCCGCCTGGCCGTCGGCGTCGCGGCCGTCACCGTCGTGCTCGACCCCGGGCTCATCGTGCTCGCCGGCGACGTCGGCCGCGCCGGCGGGCCCGAGCTGGCCGCCCGGGTCGAGGAAGCGGTGGCCAAGGTCTGCCCGTCGCGGCCGACCGTGGTCACCACCGGCGTGGCCGGGAACCCCGTGCTGCGCGGCGCCCTGGTCGCCGCTCTGGAACAGGCCCGCGAGCAGGTCTTCTCCGACACCGTGTGAGCCGTGTTCACGACCGCGCTGCAGGACTCCGTCGCGCGGAGCGCGCCGACCTGTCCCCGCGGACCCGTACCACTCACCAGAGGCGTGCTGCGGGGACGCGGCGGGAACACCAGGACCAGGACGCCCGGCGCCGTTCGGGGCGTCCGTTCGGGCAAGGGGCCTGGGCAAGGGCGCCGCTCCCCGCTCGGTCTCAAGGAACGGCGATGGACTCCCCAACGAGGTGTTGGCATGGTTCCGCTGATCGGGATCGAAGAGGAATACCTCGTCGTCGATCCCCGCACCCGCCACGTCGTCCCCCGAGCGGCAGACGTCCTGGCCGAGGCCGGGGGCGTACTCGACGTGGTGCACGAGATCACCAGATTCCAGGTGGAGGCCCGTACGCCGCCTTCGGCCGAACTCGGCGAGCTGGGCGCGCGGCTGCGTACGGTGCGGAAGGAGGTGGCGAGCGCGGCCCGGGCGCGCGGGCTGGCGGTCGTCGCGAGCGGCATCCCCGTGCTGGGCGACGTCGCCTCGCCGCCGCTCACCCAGGAGCACCGTTACCTGCGGGGCAGGTCGCTCTACCGCGCGCTCCAGGACGAGCTCACCATCTGCGCCCTGCACGTGCACGTGGACGTGCCGGACCGCGAGCACGCCGTCTACGTCGGCAACCACCTGCGGCCCTGGCTGCCGACGCTGATCGCGCTGGCCGCGAACTCGCCGTTCTTCGCCGGCCGCGACACCGGGTACGCCTCCTGGCGGGTGATCACCTGGGGGCGCTGGCCGGTGTCGGGGGCGCCGCCGTACTTCCCGTCGTACGAGGACTACGAGCGGGCGCTGCGCGCGCTGGCCGAGTCGGGCGCGCTGATGGACCCCAAGACCGTCTACTGGGACGCCCGCCCGTCGCCCACCCTGCCCACGGTCGAGGTCAGGGTGGCGGACGTGCCGCTCGACGTGCGCGACAGCCTCACCCTGATCGGGCTCGTCCGCGGCCTGGTGGTGACGGCACTGGAAGCGGTCAAGGAAGGTGACCGCGGCTTACCGGTGCCGTCGGAGGTGGTGCGGGCCGCCTACTGGCGGGCGGCCCGCGACGGCCTGCTCGGCGACAGCCTCGACATGTGGCACGGCACGCTCGTGCCGGCCCCGGTGCTGGCCGGGCGGCTGCTTGAGCACGTGCGCCCGGCGCTGGCCGCGGCCGGCGACCTGGCGTACGTCACCCACGGCCTGGACCGGCTGCTCCGCAGGGGCTCGGGGGCGATGCGCCAGCGCCGCGTGCACTCCAGGGACAACGACCTGGCCGAGGTGGTGGACGACCTGATCGAGGCCACCGTGGCGTAGGTCAGCGGCCGGCGGCGTACCCCTGGGCGCCGCGCGGGTTGGCGGCGGCCTTGAGGAAGCCGCCGTCCCTGGCCACGGCGCTCAGCCGGCCCAGCGTCCACCCGTCCTGCGCCTCCACCTCGTGACCGCGCCGCCGCAGCTCCGCGATCACCGCCGGGTCGAGGCGGTCCTCGACGTGGAGGACGCCGGGGCGGGCCCCGCGCGGGTAGAACGAGCTGGGGAAGTGCTCGGAGTGGAACATCGGCGCGTCGATGGCCTCCTGCAGGTTGAGCCGCCCGTGCACGACGGCGAGGAAGAAGTTCACGCTCCACTGGTCCTGCTGGTCGCCGCCCGGGGTGCCGAACGCCAGCCACGGCCGCCCGTCCCTGAGCGCGAGCGACGGCGACAGCGTCGTACGCGGCCGCGCCCCCGGCCGCAGCGACGCGGGCAGGCCGTCCTGCAGCCAGAACATCTGCGCCCGCGTGCCCAGGCAGAACCCCAGCTCGGGGATGGTCGGCGAGCTCTGCAGCCAGCCGCCGCTCGGCGTGGCCGACACCATGTTGCCCCAGCGGTCCACCACGTCCACGTGGCAGGTGTCCCCGCGGACGGACCCGTCGGCGGCGACGATCTGGTCCGCCTGGCCCACGCCGCCGACGGTCGGCTCGCCCACGCCCTGCGGCGCCCGCGCCCCGGACAGGCCGGGCGCGCCGCCCACGCTGCCGGGCGCCGGGTAGCGGGGCAGCCGCGGCGGGCGGCCGCCGGGCGCGCCGGGGCGCAGCTCCAGGCTGGCCTCGACGCCGACCAGCGCCCGCCGCCCCGCGTTGTACGTCGCCCCGAGCAGGTCGGACACGGGCGCGCCGGCGTCGCCGTACCAGGCTTCGCGGTCGGCGAAGGCCAGCTTGGCGACCTCGGTCACGGTGTGGACGTAGTCGGCGCTCAGGTAGCCCATCGCGTCTAGGTCGAAGCCGTCGAGGAGGGCGAGCTGCTGCAGGAACACCGGCCCCTGCCCCCACGGCCCGGTCTTGCACAGGGTGTGGCCGCGGTAGTCGTACGTGGCCGGCTCCTCGACGGACGCCGACCAGCCGGCCAGGTCGTCGCCGGTGAGCAGCCCGCCGTGCACCTCGCCGGAGCTGTCCCGCCAGGCGGTCTTGGCGCTGAACCCGGCGATCGCCTCGGCGACGAAACCCTCGTACCACGCCGTGCGGGCGGCGGCGAGCTGCCCCTCGCGGGTCGCCGACGCGGCCTCGGCCTCGGCGACGACCCTCCGGTAGGTGGCGGCCAGCGCCGGGTTGGCCAGCCTCGACCCCGGCGCGGGCACGCCGCCGCCGGGCAGCCAGGTGGCCGCCGACGTGGGCCAGTCGGCGGTGAACATGCCCTTGACGGACTCGATCGTGGCCGCGATGCGCTCCAGCACGGGGATGCCGCGCTCGGCGTAGTGGATGGCGGGCGCGAGCACGTCGGCCAGCCGCCAGGTGCCCCAGCGCTCCAGCATGAGCAGCCACCCGCCGAACGCGCCCGGCACGGTCGCCGCCAGCAGCCCGGTGCCGGGCACGAGGTCCAGGCCCAGCTCCTCGAAGCGGTCGATGGTGGCCGCGGCGGGCGCCACGCCCTGCCCGCACACGACCGACACCTTCTGCTCGGCCTCGCTCCACAGCAGGATCGGCACCTCGCCGCCGGGTCCGTTCAGGTGCGGCTCGGCGACCTGCAGCACGAACCCGGCGGCCACGGCCGCGTCGAAGGCGTTGCCGCCGCGTTCGAGCACGCTCATGCCGGTGGCCGAGGCCAGCCAGTGGGTGCCGGCGACCATGCCGAAGTCGCCCGTCAGCTCGGGCCTGGTGGTGAACACGATGTCTCCTATCGGGTCGCCTTCTATCGGGTCGCGTCGGGGACGCGGTCAGCCGTGACCAGGTGGCACGCGGCCGGATGGCCGTTCGCGCGGGGATCGTGCAGGGGCGGCTCGTGGGTCCGGCATTCCTCGTACGCCAGCGGGCACCGGGTGTGGAACCGGCACCCGGACGGCGGGTCGACGGGGCTCGGCACGTCGCCGCCGAGCACGATCCGGCGCCGCTCCCGCTGCCGTACGGGGTCGGCGACCGGCGCCGCCGACAGCAGCGCCTGCGTGTACGGGTGCCGAGGCCGCGCGAAGATCTCCGCCGTCGGCCCCGACTCCACGATCCGGCCCAGGTACATGACCGCCACCCGGTCGGCCAGGAACTCCACGACCGACAGGTCATGGGTGATGAACAGGCACGAGAACCCCATGTCCCGCTGCAGGTCGCTGATCAGGTTGAGCACCGAAGCCTGCACCGACACGTCGAGCGCCGACACCGGCTCGTCGGCCACCACCAGCTTCGGCTCCAGGATGAGCGCCCGGGCCAGGCCCACCCGCTGCCGCTGCCCGCCGGACAGCTCGTGCGGGTAGCGCGTGCGCATCTCCGCGCGCAGCCCCACCTTCTCCAGCATCGCCGCGACCCGCCCGGCGACCTCGCGCCGGTCGGTCACCCGATGCCTGAGCAGCGGCTCGCCGACGATCCTGCCGATGGTGAAGCGCGGGTTGAGCGAGGAGTAGGGGTCCTGGAACACGATGTGCACGTCCCTGCGCAGCGGCCGCATGGCCCGCCGCGACAGGTGCGTGATGTCGCGTCCGTCCAGCTCGATCCGGCCGGCCGTGGGTCTGGTCAGCCGCAGCACACACCTGCCGACCGTGGACTTGCCGCTGCCGGACTCGCCGACCAGCCCGAGCACCTCGCCCTGGCCGATCTCCAGCGACAGCCCGTCCACGGCCCGCACGGGGCCGTAGTGCTTGACCAGGTCGTCGATGCGCAGTATCACCGCTCGCCTCCCGGGTGGAAACAGGCCGCCAGGTGGCCGGGCGCGTGCTCCTCCAGCACCGGCCTGAGCGACCGGCAGTCGGGCTGCGCCCGCGGGCAGCGCGCCTGGAAGGCGCACTCCTGCGGGTCGGACAGCGGCGAGGGGACCATGCCGGGGATCTCCGCCAGCCGCCCGCCCACCGCCGCCGTCGGCAGCGCCCTCATCAGCCCCACCGTGTACGGGTGCCGCGGCCGGGCGAACAGCTGGGTCACCGTGGCCTGCTCGACGGCGCGGCCGGCGTACATGACCACGGCGCGGTCGGCGATGTCGGCCACCACGCCCAGGTCGTGCGTGATCAGGATGATCGCCGTGCCGAGCCGGTCGCGCAGGTCGCGGAACACGTCCAGGACGCCGGCCTGGATGGTCACGTCGAGCGCCGTCGTGGGCTCGTCGGCGATCAGCACCCGCGGCGAGCAGGCCACCGCGATCGCGATCATCACCCGCTGGCGCATGCCGCCGGACAGCTGGTGCGGGTACTCGTCCATGCGCCGCCGCGGCGCCGGGATGCCGACCAGCTCCAGCAGCTCCTCGGCCCGCTCGCGGGCGGCCCGCCGGGGCAGCCGCTCGTGCCGGCGCAGCACCTCGATGATCTGGTAGCCGACGGAGAAGGACGGGTTGAGCGAGGTCATCGGCTCCTGGAAGACGACCGAGACGTCCTTGCCGCGGACGTGCCGCAGCTCCGCCTCCGGCAGCGTGGTCAGCTCGCGCCCGGCCAGCCGGACCGACCCCGTCAGGCGGGTGGTGTCCGGCGGCAGCAGCCGGGGCACCGACATCGCGGTGACCGTCTTGCCGCAGCCGGACTCGCCGCACAGCGCCAGGATCTCGCCCTCCTCCAGCGTCAGCGACACGTCCCTGACCGCCTGCACCAGGCCGTCCTCGGTGTCGAACGAGACCGTCAGATCGGTGATCTCCAGCAGGCTCATCGGAAGCTCCTCGGGTCCAGCACGTCCCGCAGGCCGTCGCCGAGCAGGTTGAACCCGAGCGTGGACAGCGCGATCATCACCCCCGGCCAGACCGCCAGCCAGGGCGCGTCGCCCAGGTACTGCTGGGCGGTCGTCAGCATCACGCCCCATGACGGCGTCGGCGGCTGCACGCCGAGGCCCAGGAACGACAGCGTCGACTCGCCGATGACGGCCGCCGGGATCGCCACCGTGGCCTGCACGATGAGCGGGCTGGCGCAGTTCGGGAGCACGTACCGGAAGATCAGGTGCGCGTCGCCGGCGCCGTCGGCGATGGCCGCGGCCACGTAGTCCATCTCCCTGACGGCCAGCACCTCGCCGCGCGTGATCCGGACGACGGCCGGCAGCTGCGCGAAGCCCAGCGCCAGCACCACACCCCTCAGCGACGGTCCGATGATCGCCGCCAGGCCCACGGCGAACACCAGGAACGGGAACGCCAGCGTCACGTCCACCAGCCGCATCACGACCGGGTCCAGCCAGCGCCGGTAGAACCCGGCGACCAGCCCGATCGGGATGCCCACGGCCATCGCCAGCAGCGTGGACAGCACGCCGGCCTGGAGGGAGACCTGCGCGCCGTGCGCGATCCTGGCGAAGGCGTCCCGGCCCAGATCGTCGGTGCCCATCGGGTGCGCCGGCGACGGCGGCGCCAGCGTGACGAGGTAGTCCTGCGCGGCCGGGTCGCCGGTCACCAGCGGCCCGGCCAGCGCCAGCAGCAGGAACCCGGCCACCAGCGCCAGCCCCGCCATCGGCATCGGCCGCCTGCGGAAGCGCCGCCACAATCTCCTCAGATCAGTCACGGGCGACCCCCGAGAGCCTGATGCGCGGGTTGAGGAACGCGTACGCGATGTCGACGAGCAGGTTGACCAGCACGTAGCCGGTCACCGTGACCAGCACGACGGCCTGGATGACCGGGTAGTTCCTGGTCAGCACGGCGTCGACGGTCAGCTTGCCGAAGCCGGGGATCACGAAGATCTGCTCGGTCACCACCGCGCCGCTGATGAGCGCGCCGAGCTGCAGGCCGAGCACGGTGACCACGGTCGTCAGGCTGTTGCGCAACGCGTGCGCGCCCACCACCTTGACCTCCGACAGGCCCTTCGACCTGGCGGTCCTGACGTAGTCGGACGACAGCGCGCCCAGCATGGCCGAGCGGGTCTGTCGCATGATGATCGCGGCGAAGCCGGTGCCGAGCACGAGCGCGGGCAGGATCATGCGCTGCAGGTTCGCGGCGGGGTCCTCGGTGAAGGGGACGTACCCGGAGGCGGGCAGCACCCGCCAGGTGACCGCGAACAGCAGGATGCCGAGCAGCCCCAGCCAGAAGTGCGGCACCGACAGCCCGGCCAGCCCGAACCCGGTGGCCACGTAGTCGGCGAGCCCGCCGCGGCGGACGGCGGCCACGATGCCGGCGCCCACGCCGATCACGACGGCGATGAGCATGGCCAGGGCCGACAGCTCCAGCGTCACCGGCAACCGCTCGACGATGATGTCGAGCACCGGGAGCTGGTCCTGGGTGGAACGGCCGAGGTTGCCGGTCAAGGTCTGGGTGACGTAGCCGACGTACTGGGCGGGCAGCGGCTGGTCCAGGCCGAACTCCGCGCGGATGGCCGCGACCACGGCGGGCGAGGCCTCCTCGCCCGCCATGACCGTGGCGGGATCGCCCGGCAGCGCCCTGATCCCCAGGAAGATCAGGACGCTCGCCAGGAACAGCACGATCACCGCCGACCCGCAACGCCGGAGGATGAACCAGAGCATCACGCTGCGAACCCGGCGGTCACGAAGCGCGGCAGGCCGTCCTTGAAGTACTGGACGCCGGCGACAGTCTTCTTCATACCCAGGTAGTACTTGTTGTGGTACAGGTAGAGGATTCCTCTGATCTCGGCGAGTTTGCGCATGGCCGACGCGTAGAGTTCGGCCCGCCTGGCCGGGTCCGACTCGGCGGCGGCCTGCTTGATCGGGTCGTCGATGCCGGGATCCGACATGCCGCTGTAGTTGTTGCTGCCGCCGGTGGTGACCAGGTTCGTCAGGTTGCCGTCCGGGTCCACGCGGCCCGACCAGCCGTTGAGCATGATGTCGAACGTGCCGCTCTGGCCCTGCTCCAGCGTGCTGACGAACTCGGCGGTCTGCACGCTCACGTCGAAGCCCGCCTCCTTGGTCATCTGCTGGATGACCTGCGCCAGGCGGATGTTGGTGGCGTCGTTGGGGGTGGTGAGCCGCACCGGGACGGGCGTCCGGACGCCGCTGGCCTGCACGAGCTGCTTGGCCCTCGCCACGTCGCGCTTGGGACAGGTCAGGTTCGGGGCCCGGAAGGGGCTGTCCAGCGGTACGGGGTAGCAGTCCACCTCGTACAGGCCGTTGTAGACCGTCCGGTTGATCACGTCGCGGTCGAGGGAGAGCTCGAACGCCTCGCGCAGCTGCGGGCTGCGGGCCAGGGCGGTGTTCACCGGGCCCGGCTCCTCGGTGGAGCCGCCGGCGTTCCCGGTGTTGATCGTGATGCCGAAGTACCCGAGGCCGCCGCCCGAGACCACCGTGAGGTTGGGGTCACTCTGCACGCCCCTGACCGTGGTCGTGGCGAGTTGGTCGGCCACGTCCACGTCGCCGGACTTGAGGTTCGCGGCCCGGACGTTGGGGTCTACGATGATCTTGTAAACCAGCCGGTCGAGCTTGACCTTGGCGGCGTCATGGTAGTCGGGCGCCTTCTCCAGCACGATCTGGCTCCCGGACGTCCGGCTGACGAACCGGAACGGGCCCACGCACACCGGGCTCGCGCCGAAGTTGTCGCCGGCCGAGTCGAGCGCCGCCGGCGACATGATCATGCCCGCGCGGTCGGCGAGCTGGGCGGTCAGCGGCGTGAACGCCTGCGACAGCGTGAGCTTGACCGTGGCCGGGTCGACCACGGTGACTCGCGACACCGCCGCCAGGTCGGCCTTGCGCGCGGACTTCTCCCACGTACGGTGCCGGTCCAGGGACTTCTTGACCGCCTCGGCGTCGAGCGGCGAGCCGTCGTTGAACCGCAGGCCCGTCCGTAGCCTGATGGTCACCTCCTTGCCGTCGCCGGACACCGCCGGCAGGGCGGCGGCCAGCTGCGGGACCAGCGCGGAGCGGGCGTCGATGTCGTAGAGCTTCTCGCACATGTTGGCGAACACCTCGCGGCCCACCAGCGTGGTCGCGATGCTCGGGTCGAGGACGTCGGGATCGGCGTTGAGCGCGACGTTGAGCGTGCCGCCGGCCTTGACGGGACGGTTGTCGGCCGAGGCGGCGGCGATGCCGGAGGGAGCCGCGGGCGTGCTGTTCGAGCCACCGCCGCCACCCCCGCCGCAGGCGGTCAGGGCGAGGGGGAGGGCGGCGAGCGCCGCGACGAGCCTGGGGGACGGTCTCATGGTGCCTCCAGGGGGAGCATTTAGGAGACTGTATACAAGACCTTACATTTCACTTGCGGTTCGTTACTTTTATCTGTTAAGTACGCATTTCCGGGCCGCTGTCAGGCGCGGATCCGGAGCCCCCGCGGGGTCGGGTGGAAGCCGGCCGCCTCCAGGGCCGCCGCCAGGGGCGAATCGATGATCGAGGCGCCGTCGGCGCGCTCGACCGTGAGCTTTCCGAGCGCGCCGTCGCGTACGGCGAGGGCCAGCGCGTCCACCGCGGGACGCAGCCGGTCGTCGTCGGCGAACGACAGCAGCGTCTTGCCGCCGCGCTCGACGTACAGGATCAGGTGGCCGTCGACGAGCACGACCAGGGCACCGGCCTTCCTGCCCGGTTTGTGGGCGACGTCCCCGGGATGCTGGGGCCAGGGGAGCGCGGCGCCGTACGGGCTGGCCGGGTCGGCGGCGGCCAGCACCACAGCCCGCCGCCCCGCCCCACCGGCGTCACCGCGCCCCCACCCACCAGGTCGGCCGCCAGTTCCGCCGCCAGTTCCGCCGCCAAAGGCGCCACCCCCGCCACCGCCCGGCCCCTCCGCCTCCAGCGCGGGCGCCTCCTCACCACCGGCCGGGGCGATGCCGGGGGCCATGGCGCGCATCCGGTCCACCGCGCCCGGCAGGGCGAACTGCGCGCCCCCGAGCCCCTCGACGAAGTAGCCCCGGCGGCACCGCCCACTCTCCTCGTACGCCCGCAACACCTGGTAAACGGGCGTGAACCCGCCCGGCAGCCGCTCGGACGTCACCGCGCCCCTGGTCACCACCCCGTGGCGGTCGAGCAGCACCTCGGCCTGGGCCTGGGCGCGATGGGCGGCGTCGGCGGCCGGGCCGGGCAGCAGCCACCAGCGGCCGGCCACGGTCGGCGGCCCGCTCCTGCTCGGCAGCACCGCCCGGCGCCGCCGGGTCGTCGGCGGCCGGTGCGCGGGACGGCCGGTGCCGAGGGTGGCCCGCAGCGGCGCCAGCGTGTCGCCGGACACGCGCCCCGACCACACCAGGTCCCAAAGCGCGGCGACCAGTGTCTGGTCGTCGAGCGCGCCGAGCTGGTCGGAGATGCCGCGGAAGAACAGCGCGCCGCCGCCGCCCAGCAGCTCCAGCACGCGTTCGTGGACCGGCGTCAGCGTGATCTCGCCGGGCTCGGGCATCAGCAGCGGCGCGGTGTCGGCGAAGTAGAGCGAGACCCAGCCGTCGCCGCCGGGCAACGACCCCTGACCGGCCCACATCACCTCACCGGAGGAGGTCAGCTCGTCGAGCAGCGCCGGATGGTACCCCGGCACCCGCGCCGGCAACACCAGCGTCTCCAGCGCCGAGGCGGGCACGGCCGCGCCTTGAAGCTGCTCGACGGAACGAACCAGCGCGTCCATCGCCCGCGCCGCCCCCGCCCCGCCGCCCGCCGGGCCGGCGGCGGCGCCGCCTGTGATGCCGTGCCAGGCGGGCAGGAACGCGGCCAGCGTCTCGGGCGCGACCGGCTCGACCTCTTTCCGCAACCGGGCCAGCGACCTGCGGCGCAACATCCGCAGCACCCCGGCGTCGCACCACTCCTCGCCCCGGCCGCCGGGCCGGAACTCCCCGCTCACGACCCGCCCGGACGCCGCCAGCCGCCGCAACGCGTCGGTAACCACGGCCGCGCCGAGCCCGAACCGGGCGGCGGCCGTACCGGCATGGAAGGGGCCGCGGGTGCGGGCGTGGCGCGCCACCAGGTCGGCCAGCGGGTCGGCCACCGGCTCCAGGAACACGTGCGGCACCCCCACGGGCAGCGGCGCGCCCAGCGCGTCGCGCATCCGCGCCGCGTCCTCGATCGCCGCCCACTGCTCCTCGCCCGCGACGCGCACCCTGATCGCCCGCCGCGCCCGCTCCAGCTCCGCCGGCCAGGCCGGGTCGCCGCCGCGCACGCTGACGTCGAGCGCCGACAGCGGGCCGTGCGAACGCAGCAGGTCGGCGAGATCTTCGACGTCGCGCAGCGGCCGGTCGAGCCGGGCCAGCTCGCGCTCGGTGTCGGCGATCACGTCGGGATCGAGCAGCTCGCGCAGGTCGGCCTGGCCGAGCAGCTCGGCCAGCAGGGAGGTGTCGAGGGCCAACGCCTGCGCCCGCCGCTCGGCGAGCGGGGCGTCGCCTTCGTACATGAACGCGCCCACGTAGTGGAACAGCAGCGAGGCCGCGAACGGCGAGGCCTGCGAGGTCTCCACCTCCACCACCCGCACCCGCCGCGCCGCGATGTCGCGCATGAGCCGCACCAGCCCCGGCACGTCGAAGACGTCCTGCAGGCACTCGCGCATCGTCTCCAGCACGATCGGGAACGACGCGTATTGCGACGCCACGCCCAGCAGGTGGGCGGCCCGCTGCCGCTGCTGCCACAGCGGGCTGCGCCGGCCCGGCGTGCGGCGCGGCAGCAGCAGCGCCCGCCCCGCGCACTCCCTGAACCGGGAGGCGAACATGGCCGACCCGCCGAGCTCCTCGGTGACGACCTGCTCGATCTCCTCCGGGTCGAACGCGGCCACGTCGGTCGGCGCCTCGGCCAGCGTGTCGGGGATGCGCAGCACGATCCCGTCGTCGGAGTGGACGGCCTGCACGTCGACGCCGTAGCGCTCGCGCAGCCGCCGGTTGATCGCCAGCGCCCACGGGGCGTGCACCCGCGCGCCGTAGGGGGAGTGGATCACCACCCGCCAGTCGCCCAGCTCGTCGTGGAAGCGCTCGACCAGGAGGGTGCGGTCGTCGGGGACGTAGCCGGTGGCCTGCCGCTGCTCCTCCAGGTACGCCAGCAGGTTGCCGGCGGCGAACTCGTCGAGCCCCGCCGCCCTCATCCGCTCCGTGGAGCCGCCCTTGGCCTGCTCCCGCAGGAACGTGCCGATCGCCCGCCCCAGCTCGGCCGGCCGCCCCGGCGCGTCGCCGTGCCAGAACGGCAGCTTGCCCGGCTGCCCCGGCGCGGGCGAGACCAGCACCCGGTCTGTCGTGATGTCCTCGATCCGCCACGACGTCGCGCCCAGCACGAACACGTCGCCCACCCGCGACTCGTAGACCATCTCCTCGTCCAGCTCGCCCACCCGGGACGCCCGCTCGCCGACGAGGTAGACGCCGAACAGGCCGCGGTCGGGGATGGTGCCGCCGTTGGTCACCGCCAGCCGCTGCGCACCCGGCCGGCCCTGGAGCGCGCCGGTGACGCGGTCCCACACGATGCGGGGGCGCAGCTCGGCGAACTCCTCGCTCGGATAGCGGCCGGCCAGCATGTCGAGCGTGGCCTCCAGCCCGCCGCGCGGCAGCGTGGCGTAGGGTGCCGCGCGCCTGACCACCGCCTCCAGCTCGTCGACGGTCCACTCGTCGAGCGCCGTCATCGCCACGATCTGCTGCGCCAGCACGTCGAGCGGGTTGCGCGGATAGCGCAGCTCCTCGATCTGGCCGTTCTTCATCCGCTCGGCCACCACGGCGGTCTGCACCAGGTCGCCACGGTATTTAGGGAAGATCACGCCCTTGGACACCGCGCCCACCTGGTGACCGGCCCGGCCGATGCGCTGCAGCCCGCTGGCCACGCTCGGCGGGGCCTCCACGCACGCGACCAGGTCGACCGCCCCCATGTCGATGCCCAGCTCCAGGCTGGACGTGGCGACCACGGCCGGCAGCCGGCCCGACTTGAGCGCCTCCTCGATCTGCGCCCGCTCCTCCTTGGAGACGGAGCCGTGATGGGCGCGGACGATCTCCGCCATGACCCCCTTGCTCGCGCCCGCCTGCGCCATCATCTCGGCGGGCGCGCGCTTGGGCGGCTCCGACGCCGGCTCGGCCGGAGTCTCCCAGATCGACAGGTCGACGCCCTCCAGCGCGTCGGCGCGGGCGCGTTCGTAGGCCAGCTCGTTGAGGCGCGTGCACAGCCGCTCGGCCAGCCTCCTGGAGTTGGCGAACACGATCGTCGAGCTGTGCTCCCCGATCAGGTCGAACAGGCGGTCCTCCACGTGCGGCCAGATCGACCGGCTCGCCGGCTCCTCCTCGGGGGCGCCGTCGACCTCCGTCATGTCCTCGACCGGGACGACGACCTCCACCTCGATGCGCTTCTCCGACGGCGGCTGCACCACCGCGGCCGGCCGCGGCCCGCCCAGGAACGCCGCCACCTCGCTCACCGGCCGCACCGTCGCCGACAGCCCGATCCGCTGCGCCGGCCGCTCCAGCAGCGCGTCGAGCCGCTCCAGGGTGAGCGCCAGATGCGCGCCCCGCTTGGTGGCCGCGACCGCGTGGACCTCGTCGACGATCACCGTCTCGACTCCGCGCAACGCCTCCCGCGCCTGGCTCGTGAGCAGCAGGAAGAGCGACTCGGGCGTCGTGATCAGGATGTCGGACGGCTTGGCCGCGAACCGCCTGCGTTCTTCCGCCGGCGTGTCTCCGGAGCGGATCGCCACGGAGATCTCCGGCACCGGCAGCCCGAGCCGCCGCGCCGTCTGCCTGAGCCCGGCCAGCGGCGCGCGCAGGTTGCGCTCGACGTCGACGGCCAGCGCCTTGAGCGGCGACACGTAGAGGACGCGGGTGCCCTTGCGCGCGGCGGGCTCGGCGGCGAGCCGGTCGAGTGACCACAGGAACGCCGCCAGCGTCTTGCCCGACCCCGTGGGCGCGACGACCAGGGTGTTGTCACCACGCGCGATCGACTCCCACGCCCCCTCCTGGGCGGACGTGGGAGCTTGGAAGGCTCCGGCGAACCATTCCCTGGTCATCCGGCTGAACCTGGCTAGCGAGCTCACCAGCACATACTGCCTCCTGGCACCGACAGAAAGCGCATTCGGTCGCCGGCACGCGGTTGAGGGGCGGCCCTGGCGGACATACAGCCACCGTGACCATTGATTACGCGGCCATCGAAGCCCGCCGTGGCGAACTCAGGAAGCGTCACGTCTTAGCGCGCCGGCCCTCCAGCAGCGCCCGCGGCCTGCACCACATCGCGTTGATCTCCTCCGATGTGGAGCGCACCATCACGTTCTACCAGGACCTCCTGGAGTTCCCGCTCACCGAGATCATCGAGAACCGCGACTACAAGGGCTCCAGCCACTTCTTCTTCGACATCGGCCACGGCAACCTCCTGGCGTTCTTCGACTTCCCCGGCCTCGACGTCGGCCCGTACGCGGAGGTGCTCGGCGGGCTCCACCACATCGCGATCTCCGTAGACCCGGCCACGTGGGAGCGGCTGCGCGGGAAGCTGGAGGTGGCCGGCGTGCCGCACCAGATCGAGAGCGGCGCCTCCATCTACTTCAAGGACCCCGACGGCGCCCGTCTGGAACTGCTCGCCGACCACCTCGGTGAGATGTACGGCGCGCGGGTGCTGTGACCCTAACGGCGCGACGCCCGCCGCGAACGCGGCCGGCCCGCCCGCGGCTCCTGCCTGATGCCCGCGTGCCTCTCCGCACGCTCCGCCTTCTCCTTCTGTACGGTGAGCCGCAGCGTGAGCAGCAGTCTGCGGCGCCTGGCCCGGTGGGCCTTCGTCTTGGCTGACTTCGGGGGTGAAGACTTGGGGGTCTTTGCCATGGGCGTGTCTTACCCACACCTGACCCGCTTCCATACTTGATTTCATGCGGTTGACGGAGTTCTGGAGACGGATGAACGCTCATTTCGGTGCGGCGTACGCCGAGTCGTGGGCCCGTGACTACGTGCTCGCCCCGCTCGGCGGGCGCACGGTCGCGCAGGCGCTGGCCGACGGCGAGAGCGCCAAGACCGTGTGGCGGGCCGTCTGCCAGGTCGAGGACGTCTCACCCCGGCTCCGCTGAGCCCAGTGTGCGCTGGAGCGCGCCGGCCGTGCCCGCCAGATCGTCCGCCCGGCCCTGCCCGCCCGGCGACCACAGGAACAACCATCCGTTGCCGGACGGCGTGGCGAAGACGACCGTCTGGCGGCCCGTACGCGGATGCCACACCCACAGCACCGGATCGTCGCGCCCCACCATGCGGCTCACCAGCCCCTGACCGGGCAGCAGCTCGGCGAGGGCCTCCAGGTGCGCCCGACGTTCCCCGGTGTAGCCGCTCGCCACGTCGCCGCCTCCAACCGTCGCCCCTGGAGTGAGTCTCCCCAGCTCGCCTCGGCTGACAACATCCACCCCCGGGCGGCTCCACGCGGCCGCGCGCGGCGCGGCGCTCGACCTCCGCGTCGCGCCCAAGTCGTGACGCGGGTCGCCGTGTGTTCCTGCTGTGATCGAACAGCCGTTCGGCTACGATGGACTCGCCGGGCGGGCCACGTCTTTCCCGACGCTCACAGAAATTGTCGGTGGCAGGCCGTAGCTTTCACTCGACTGATCGGACCACGACCCTCCAGGGGGAGTTCCCATGGCAATCAACGACCGCGAGAAGGCCCTCGAGACCGCGCTCGCCCAGATCGAGCGGCAGTTCGGCAAGGGCTCGGTGATGCGCCTGGGCGATGACGCCCGAGCTCCCATCGAGGTGATCCCCACCGGGTCGATCTCGCTTGACGTGGCCCTCGGCATCGGCGGCCTCCCACGCGGCCGCATCGTCGAGATCTACGGCCCCGAGTCGTCCGGCAAGACCACGATCGCCCTCCACGCCGTGGCCAACGCCCAGCGCGCCGGCGGCATCGCGGCGTTCATCGACGCCGAGCACGCCCTCGACCCCGAATACGCCAAGAAGCTGGGCGTCGACACCGACGCCCTGCTGGTCTCCCAGCCCGACACGGGCGAGCAGGCGCTCGAGATCGCCGACATGCTGATCAGGTCCGGCGCCGTCGACATCATCGTCATCGACTCCGTGGCCGCGCTCGTGCCCAAGGCCGAGATCGAGGGCGAGATGGGCGACAGCCACGTCGGCCTCCAGGCCCGCCTCATGTCCCAGGCCCTGCGCAAGGTCGCCGGCGCCCTGAGCTCCACCGGCACCACCGCCATCTTCATCAACCAGCTCCGCGAGAAGATCGGCGTCATGTTCGGCAGCCCCGAGACCACGACCGGCGGCAAGGCGCTCAAGTTCTACGCCTCCGTGCGGATGGACATCCGCCGCATCGAGACGCTGAAAGACGGCACCGAGGCGGTCGGCAACCGCACCAGAGTCAAGGTCGTGAAGAACAAGATGGCCCCGCCGTTCCGGGTCGCCGACTTCGACATCCTCTACGGCGTGGGCATCTCCCGCGAGGGCGGCCTGATCGACATGGGGGTCGAGCACGGGTTCGTGCGCAAGTCCGGGGCCTGGTACACGTACGAGGGCGACCAACTCGGCCAGGGCAAGGAAAACGCCCGTAACTTCCTGCGCAACCACCCCGACATGGCCAACGAGATCGAGAAGAAGATCAAGGACAAGCTGGGCGTGGGCCCGCGGCTCGACGCCCCCGCCGAACCTCCCGCCCCGGCCCCGGCGGCCGCGCCTTCCGGCCGCGGCTCCAAGTCCACTCCCAAGCCGGGTGACGTCTGATCGCCGACCCCGCATGAGTGACACGACCCGGCCACAGGCGCTCCGGCGGCGGGGCGCCTGGCCGCGCGCCGAAGGTCCGGCTCATGGGTAACCCCTCCAATCCCCCATGGCGACGCGACCTGGCCCGCTCGGCCACGGACGGCTGGCCCTCGGTCGACGAACTGCGCACCCTCCGAGCCCACCGCCCCGCCCCACCACCCTCCGGCCACCACGAGGCTCCGGATGCCGGAAGCGCCGGAGCCCAGGTCGCCGAAGCCCAGGTCGCCGGAGCCCAGGTCGCCGGAGCCCACGTCGCCGGAGCCCACGTCGCCGACCGAGATGACACGGCCGAGCAGGTGGCCGCCGCAGGAGACCACGACGAGATGGGCGAGCCTGTCCCCGCGGCAGGTGCCCACGCCGCCAGGCCCGCCGCCGTTCCCGGCCCGCCAGAGCCCCCCAGACCTGCAGAGGCCCGCAATCCCCGGGCCCCTGCCCGTGACGGCGGTTACGGTGGCGAGGGCTGGCACTCCGAGGTGCTGGCCGGCGACAGCTGGTTCGCGGAAACACCGCAGGCCGACGGCCTGAAACGCACGGGCAGAAAGCGCCGCCCTCGCGACCGCGCTACCGAACTCCCCGACGAGCGCTCCGGCGACCGCCCCACTGAACGCACCGACGATGCGCCCGCTGATGTGCCCGCTGATGTGCCCGCTGATGTGCCCGACGAGCGCTTCGGCGGCCGCTCCACGCGGCGCACCGGAAACCGCGCTACCGGATGGGCGGGGGCGAGCCGACAGCCGGAAGCGAGCCCGCGAGCCGGCGAAGGCACGTCCGACGAGAAGCGCCGGCGAGCGCGGCGAAACCCTCGCAGCGGAGAGAGCCGGCCCGGCGGTGACGGCGAAAACCGTCGCCCTGGCGAGGCTCCTTTCGCCGGGGAGAACCGTTTCGCCGATGAGAACCCCTTCGTCAGGGAGGATTCCTTCGCCGGAGAGGATTCCTTCGTCAGGGAGGACCCATTCGCCAGGGAGGATTCCTTCGCCGGGGAGGAGGGCCCACGCCCGCTCATGGAAGAGGGGCTGTTCGGCGGGGAGGGTCCTTCTGGTGGGAAGGGCTCGCGGGGTCGGCGGAACGCGAGAGGCGGGAAGGGGCGGCGGGGGCGAGGATGGTTGCCTGACGGGCCGGACGACGACAGCCCTGCCGGAGCCGGGCCGGATGCCGATCCGGAGTCCGTGGCGCGGGCCATCTGCCTGCGTCTGCTCACGATGGCGCCCAAGACCCGGGCCCAGCTGGCCGAGGCCCTGCGTAAGCGCGAGGTCCCTGAGGAGGCCGCGGAGGCGGTTCTCGACCGGTTCTCCGAGCTGGGGCTGATCAACGACGAGGCGTTCGCCGAGGCGTGGGTCGACTCCCGTCACCACGGCCGCGGCCTGGCCAGACGCGCCCTGGCGGCCGAACTCCGCCACCGGGGCGTCGACAACGACACGGTGAAGGAAGCCGTGGAACGACTGGACCCCGACCAGGAAGCGGAAACGGCCCGGCGCCTGGTGGACCGCAAGCTCGCCTCCACTCGTTCCCTCGACCCGCAGGCGCGCACCCGCCGTCTCGCCGGCATGCTCGCCCGCAAGGGCTACTCCTCCGGCCTGGCCTACCGCGTCATCAGGGAAGCCCTGGAACAGGAGGGCGTCGACCTGGACGAAGACTTCCCGTGACCTCGACCCGCTTGCCCAGGACCGATGCGCTGAGATCTCCGCTGCCATCTCGTTGAGCTGCCATCTCGTTAGGCAGCCGCCCCTCCTCCGGATACGAGGCGGCGGCCGGCCGTGCCCGGCCGCGTCGAGGCGGTCGCCGCCCGCACATGGCGGGCCGGCCCAACGCCGCATGGCGGCCGTCGTCCCCGTGCTGTGCGGCGGCTGGTCGCCCCGGCGCTGCGTGATTGCCATCCTTCGGGCGGCGGCTTGGGGTTTCCCGCGGGCTGCTCGATCGCGTGGGAGGGCCGGTCAGCCGGAGGGTTTGGGCGGTGGGGGCGGGCAATCCTGGGGTTGGTGGGGGAGCTTTGGCTGACGGGGGAGATGCGGGTCTGTAAGACACGCTTGATGACGCGTTTGCTTGCTCGTGACCAGTTCGACGCATAACCTCGACGGCAGTGAGGAGTTACTCCGCGCAGTGCGGATTGCCATACCGGTGAACGACGGACGAACGAGCTTGGTCGAGCGAGGCAGGCGAGGTGTCGGCTATCCCAGTCGACGCCCGGTCAGCCTTGGCTTGACATCGGTTCCGGCGCCGAACGGGCTATTCGTGGCGCGTTTGTGACCCCTCCCATTGTCTGGGTCCGCGTTATGAGGTGTTGACGACGCGAGGAGGGCGGGGCGCACATGGGGCCGCTGGTCGTGGTGCTGATGGTGGCGGTGCTCGTGCTCGCGTTCGGGATGATCGTCGCGCTGCTCGTCGTCGTTCGCCGCACGTCCGGCAGTCTTCCACGGGCGGCCAAGGCGAGCCCCGAGCAGGTGTGGGCCGTCAACGAGGAGCTCGAACAGGCGCGCGTGGAGGCGCGCGAGATCCGCGAGAAGGCGGAGGTGGACGCCGAGGAGATCCTGCGCAGGTCCGAGGCGGCGGCCGAGAGCGCCGCGCAGATGCGGCGGGAGGTCGAGCAGGAGAGCCGCATCCTCAAATCCGAGCTGAAGGAGCTGCGTGCCGATCTCGAACGCCGGGAGGCGCGGCTGGCCGAGCGGGAGCAGCGGCTGGATGAGGAGGCCAGGCGGCAGGCCGAGCGGGACAGGAAGCTGGCCGAGACGGAGATCGAGCTGGCCGACCGCCGCGAGGAACTGCTCCAGGTGGAGGAGGAACGGCGGGTCATCCTGGAGCGGGTGTCGGGGCTGACCGCCGAGCAGGCCAAGGCCGAGCTGGTCAAGGAGATCGAGAACCAGGCGAAGCGCGAGGCGGCGCTGATCGTACGGGAGATCGAGGGGGAGGCCCGCAAGGAGGGTGAGAAGCGGGCGACGAAGATCGTGACGCTGGCCGTGCAGCGCGTGGCGGCCGAGCAGACCGCCGAGTCGGTGGTCAGCGTTCTGCACTTGCCGGGTGACGAGATGAAGGGCCGGATCATCGGCCGTGAGGGTCGCAACATCCGGGCGTTCGAGTCGACCACGGGCGTCAACCTGATCATCGACGACACCCCCGAGGCGGTGCTGTTGTCCTGTTTCGACCCGGTGCGGAGGGAGACCGCGCGGCTCACGCTGGAGAAGCTGGTGCTCGACGGCCGCATCCACCCGCAGCGGATCGAGGAGGCCCACGACCGCAGCCGGCAGGAGGTGCAGGACCTGTGCGCGCGCGCCGGCGAGGACGCCCTGGTCGAGCTGGGCATCACCGACATGCACCCGGAGTTGACCCTGCTGCTCGGCCAGCTCCGCTACCGCACCTCCTACGGCCAGAACGTCCTCAAGCACCTCATCGAGTCGGCTCACCTCGCCGGCATCATGGCCGCCGAGCTGAAGATGAACCAGCAGCTCATGAAGCGCTGCGCGCTGCTCCACGACATCGGCAAGGCTCTCACGCACGAGGTCGAGGGCAGCCACGCGCTGATCGGCGCGGAGATCGCCCGCCGGTACGGCGAGGAGGACGACGTGGTGCACGCCATCGAGGCGCACCACAACGAGGTCGAGGTCCGCACTGTCGAGGCGGTGCTCACGCAGGCCGCCGACGCGATCAGCGGCAGCCGGCCGGGCGCCCGCAGGGAGTCGCTGGAGGCGTACGTCAAGCGGCTGGAGCGGCTGGAGGAGATCGCGCAGTCGTACGAGGGCGTGGAGAAGGTGTTCGCCATGCAGGCCGGGCGGGAGATCCGGGTCATGGTGAAGCCGGACGCGATCGACGACATCCAGGCCCAGGTGATCGCCCGCGACGTGGCCAAGCAGGTCGAGGAGGAGCTCACCTACCCCGGCCAGATCCGGATCACGGTGGTGCGGGAGTCGAGGGCGACGGAGTTTGCCCGTTAGCTGAAGATCTGCTGGTAGAAGGCGAGTTCGGCGGCCAGGGCGGCGGCGCGGGTCTCGGTGCGGCGGAAGCCGTGCGACTCGCCTTCGAAGGCGAGGTAGGTGCATGGGACGCCGCGCTCGGACAGCGCGTCGGCGAACGCCTCCGACTGCCCGGCCGGCACCACCGGGTCGTCGAGGCCCTGCAGGAGCAGCATGGGGCAGCTGACGCCGTCGACCAGCGAGAGTGGTTCGCGGGCGGGGTAGGATCTCGGGTCGCCGACGAGCCATTCGACGTAGCGGGACTCGAAGTCGTGGGTGTGGGCGGCGAGCGGGCCGAGGGCGCTGATCCCGTAGTAGGACACCCCGCCGGCGAACACGCCGGACCGGCAGCAGGCGGCCATGACGGTCCAGCCGCCCGCGCTGCGGCCGCGTACGGCGATCCGCGCCGGGTCGGCCAGCCCCTCGGCGGCGAGCCATCGGGCGGCGGCCACGGTGTCGGCCACGTCGACCAGCCCCCATTGCCCTTTCAGCCGTTCCCGGTAGGCCCGGCCGTAGCCGGTGGAGCCGCCGTAGTTGACGTCGAGCACGCCGATGCCGCGCGAGGTCAGGAACGCTTTCTCCAGGTCGAGCGCGGTGTCGGAGTGGGCGGTGGGACCGCCGTGCAGGAAGATCACGTACGGCGGGGGCGTTTCCTCGACGGCCGGCGCGTACGGCGGGTACAGGAACGCGTGGACCTCCTGCCGGCCGGGCACGCGCACCGCCCGCGGGACGGGCAGGTAGGCGGGGTCGGGCAGCTGGTGGGTGTGGCGGGTCAGGGGGAGGGCCGCGCCCGAGGCGGTGTCGACGGCGACGACCGACGAGGGCGTCGTGGCGGTGTAACCGACGCCGATCACGGAGGTGCCGTCGGCGGCGAGCGCGCCGGACCACCCGGTGTAGGGCAGGTCGGGGTCGGTCAGCGCGCCTGAGGCCGGGTCGAGCAGGCCCAGCCGCAGGTCGCCGCGCCCGTGCAGGACGGCGAGCCGGCCGTCGGCGAGCACCGCGTACGGTCGCCCGCCGAGCTGCCACGGCGGCGTGGCGAACTCCTCCTCCGCCGGGTGGACCGCCCGCGGCTCGGCGTCGCGCAGCCCGGTCTCGTACAGGTTCCACCAGCCGGACCGGTCGGAGATCAGGTAGAGGTGGGAGTCGTCGCGCCAGCAGGGGGCGAGCACCGACTCGGCGGGGCCGCCGAGCACCGTCCAGGTGGCGCCGGTGGTGAGGGAGGTGACGCGGAGCTCGGTGCCGTCCCAGGGCATGCGCGGGTGGTTCCAGCAGATGTAGGCGAGATGGCGGCCGTCGGGGGACACGGTGGGGGAGGCGTAGAAGTCGCAGCCGGTGGCCCACTCGCGGAGGTCGCCGCCGTCGAGCGGGATCGCCACGACGGCTCGGGTGACCTTGCCGTCCTCGGCGTGCCGCTCGCGGACGCACCACACCTGGCCGTCGTGGACGAGCGGGTCGGCGTAGCGGGACCCGTCGGGAGTGAGGGGTCTGGGGGCGTCGTGGTCGCCGAGGACGTAGAGGCGCTGGTCCTTCAGGTTGGCGAAGACCACCTCGCCGGCGGGGGTGACGGTGTAGGGGCGGCCGCCGTACTCGTGGACGCGGGTGCGGGCGTTCCACGGCGCCGGCAGCAGCTCGCGGCGGGTGCCGTCGGCGTCGCGGCACATGATCGTGGTACGCCCGCCTCCGTCGGGGCGGTCCTCCGTCCACCACACCCGGCCGTCGCGGGCTACCGGCCAGGCGGGGCGTACGCTCGCGCCGGCCACGTCTCTGGTCGTGATGGGGGAGGGCCAGAAAGGCATACCCGCATCCTGCCGGAAGATCGCGGACAGTGCTCACCGATCCGCCGGGAGACGGGCGATGCCGAGGGACGCCGAGGGGATGTCGCAGGTGACGCGGGCGGCGGGCGGGTGGGCCCGCCGCCCGGTCGTCACTCTCCGGTGTCGGCGATGACCGCCGTCCCGGCCACGGCGCCGCCGGCCCCCAGGGCGACGGGGCCCGCGCCGGGCGGGACGACGGGCCCCGCGGCGGTCTTGCGGCTGCGCCGGCTGCGCCGCTCCAGCCAGGTGGCGAGGAAGCTGAGCGCCATGTTGAGCAGCACGTAGATGATGCCGATGACGATCGCCGCCGGGATCAGCGAGCCGAAGAACCGCGCCGGCAGGATCTTGAACCCGGTGTTGAGCAGGTCGACGTAGGCGATGATGTAGCCGAGCGCGGTGTCCTTGAGGAGCACCACGAGCTGGCTGACGATGGCCGGCATCATCGCCGTGACGGCCTGCGGCAGCAGCACCAGCCGCAGCACCTGGTTCTTCCGCATGCCTACCGAGTACGCGGCCTCCGACTGCCCCTTGGGCACCGAGTTGACGCCCGCCCTGACCACCTCGGCCAGCACCGACCCGTTGTAGAGGGTCAGGCCGAACACCACGGCCATGAACGAGTAGTCGCCGCCGCCCAGCAGCGTGGGCGCCAGGTAGAAGATGAAGAAGATCAGCAGCAGCAGCGGGATGGCCCGGAACACCTCGACCACCACGCCGGCCGGGACCCGGATCCACGCGTGGTCGGACAGCCGGGCCAGGCCGAAGATCGCGCCGAAGGCCAGCGCGAGCACCGCGGCGAGCGCGGCCGCCCGCAGGGTGCCGATGAGGCCGGGGATGATGTAGAACTGCCAGGTGTCCCACTGCAGGAACGGCTGCCAGATCTTGCCTTCCCACTGGCCCCGCTCGTCGAAGCGGGCCCAGACGAAGTAGAGGACACCCGCCACGACGACGATGCTGAGCGCCGTGAGCAGGCCGTTGCGCACCCGTGCCCGCGGGCCGGGGGCGTCGAAGAGAACGGAGGTGCTCATCGGGCCACCGCCAGGCGTCGGGCCAGCCAGCCGGTGAAGAAGCCGACGGGCATGGTGAGGACCATGAACGCGACGACGATGCCGAGGAAGATCGGGATCGACGCGCCCGTGGTGTCGAACGTCTCCTTCATCACGGCCGCCGCGTCGGCGAGGTAGCCGCCGGCCGTGGCGACGGTGGTGTTCTTGATCATGGCGATCATCACGCTGCCCAGCGGCGCCACGACCGCGCGGAACGCCTGCGGCAGGACGATCATGGTCAGTGACTGCATGAACGTCAGCCCGATCGCCCTGGCCGCCTCCGCCTGCCCGAGCGGCACCGTGTTGACGCCCGCGCGGAGTGCCTCGCACACGAACGCCGCGGTGTAGGCCGACAGGCCCATCGCGACGATCCAGAAGGAGTTGATCCGCGGCTCCTGCGAGAAGACCAGCCCGAGCTGGTCGCTCAGGCCCAGGGCCGAGAACGCCAGCACCAGCGTCAGCGGGGTGTTGCGCACCACGTTGACGTAGAAGGTGCCGGCCGCGCGCAGCACCGGGGTGGGTGAGACCCGCATCGCCACCAGGACCGTGCCGAGGATCAGGGAGGCGATCGCACCGACGACCGACAGTTTGACGTTCTCCCAGAAGCCCAGCGCGAGGTCAGGGGCGTAAGTGATTAGTTCGTCCATCGTGCTCCACCGCATAGGGCGGCGGCGGCCGGGTCACCGGCCGCCGCCTCTGGCGTTGTCAGGCGCATCCCTCGGATTGCGGCGCGGTCGCGGACAGCTGCAGGCCCTGAATGCCGCCGAACCACTTGTCCAGCAGCTGCTTCATGGTGCCGTTGTCCCACAGCTTCTTCACCGCGGTGTTGACGGCCTCGCAGGTCTTGGTGTCGCCCTTCTTCAGGCCGATGCCGTACTTCTCGTCGGTGAAGCCCTGGCCGAGCACCTTGAAGTTGCCGCCGGCCTGCTTGGCGAAGCCCGCCAGGATCAGGTCGTCGGTGGTGACGGCGTCGAGGTTGCTGCCGTTGAGCTTCTGGACGCACTCGGAGTAGTTGGCCGCGTCGACGGTGGTGGCGTCGATGTCGAGCTCGCCGTCCGGCGGCGGGTCGGTGATCCGCTTGTAGGAGTTGGAGCCCGCCGCCTTGCAGATCCGCTTGCCCTTCAGGTCCTGCGGGGAGGTGATCGACGTGTCGTCCTTGCGGACCATGACGTCCTGGTGGGCCACGACGTACGGGCCGCCGAAGGTCACCTTGCCCTTGCGCTCCTCGGTGATGGAGTAGGTGGCGAAGACGATGTCGACGGTGCCGTTCTGGAGGAAGGGCTCACGGTTGGAGGAGGCCGACTCCTTCCAGGTGATGTTGACGTCTTTGCCGCCGGCCAGCTCCTTCAGGACGGCCTTGGCCACGTCGACGTCGAATCCCTCGGGCTCATTGCCCACCTTCAGGCCCAGGTTCGGCTGGTCCCACTTGGTGCCGACGACGACGTCGCCACCGCCCTGGATCTTGTCGACAACGGTGGAGAAGCTCTGGCTTCCGCCGTCACCGCCGCCGCTCTCGCCGCCGCAAGCGGTCAGACCGGCGGCCAAGGCCATGATGGAGAGCACCGCTCCCATACGACGCATGTGCATGTGTATACCTGCCTCAATAGTTCAGTGCGTGAGGATCTTCGAGAGGAAGTCGCGCGCTCGGTCGGTCTGCGCGTTGGTGAAGAACTCGTCGGGGGTGTTCTCCTCCACCACCTGGCCGTCGGCCATGAAGACCACGCGATTGGCGGCCCGGCGGGCGAAACCCATCTCGTGCGTGACGACCATCATGGTCATCCCGTCACGTGCCAGCCCGACCATGACGTCGAGCACCTCCTGCACCATCTCGGGGTCCAGTGCCGAGGTCGGCTCGTCGAACAGGATCATCTTCGGGTCCATGGCCAGCGCCCTGGCGATCGCGACCCGCTGCTGCTGGCCGCCGGACAACTGGGCGGGGTACTTGTCCGCCTGCGCCGCGATGCCCACCCGTTCGAGCAGCTCCATGGCCCGCTTGTCGGCGGCGTCCTTGGCGACGCCGCGCACCTTGACCGGGCCGAGCGTCACGTTCTCCCGGATGGTCTTGTGGGCGAACAAGTTGAACGACTGGAAGACCATGCCGACGTCGGAACGGAGCCGGGCCAGCGCCTTGCCCTCTGCGGGCAGCACCTTCCCGTCAAAAATGATCTTGCCGTCGTCGATGGTCTCCAGTCTGTTGATCGCACGGCACAGCGTGGACTTCCCTCCACCTGATGGACCGATGACGACCAGGACCTCGCCACGAGAGACGGTCAAGTTGATGTTCTTCAGGACATGCAGCGCCCCGAAGTGCTTGTTGACGTTCTCCAACTGCACAAGTGGAGTGGCGTCGCCGTTCTCCGTCATGGAAGGAAACGGTAGAGGGCGATAAGACGCTGGTCACTAACCGAGCGGTACCGATCCGATCACATCCGGCCGCCAAGCTGGTCTTTTAGATCTGTGCGGGCCGGTTCGAGCCGGACAGCGACTACCCTTGATGCTGCCATGACTGTGACCCAGGACGGCGCCCGCACGTACGAAGTGCGCACATATGGGTGCCAGATGAACGTGCACGACTCCGAGCGGCTGTCCGGTCTGCTGGAGGACGCCGGTTATGTCCCCGCGCCCGACGGCGAGACCGCCGACGTGGTGGTGTTCAACACCTGCGCCGTGCGGGAAAACGCCGACAACCGCCTCTACGGCAACCTCGGCCACCTCCGGCCCGCCAAGACCCGCAACCCGCGCATGCAGATCGCGGTCGGCGGCTGCCTGGCCCAGAAAGACCAGGGCGAGATCGTGCGCCGGGCGCCGTGGGTCGACGTGGTCTTCGGCACCCACAACATCGGGTCGCTGCCGGTGCTGCTGGAGCGGGCCCGCATCGAGGGCGAGGCGCAGGTCGAGCTGAAGGAGTCGCTGGAGGTCTTCCCCTCCACGCTGCCGACCAGGCGCGAATCCGCCTACGCCGCCTGGGTGGCCATCTCGGTCGGCTGCAACAACACGTGCACGTTCTGCATCGTGCCGTCGCTGCGCGGCAAGGAGAAGGACCGCCGGCCCGGCGACGTCCTCGCCGAGGTCCGCACCCTCGTCGGCCAGGGCGTCCTGGAGGTCACCCTGCTGGGCCAGAACGTCAACACCTACGGCGTCGAATTCGGCGACCGGCTGGCGTTCGGCAAGCTGCTGCGGGCCTGCGGCGACGTCGAGGGGCTCGAACGCGTCCGCTTCACCTCGCCCCACCCGGCCGCGTTCACCGACGACGTGATCGCCGCCATGGCCGAGACGCCCAATGTCATGCACCAGCTCCACATGCCGCTGCAGTCGGGCTCCGACCGGGTGCTGAAGGCGATGCGGCGCTCCTACCGCGCCGAGCGCTACCTCGGCATCATCGAGCGGGTGCGGGCCGCCATGCCCGACGCGGCCATCTCGACCGACATCATCGTCGGCTTCCCAGGCGAGACCGAGGCCGACTTCCAGGCCACGCTCGACGTCGTGCGCCGGAGCCGGTTCGCCGGCGCCTTCACCTTCCAGTACTCCATCCGCCCCGGCACCCCGGCGGCCACCATGCCCGGCCAGGTGCCGAAGGAGGTCGTCCAGGAGCGGTACGAACGCCTGGTCGCCCTCCAGGAGGAGATCTCCTGGGAGGAGAACAAGACGCAGGTCGGCCGCACGCTCGAGGTGCTGGTGGCCGAGGGCGAGGGCCGGAAGGACGAGGCCACCCGGCGGCTGTCGGGCCGGGCGCCCGACAACCGGCTGGTGCACTTCACCGCCGGCGACGAGCCACCCAGGCCCGGTGACATGGTGACGGTCGAAGTCACCTACGCCGCCCCCCACCACCTGGTGGCCGACGGGCCGGTGCGCGCGGTCCGCCGCACCCGCGCCGGCGACGCCTGGCAGTCGCGCCAGGCCGGGCCCAGTTCCTCAGGCTCGCCCGGCGGGGTCATGCTCGGCATGCCGGGCCTCGGCCGGCCGGCTCCCGCGCCGGCGGCCACGGGGGCCTGCTCGGCGCACTGAGGGCGGGGTCAGCAGTCCGCGAGGATCGACTCCATGGCGTCCTTCTCGGCGGCGGTGACCCAGAGCCCGTACTTCGCCTTCACGTCGATCTGGCGGGCGATGTACGTGCAGCGGTACGCCTTGCGCGGCGGGAGCCAGGTGGCGGCGTCGGAGTCGCTCTTCTGGCCGTTCAGGGGGCCGTCCACGGCGAGGAGGTTCAGCGGGTCGTTGGCGAACTCCTTGCGTTTGGTCGCCGACCACTGCTGAGCGCCCTTCTGCCAGGCGTCCGACAGCGGGATCACATGGTCGATCTGGACGTCGGTGCTGGTGTCCTGGCCGCGCTTGAACTCGATGGTCTTGCCGCTGTACGGGTCCTTCAGCGTGCCGGTCAGCACGATGCAGTCGTGGGTGTCCGCCTTGAAGGTCTCGTCCGCCAGGTCGCGTTTGAGTATGTCGTTGCGGGTGTCGCAGCCGTTGCGGTCGACGTCCGCCCAGGCGGGGCCGAACTCGTCGCGGTCGAAGCCGGTCTTCGGGGCCCGGCCCTTGACGGCCAGGTCGGCGAGCTTCTCGCGGGCGTCGGAGACCGCGGCGGGGTCACGTTCGGCGGCCTGGGGACTGTCGAGCCGCGTTTCCAGGCCGCCGCAGCCGACCGGCCCGGCCAGCGTCGCCACCGCGGCCAGACCGGCCATGAACGCCCGCATCCGCACGCCAACTCCTAGAAATCACGATTTTTCGTAAAGTCTAGGCATAGAGACCCTCAAAAGCGTCAAGGAGCCACTCCGACAGGTAACGGGTGAAGGACGACCGGACGTAGATCCGGTAGGTGTCGGAGGCGCGTTGTTCCAGGATGACCGAGGTGTTCGCGAGCAGGGTCTGGGCGTGGCCGGGGAACGAGGGCGGGTCGAGATCGATCGGGCAGCCGGTGATCAGGACGTCGCGCGCCGACGGGCCGGAAAGCTCCAGGATCGTACGCTGGCCTGAGACGTCCACCCATCCCGGTCGTTGAGCGGCATGTCCGACGATCAGCCACCACGACGGGCCGAGCGCCAGTGCCCCCACCCCCGGGTCCGTGCCCCGGAACTCCCACATCGCCTCGAACGGAACCTCGCGCAGCCGCGCGGACGCGGTGCTCGCCGCCTCGAACCGGGCGGCGAACCCGGCGGCCGGGCTCTCGGCACGGCAGTCGCCCCGGTACGGGGCAGGCGGGTCCGCGAGCGGGTCGCCGTCACGGCGGGCGTTCCCCGGGTCGTACAGGACCGGCTCGACGACGGTCACCGCGTGCGCCGCGTTCCCCGACACCGCCGTGAGCCGGTCGCCGGGCGCGGCGTCCCTGGCCAGGGCGAGGGCGAACGTGCGGCCGAGCACCGCACTGGCGTAGCTGGAGGTCACGTGCCCGACCATGGGCACCCGGCGGCCGTCCGCCGGTGGAGCGCCGGCCGGGGGAAGGGCGCCGGGGACGACCAGCTGGGCGCCCTCGTCCAGCAGCGCCGACGGGTCGTCAGGAAGCAGCCCGATCAGGCGCTTGCGGTCCGTGCGGGAGGTGTCCTGGCGGCTGTGCGACCGTTTGCCGACGAAGTCGGGCTTGCGCTTGGAGACGATCCACGACATGCCGAGGTCGTGCGGCGTCACGGTGCCGTCCGTCTCCTGGCCGACGATCGCGAAGCCCTTCTCGGCCCGCAGGACGTGCATGGTCTCCGTGCCGTACGGCACCGCGCCCAGCCCCACGACGGCGTCCCACAGCGCCCGGCCGTACCGCCAGGGCACGTTCACCTCGTACGCCAGCTCCCCCGAGAAGCTGATCCGGAACACGCGTCCCGGCACCCCGAGCACGTCCACGGCCGCGTACCGCATGAAGGCCAGCTCCAGAGCCTGCGGCGCGACGACGGCGACGACCTCGCGGGCGCGCGGGCCGGTCACGGCGACGGTCGCCCAGTGGTCGGTGACCGAGGTGAACGACACGTCGAGGTCCGGCCACTCGGTCTGGCGCCATTCCTCCAGCCAGTCGAGCACGGCGGCGGCGTTGCCCGTGGTCGTGGTCATCAGGAAATGCTCGTCGCCGAGGCGGGTGGTGGTGCCGTCGTCGAAGACCATGCCGTCGGCCCCGCACATGAGCCCGTAGCGGCAGGCGCCGACCGGCAGCGTGGAGAACAGGTTGGTGTAGATCCGGTCGAGGAACGCCCCGGCGTCCGCACCCCGGAGGTCGATCTTGCCGAGCGTGGAGGCGTCCATGGCGGCCACGCCGGTGCGGGCGGCCCGGCACTCGCGCAGCACCGCCGCCTCCATCGACTCCCCGTCACGAGGGAAGTACCGGGGCCGCTTCCACTGGCCGACGTCCTCGAACACGGCGCCGAGCGCGACGTGGGAGTCGTGCATGGCGGTGGTCCTGATCGGGTCGGACAGCGCGCCGCGGTGGCGCCCGGCGAGCGTGGCGAAGGACACCGGCGTGTACGGCGGCCGGAACGTCGTCGTCCCGACCTGGCCGGGCTCGGCCCCGAGCAGGGCCGACATCACGCCGACGACCACCGCCCCCGAGGTCTTCCCCTGGTCGGCGCCGGTGCCCGCCGTCGTGTAGCGCTTGACGT
>DASUCK010000219.1:0-26750 GCA_036276095.1 Nonomuraea sp. | reverse complement strand
GCAGCCCGCGCTCGGCGATCCGGTCCACTTCGGACGCCGGGTCGTCCACCCAGATCATGCCCACGCCGCCTCCGACGCGAGCGGCGTCCTCGATGACGTACACGAACCGGTCCTCGGCCAGCTGCCACACCGCTTCGACGTCGTTGGGCCAGAACGCCGGGTCCTTGCCGAGAAGCTTGGTGTACCACTCCACGGCGCTCTTGCAGTCGCGGACGGGGATGCCCGCGAAGATCCCTATTGCCACTGCTGGATCTCCTGTCCCTCGGGGCCGGAAGGTCCGGCTCTCCGAGCAGTAGACTCCGCGCGTCCGCGAAACTCATCGCGGCCCGCGGCCGGGTCGCCGGGCGGGTGATTCTCCCGGCGACCCGGCCGAGGATCAGCGGGGCGAACCGGTGGGGCGGATGGTCACGGTATTGATGTCGACGCCGCTCAGCTGGTTGATCGCCCAGACGATCGAATCGGCGAGCTGGTCGGCCGTCAGCAGGGCCCGGTCGGGCGGGCCGCCGCCGGCGTCGAAGAAGTTCGTGTGCGTCGCTCCCGGGTTGATCAACGTCACGCCGACGCCGTCCGCGGTCACCATGAGCCGGGTGTTCTCCGCGAGCCCGGTGACCGCCCACTTGGTCACGCCGTAGATGTTGCCGGGCGTATGGACGAGACCCGCCACGCTCCCCACGAGGACGATCCGGCCGCGGGTCCTCTTCAGGGCCGGCAGCGCGGCGCGGATCAGCAGGGCGGGGCCGAGCACGTTCGTCAGCACCATGTCCCGCCACCCGGCGGGATCCCCGTCGTCGAGGCTGTCGAACGTGGCGAAACCGGCGCTGGCCACCACGTTGTCCAGTCGCCCGAAGGTCTCGACGGTGGCCTCGACCGCCGCCTGGACGTCGTCGTGGTCCGACGCGTCGCCGGCGAGCGTCAGCAGCTCGGCTGGTTCGCCCCGTTCTACGGCGAAGCGGTGCAGGCGGTCCTGGCCGCGTCCGGTGATGGTCACTCGTTGTCCTTGCTCCAGCAGCATGCGGGCCGTCGCGGCGCCGATGCCGCTGCCACCACCGGTGATCAAGGTTACGGAGTCAGTCATGGACGGGACCCTAGGATCTAGATTCGACTCTAGGTCAAGCCCCTTATCGTGGGCGGCATGTCAGAGATCGCGCACGACATGACCATCGGGCAGCTCTCCCAACGCACCGGCCTGAGCGTCCATACACTGCGCTTTTACGAACGCGAGGGCATCCTGCTCCATCCCGTGCGCCGTACGCCGGGCGGTAGCCGCCTCTACAGCGAGGAAGACGCGCAGTGGTTGACGACCTGCATCGTCCTGCGTGCCTCGGGCATGCCGTTGCCCGCGATCCGGACGTACACCGAACTGGTCCGGCAGGGAACCGGTAACGAGGCCGAACGCCTCGCCCTCCTGCGTGACCATCGGGAACGGGTGACCCGGCAGCTGAGCGAACTCAACCGGTGCCTGGACCTCATCACCTACAAGGTCGGCCGGTACGAGGACATTCTCGCCCGGGCGTCCGCCGCCTGCTGGCCGCCCGTCGAGGAGGACCTGAGGTGAGAACGCCGGCCGCGCACCGGTGACGGATCGCCCGGTCGCCGCGACTCAGGCGGCGGCCGCCGGGTCGCCCGCCCGGTCGCGGGCCTCCGGGCGGAGGCGTCCCTCGCGCACCAGCGCGATGGCCCGCTCCAGGTCGGGGGTCTGGTAGCGGTCCTCGGCCAGGGGCGGGACGTGCCGCCTCAGCTCTGCGTGCAGGGTCCGGGTGACCGCGCCGAGCGGCAGGCCGGACATCTTCCCCCTGATGAGGTCGATGCCCTGGGCGGCCATCAGGTACTGGACGGCGAGGACGGTCTCCAACCGGTCGAGGTTCTCGTGCAGGTGGCGTACGGAGGCCATGGCCATCGTGTTGTGGTCCTCCTGGCCGTCCTTGACCGGCCTGGACAGCGTGCCCGCTGGGGCGGCCCTGACCTGCATCTCCGGGATCAGCGCCGCGGCCACCGTCTGCACCTGCACCATGCCCGAGTTCAGGCCGACCGCGCCGCCGGCGAGGTTGGCCGGCAGGCCGTAGCTCCACCTGGGGGACAGCAGGCGCCCCGACAGCTCCTGGGACAGCACGCCCACGTCGGTGATCTCCGCGTTGAGGTTGTCGGCGAGGTGGCCCATGACCGAGCCGTCCCAGTTGCCGCCCATCACGAACTCGTACCCGCGGCCGCGCTCGCGCTTGAAGACCAACGGGTTGGACGTGGAGGAGTTGGCCTCCCGTTCCAGAGCGCGGCGGGCGTCGGCGAGCACGTGCCGCAGCCCGGCGAGGATGTGTGGCGCCGCCCGCACCGACACCGCGTCCTGGACCCGCGGATGGTAGTTCGCCGGGTCGAGGCGCTTGCGCCCCTCCTCGGTCATCCAGCCCGAGCCCGCCACCATCGCGCGCAGCCGCGCGGCGACCGCGTTCTGCTCGGGGATGTGGCGTTCCCGGTGCGTACGCGCGTCGAGCGAGCCCCGCTCGGCCCTGGTCGCCTCCATGAACAGCGCGAACGCGCCCTCCGCCTGGTCGGCGAGCACGCCGGCGCGGTGCACGGCGTGCAGCAGCGTCGCGGCCAGGACGGTGCTCCCGCTGATCATCGGCAGCGCCTCCCCGGCCTGGAAGGTGAACGCCCTGGCCAGCCCCGCCCGCGGCAGCAGCGCGGAGGCCGGTCCCTCGACGCCCCCGTGGCGTACCGGGGCGTCCTCGCCGAGCGCCGCGAGCCCGGCCGCGGCCTGCGGTTGCAGGTCGCCGGTGCCCAGCGAGCCGACCTGCGGCATCACCGGCACGACACCCGCGTTGACCATGGACAGCAGCCGCTGCGGCACCTCCGGCCGCACTCCGACGGTTCCCCTGGCCATCTGGTTCGCCTTGAGGACCATGGCCAGCCTGGCCACGTCGTCCGGCAGCGGCTCGCCGACGCCCGCGGCGTGCGAACGCAGGACGTTGCGCTGGAACTGCTCGGCCTGCTCGGCCGACAGCGGACGGTCCTTCAGAGGCCCGAGCGCCTGGTTCCAGCCGTACACCCGCTGGTCGTCCAGAGCCGCCAGGGCGCCTGCCCGCGTCCTGCGCATCCTGGCCTGCGCGTCCGCCGAGAGCCGCGCCGTGACCGGCCGCCCGTCCAGAATCGCGAACGCGTCCCGCAGCGCGAACGACCTGCCGTCCAGCACCAGGTTCACGGCCGGCCGAGGGGCGGCAGGGGCCGCTGCCGCGCGGGCCGGTCCTGCCGGTGTAACGAGCCCGGCCGCCGCCTGGCCCGGGGCGCACAGCACGGCGGCCAGGCTCACTCCGGCGGCCACGCGTCCTACCCTGCTGATCACTTTGTCCCCCGGGGTCGCGGCGAAGCTGGATCCGCCAGCTCGATCCGCTCCCTTATAGCCGGGCCGCGGGCGCCCCCGAAGCCGCCCCGGCGCCGGCCGGGCGAACGTTGACCCGCTCCGACCCGCCGTTTACCCGGCGATCGGGATGCGGAGCACGAACCGGGCCCCGCGATCGGAATCCTCGATCGTCAGCGTGCCGCCGTGGGCGATCGCGATCTCGCGGGCGATCGGCAGGCCGAGCCCGGTGCCGCCGGCGTCGCGGTTCCGCGAGTCGTCCAGGCGGGTGAATCGGAGGAAGACGAATTCGCGCTGGTCGGGTGGGATTCCGGGGCCGTCGTCGAGGACTTCGAGCACGGCCTCGCCGCCCTCTTCCCGCACCGTCACCGCGATCCGCGACTCGGCGTGCCGCTCGGCGTTGTCCAGCAGGTTCGTCAGCAGGCGGGCCAGCTGCAGCCGATCGGCGAAAACGATCGGCTGCCCCTGCAGGCCGGTGACGAGCCGCTTGCTCCGGGGCCTGGCGGTCTCGGCCACGACGAGGTCGTTCAAGTCCATGAGCGTCCGGCGGGTGGGGGCGGCCGCGTCCAGCTTGGTCAGGGTGAGCAGGTCCGCGACGATGGCCTGCAGCCGGTCCAGGCTGGCCAGCACCTCCGCGCCCCGCTCCTGCCAGTCGGCCTCCTCCGGGTGCAGCATGGCGTCCTCGACCTGGGCGCGCATGGCCGTGATCGGGCTGCGCAGGTCGTGGGAGGCGTCCGCGGCGAACCTGCGCTGCTGCTCCACCGCGGCCTTCTGCTGCTCCATCGCCGACTCCATGCGTTCGAGCGTCTGGTTGGCGGTCTCGGCCAGGGACCGGATCTCGTCGTCGGACTCGGGCACCGGCACCCGCATGCCGCCGTCCGTCGCGGTGATCTCGGCCAGGCGGGTCGTGATGCTGCTGACGGGGGCGAGCGTCCTGGCCACGATGCGCGACACGCCGAACCAGGTCAGCGCCACCAGCGCCGCCGTCAGGCAGATCAGGAACGCGAGCACCTGCGGGCTGACGTACCAGGGCACCGACTGGTTGAAGGCGTAGATCACCCACACCCCCTCCGGCTGGTACGCGCGCAGCGCGATCACGATCTTGCACTGGCCGGGGTACGCGGGCAGGTCGCACAGCTCGGTCACCTGGTTGACCTGGTCCGGCTGCGGGAAGTCGGACGTCTGGCGGGGCCGGCCGGCCAGGTTGGGCGTCGAGGCGACCGGCCGCCCGGAGGCGTCGACCACCTGGATCCCGTCGAGCCCGTGCTGGTCCAGCATCCGCGGCACCTCGTGCCGCTTGACCATGAGCAGCACGGGCAGGGCCTTGCTGGACGCCTCGTGGGCGCGGACGTCGGCGGCCGCGCCGCGGATGCCGTACAGCACGACGGCGCTGACGATGACGTTCAGCAGCAACATGGCGATGCTGGCGAGCAGCGCCAGCCGGGTCCGCAGCGACCGCCGCAACCGTCTTCTCACCCGTTCTCCCCCCGGCGATCAGAAGACCACGCGCGCCGGGCCTGCCGCCAACTTGGGGAGATTCCTCGATAAATACCAGTACACAGGGGTGAACGCCTCGAATGGGGACGAGCAACCGGTGATCGGCTTCCGTGGCCGTCCGTGAAACTTTCACGGTCCGGGCGGCGGGGCGGCGGATCTCGTCCGCGCCTGCCTCGTACGTGCCGGCCTGGGGAAACGGGTGTCGCGCACGGAGCGCCGCGACGCCCTCGGCCGGTGGTTGCAGGCTGTGCGCACTCCGTTTGCAAGCGATCGGACACTCGGCCTTCACGGACGAAACGCCGCTGTGCTTGACTCTGCGCACCCAGGGAAAGCGCTTACCGCACGATCTCGGGCGCTCGATCACCCGCAGCTCAGCACAATCCTTGATTGGAGTCCGACGTGCACCACGACAAGGGACGTTTCGGCAGGAGGCCGGCGGTCGGGCTGACCGCGAGCCTCATGACGGCCGGCGCGCTGGTCGCCGTGCTGAACGCGCCGGCCATGGCCGCCCCGTCCAACGGCACCTACGCGCTGGTCAACGCCGCGAGCGGGCTGTGCGCCACCGTACCGGGGCAGAGCACCGGCGACGGCGTGCAACTCGTGCAGAACACCTGTGCCCAGAACGCCGGGCAGATCTTCACGCTGACCGCCTCCGGCAGCGGCTACCAGCTCAAGGCCGCGCACAGCGGCAAGTGCGCGGGCGTGCGCGACGCCTCCACCAGCGCCGGCAAGGCCGTGCAGCAGGAGAGCTGCACCGGGGCCGCCTCGCAGACCTGGCAGCTCACCGCGTCCGGGTCCAACTACCGGGTCGTCAACGCCAACGGCGGCAAATGCCTCAACGTCAAGGACAGCTCCACCTCGGCCGGCGCCGTCCTGCAGCAGAACTCCTGCGACTCCGTGACCAGCAAGCAGTGGGCGCTGCGCCCGGCCGGCGGCTCCACCCCGGATCCCGACCCGGACCCCACGCCCACGTCCACGCCGACCGTGACCCCGCCCGGCGGCGGTGACGGCGGCGGCGCGTGGCCGTCCGACACCGGCAGCGTGCACCTCACCGAGACCCGCGAGCTGGGCTCGTTCTTCGACGGCGGCATGAAGCGCTACTACGGCATCGGCGACGGCGGGCAGAGCGAGAGCCAGGACCCGATGTTCGTGGTGCCCAACGGCGGCACGATCCAGAACGTCATCATCGACGCCCCGGCCGGCGACGGCGTCCACTGCGAAGGCTCCTGCACCATCCGCAACGTCTGGTGGAACGACGTCGGCGAGGACGCCGCCACGTTCAAGTCCGCCAGCTCCTCGGCGACGTACCTGGTCGACGGCGGCGGCGCCAGGTCCGGCTCCGACAAGGTCTTCCAGCACAACGGCGCCGGCACGGTGACCATCAGGAACTTCCAGGTGCACACCTCCGGCAAGCTCTACCGGGCCTGCGGCAACTGCTCGACCTCGTACCAGCGGCACGTGGTCATGGACGGCGTCACCGCCCGCTCCACCAAGGTGCTGGCCGGCATCAACACCAACTGGGGCGACACCGCCCGCTTCAGCCGCATCACGGTGTACGGCAGCGCGGTCATCTGCGAGAAGTACCGCGGCGTGCCCAAGGGCAGCGAACCCACCAAGATCGGTGCGGGCGCGGACGGCGTGAACTGCATCTACTCCCCGTCCGACATCACCTACCGCTAGCCCGGTCCACGTCCCGGCCCGGTTCGAGGGTCCCGAGCCGGGCCGGGACATCGACGCGCGCGGCCCCGGGGGACGGAAGGCCCTAGTAGCCGGGGAAGAGGCTGCGGAGCAGGTCGAGGTCGGCGGCGCCGGACGCGCTGACGTCGCCGGGGGTGTGCCTCGGGCCGAGGCGGCCGGACACCAGGCGGATCCAGCTCTCCGCGGGGAGCGTGAGGGCGCCGTCGGGCTCGTCCGGCACGTCGGAGCCGGCGCTCACCGGATCCTGCAGGCGCAGCGCGAAGACCGAGCCGGGCGCGGTCGTGGTGACCTTGATGACCGCCCGCGCGCCGCCGAGCCGGTCGGGCTTGCTGAACCAGCCGAGGCTCTGGTGGACGGTCGGCAGGAGCCGGGCGGCCGAGGCGGGGGTCAGCGTGGCGAGCTCGTCGAAGCCGACGCGTACGTCCCAGGAGTGCAGCGCCACCTCGTTGAGCCGGAACCGGGCCGCGGTCGCCACGTCGACCGGCTCGGGCAGGAAGCCCAGGTCGATGCGCAGGGTCTCGCGGGCCTTCTCGTCCAGGCCCTCGAACCGCACGGTCAGGTACGCGTTCGCCCGGAGGAAGCCGTCGGCGCGCTCGCGGCGGGTCATCGCGTCCCACCTGTCCCAGATGGCCTGCCAGGAGTCGCGGCCGGGGGCCGGCCGGCCGTCGAACGCGGCGTCCAGGGCGGAGGCGGCGATCTCGGCGCCGCTGCCCAGATGGCTGAGCACCTGCGAGATGTCCCATTCCGCGGCTCCCGACGGCCCGGCCAGCCGCTCGTCGCCCAACGTGGACACCAGTCCGGCCAGCCGGTCGTGCTCGGTACGCAGCGCGGCGATCATCTTGTCGGCGTCGGTCATGTTCGCTCCAGTGGGTGCGGCGAGGTGCGGGTCTCTGTGTGTGAGTCTCTGTGTGGGGCTCCGTGTGGTGTTCTGTGGAACGGAACCCCACGGACATGAACACCGCGCCGGGGCTCCGGCATCCCCGGAGCATCGCGGGCCGGCGAAGATTCGCTCGCCGGCCTGCTCCGCCCGGCACCCGCGCGGCACGGTCGCGGCCCATGGAGGGAGCGGCGGCAGGCCGATCGGTGTCAGGAGGGATCACCGTCGTGGGCCGCGACGACGTAGGGTCCACATCACCAACGTGTCCACGGCCGTGTGCCGCCGCGGCCCTTGCGAGGAGGAGGCCGGCATGACCGTCGATCCCGCGCGCCTGCGCGTTCTCGCGAGCCGAGCCGAGGCGCTCACCGCCGAGGTGCGCGCCTTCTGCGACACCATCCCCGAGCGCGACCACGCCGCCGAGGCGCTGCTGGCCGCCGACCAGCTGGCGAGGGGCGCCGAGGGGCTGAAACGCGCGGCCGACGACCTGGCCAGGCTGCAGGCCCAGCCGTGCGGCCTGTCCTGGGGCGTCTGCCCCGAGCACGGCAACACCCTCGACGCCAAGGCGGGCGTCACCACGTGCCGGGTGTGCCGCCGCGCCTGGGACCACGACCGGCTGCGCCGGCCGTGCCTGGAGCCGGTGACGTGGAAGGTGATCGACCGCTCCGGGGCGGAGACGAAGATGTGCGACGGCCACGTCCTGGGCGCGCGGGCGGCCGCCGCCGGCGCCACGTTCGTACGCCTGAGCGAAGCCGGATGATCGCGGCGAGGCGCAGCCCTGACCGGACAGCGTCCGTCGCCATCCTGGCGTGCGGCGGGTCACACCGGCTGGTGTTGCCGTTCGACATGTGACTTGAGCCGCATGAGGTCCTGCTGGAGCTTGCGGAGCGGGTTCGCGCCGAGCAGGGTGGCGATGGCGTGGCCCGCGGCGCCGGCGACCGGGTTGTAGGTGAGGTGGACCTGGACGCGGGTGCCCCCGTTCGCCTCGGTCAGGCGCAGGGAGCCGGTGTGGGCGATGAGCTGGCCCTCCGTGGACTCCCAGGCGATCAGGCGGCCCTCCTCGCGCCGGGTCTCGGTGGCGTCGAACCGGATCGGCACCCCGGCCGGGCCGTTGATCTCCCAGTGGGAGAGGGCGCCGTCGGGGGAGCGGCGCACCTGGCGTACGTCCGGCATGAAGTCGGCGAAGCCGGAGTAGTCGCTGACCAGCTGCCAGATGCGCGCGGGCGGCGCGGCGATCCGGATGGCGGCGGTGACGTCGATCGCGCGCCGGCCGGCGTTGATGCCGGTGAGGCGGCGCAGCGGGAGGTTGGTGGCCGCGCGGGCGGCGAGCGCCACGCCGGCGCCGCCCACGACCCATGACACCGGCCGGGGCAGCCCGCGCGACATCGCCCACAGCCAGGCGGCGACCGTCCCCGCGACCGCCCGCGCGGTGGGGGACCAGCTCTGCTGCAGCAGCTCGGGTACGGGTTCGCGGTGCCGGCCCGCGCCCTGCAGCGTGGGGACGCCGGCGGTGTCGCGGTGCGTCCGCCAGGGGGCGTGGACGTGCTTGACGCCGGGGACGCGCTGCACGGCCCGTCGCGCCTGATCCTCCTCGCCGGCCAGGATGTCGCCGCCGAGCGTGACCGTGCGGTCCTGGACCTGGACCTCGACGGCGTGCGGGTGGCTGACGTGCCGGCCCAGCTCGGCGCGTACGCGTTCGTACAGGATGCGGTCGTCGGCGGAGCGGCCGAGGAAGCGGTAGCGGACGGCGGCGGCCGACCCGCGGCTCCGGTTGCTCATGTCGCGGCCCAGCACGGCCATGCCGTCCCGCAGTTCGTGGGTGGCGTGGGTGGCCTTGTCCCGCAGCCGGGCCCGGCGGGTCCGCCCTCGCACCGGATCGAAGAGGTAGGCGACCGCGACGCCGGCGCAGACACCCGCGCCCGCCGCGAGCGCGGCCCGCGACGCGGGCGTCCGGCGCTGTTCGATGATCAGCTCGGGAAGGGCGTTCGAACGCATGTCATCCACTCCAGGCTCACGGTGACGCTCGGTCCTCGACCACAGCGGCTACCCTGCTGCCTGGGCCATTAACGGCTGTCCGTAACCCGCCTTCGGGGCGGTGTGATGCGACCGGGGCGGGAGGCGGGGGCGTGCCGCCCGCAGGGGTGGGCGTTACGGCCCGGCCGGCACGCCCCGGCGCGATCACCACAATGCGCTCACGAGTTCAGTGAGCATCCTCGTACTGCTTCACCACCGTGGACGCGATGCGGCCGCGCTCGCTCACCGGCAGGCCGTTGGCCTTGGCCCAGCGCCGGATCTCCGTGGACTTCTCACGGCTGACGGCTCGGGGGGAGCCGCCGACTCCACGCCGGCCCCGCACGATGCGCTCGGCGCGGACCGCCCGGGCCTTGGTGATGAAAGGGGCGAGGACCTTCTCCAACTTCTCCCTGTTCTCGCCCGACAGATCGATCTCGTACGTCGTGCCGTCGAGAGCGAACGTAGTGGTCCCTTCGGCTTCACTGCCGTCGATGTCATCGATAAAGGATTCCACGATGCGCTTCGCCATGATGGTGCTCCAATTGCTTAACGGTTGCGACGTACTGTAGTGCTCTTCAGCAGATTATGCATGTCCGAAGGTAACGCTTGGCTGGGAATTAGGCCCCCCGCTACCGGGGAGGCTCGCCTTGTTGAAGCGGAATTCAAGGCTGATTCCGCGGTATCGCGAGCGGAATGCCACGGACCCGGCGCGCCGGTCCGCCCGTCACCTGGCACCTTGCGCCTGGACGCGGCCGCGGGGCACCCGAAGGCGCCGGTACGACGGCGGCGGGATACGATCTAACCCATTCCGATCATCACCTTTTGCTGGAATGGTGTGATCCGACAGGGAAGAGGGCGACGCAGGGATGAGGATGAAATGACCGAGGGCACTCCTCATCAGCGCACGAGGGACCTGCCGCCGCCATGGCCCGGCGATCGCTACGAGGTGCTGTGCCAGCGCCGCGCCCCTTTCCCCGGCACCCGGGATCAGTACCACTTCGCCGAGTTCGCCGTCGAATCGGCCCGCGCGCTTCAGCAGGCCGGTCTGGCCACCCGGGTCGCCGTCGTCCGGATGACCGACGGCGCCGTCATCTACGACCCGGCCGCGGGCGTGGAGCTGCCGCCCGCGCAGTGGTGAGCCGTTCGGCGGCGCGCGCCTGAGAGACGGCCGTGCTGAGAGGCGGCCGTGCCGCGCCGGGCGTTACCTGGCGAGCTCGGCGGCGGGCGCGGGCAGGGTGACGAAGCGGCCCAGGAAGCGCCGGGAGGTGGCGGTGTCGAGGCGGTAGTCGAAGTTCGTCTTCGCGCAGGCGTCGTCGGCGCCGCTGATCGAGGTGGCGACCAGGAGGTGCGACTCGGGGCCGCCGAGGAAGTTCGGGCCGCCGGAGTCGCCGAAGCAGGTGCTGCCCTCCCGCTCGGACCTCGGCGTCAGGTCCAGCCAGCGCGGCGACAGGTCCTTGAAGGAGATGGCCGCCTGGCGGCGCGTGTCGGTATAGCTGTAGTGCCAGTCGCGGGACTTCTTGGCCCTCGTGGCCGCGGACGAGCCGTAGCCGACCGAGGTGAAGCGGGCGGTGTCCAGGTCGCCGGTGTCGTCGGCGCGGTCGAGCAGCCCGGGCGGGGGCAGCAGGGCGGGCTGGATGCCGTCGACGGGACGGTCGAACACGACGACGGCCATGTCGTGCGCGTCCTCGGAGTCCTTGAAGCGCGGATCGGGGATGTAGCGTCCCTGGTAGGTGGGGGCGCCGGGCTCGTAGCGGGCGGCGAAGGAGACGCGGGCGGTCTTCTGGCCCCGCTCGCCGCAGTGGGCGGCGGTCAGGAAGACCGTGGGCGAGATGAGGGTGCCGGTGCAGTAGCTCCAGGTGCCGTCGGGGTTGGGCTCGTCGCCGATGAGCGCTCCTACTTCGGGATGCGTGTTCCCGTCGGCGGAGCCGTTCGTGATGGCTGACGCCGGCGTGCTGGTCACGATCCACGCCAGTAGAAAGAGGACAAAAGCGACAAATCGCATTTACGAAGTTTATGCTGTTATGTCGCCGCAGTGGTATTCGGTGGAAAAGATCTACCTATCAGCGTGCCGCTACCAGGCAGAATCCGCCCCCGGCCAGGCGAGCTGCACCGCCCGGTGCTGGAGGAGGAGCAGCGCGATGTCGTCGGCGCGCTGCCCGGTGCGCGGGGCCGGGGCCTGGTCGAGGAGGGCGTCGGCGAGCTGGTGGAGGGGCTCGTTCGCGCCCTGGGTGAGCCGGTCGGCCACCTCCTCGATGGCGTTCTCCAGGTCGCCGCCCGGCGTCTCCACCAGGCCGTCGGTGTAGAGCACGAGCACGGCCTCCGGCGGGAACGGCGTCTGCAGCGTGGGGTAGTCCATGTCGGGGTCGATGCCGAGCAGGAGCCCGGTCGGCACGTCCACGACGTCGGCGGCCGCGTTCGGCGGGCGCAGCAGCGGCGGCGGGTGGCCCGCGCTGGCCGCGCACAGCGTGCGCAGGCGCAGGTCGAAGTGGACCAGCAGGCAGCTCGTGAACAGGTCGGTGTCCAGGTCGATGAGCAGCCGGTTGGTGTGCGCGAGCACCTCGCCGGGGCTGGCGCCGGTCACGGTGTGGGCGCGGATGGCGGTGCGCACCTGGCCCATGAGGGCGGCGGCGGTCATGTTGTGGCCCTGGACGTCGCCGATGACGGCCGCGGCCGAGGTGTCGGTGATGCGGATCAGGTCGTAGAAGTCCCCGCCGACGCCGACGCCGTGGGCGGCGGGCACGTACCTGGCGGCCAGCTCCAGGCCCGGCATCTCGGGCAGGTGGCTGGGCAGCAGCGTGGTCTGCAAGGTGTGGGCCAGGCGGTCCTTGACGTCGTAGAGCTTGGCCCGGTCCAGGGTCTGCGCCAGCAGCCCGGCGAGCGTGCTGAGCGTGCCGCACTCCTCGGCGGTGAACGAGTGCGGCCGGTCAAAGGCCAGCACCAGAGTGCCGACCAGCTGTTCCGAGAACGTCAGCGGCAGGAACGCCCAGGCTGCCATGTCGTCGACCCGCTCGACGTCGGGGAATCTGCGGCGCAGCTCGCTCCAGTCGGCGAAGAACGCCGGTTCGCCGGTGCGCATCGTCTCCGTCGCCGGAGTGGGCGAGCCCAGCGGCCGGCCGTCGAAGCGGTCGAGGACGTCGCGGGCATAACCGTACGAGCCGATGACCCGAATCCGGCCGGACTCGGCCGTCAGGATCGCCGTCGCCCGTACGTCCCACGCCAGCATGAGCTGGTCGGTGACCAGGTCGACGACCTCGCGGACGGTGACCGCCCGGGTCAGGGCGGCGGCCGTGTGCAGGAAGTTGGCGAAGACCCTGCCCTCGGCGGGCACGCCGACGCCGGCCTTGTCCCACCGTCTGGTCGCGGGGTGGTCCGCGCCGGCGGGCGTGATGCGCACGCTGACACCGGAGGCGTCGGGGTGGAGGTCGAAGGCCAGGAGGCGGCCGTCGGGGGAGCGGGCGGTGCAGGCCGTGGGCTGCCGGCTGACCAACGACGCCCGGTAGCGGTCCTCGAACACCGGGTCCTTCAGCCAGGACACCGCCTCCCACAGTTCCCGGCCGCGCAGGCCGGCCCCGTCGCCGGCACGGTTGTCGGCCCCGTTGTCGGCACGGTTGTCGGCACCGTTGTCGCCGGCGCCGCCCAGGCCGAGCAGTCGCTCGGCGGAATCGCTGGCGAAGGTGACGCGTCCCTGCAGGTCGAGGGACAGGCAGCCGTCGCGGAGCCGCTCAAGGAAGCCGGCCGCGTCCACGGCCGGCCGCGCGCCGTCGGGCGCGACGAGCGTACGGAGCCGCTCGGGCGGCCGCACCGGACACCCGGCCTCGGCCGCCTGCCGCACGATCTCGGCCAGCTCCTTCGAAGCGCGTTCGATGATCTCCAGCTCGCCGGCGTCGAGGTGCGGGGCGTGTGACGGCGGCCAGGTCAGCGCCCACGAGCCCCACACGTGCCGGTTGGTCACGATCGGAATGGCCGCGGCCGCGAACGGGTACGGCAGCGCCAGCGCCGTCGCCGGGAACCGGCGGGTCAGGTCCTGCTGGTCGGGTACCCAGATCAGCTCCCGGCGGCGTGCGGCGGCGGCCACCGGGATGCCGCCGTTCAGCCTGATCCTGGTCCACGGCTTGACGATCTCGCCCGGCATGCCGATCTGGCTGTGCATCAGCAGCAGCTGCTCGGCCTCCGACAGCTGGTAGATCGCCCCGAAGTTGGCCCCGGTGTCCCGGGCGGCGGCGACGAGCACGTCATCCAGCGCGGAGGCGAATTGGGAAGACTGCACGGGACTACCTCGCCTCGCCCTGTGCCGGGCCGGGCACCGCAGATAGGGGACCAGCCATACGTCCAACGGTATGCGCCGGCGAATCTGCGGACCTGGCCCATTGCTGGATCCTGGTCGTCAAGTTGCCCGAACATGGACATTCTGCGCGAGTCGCCTAGGTGTCCGAGCGTCTACGGCAGGCCGGGCCGGGGACGGATCAGTACGTGGAGGCCCGGAACAGGAAAGACGCCCACGAACGGTAGGGCCGCCAGGCGTCGGCCAGCTTCCGGTACGCCGCCGCGGGCGCGTCCTCCGGCAGGCCGTACTGCTCGCGCAGGACGGCGAACAGGCGCGGCTCGTCGCCGGGGAACGCGTCCGGCGCGCCCGCGCCCCTGATCAGGATCAGCCCGGCCGAGAACGGGCCCACGCCCGGCAGCGCCCGCAGCTCGGCCAGAGCCTCCTCGGGCGCGAGCGAGCGCAGGTGCTCGGTGGTGAGCAGGCCGTCGAGGGCCGCGCGGGCGAGGCCGCGTACCCACTCCTCCTTCTGCGCGGGCAGGCCGAGCCCGCCGGCCTCCAGCAGCGACACGGGCGGCGGGAAGGCCGCGTACGGCCGGCCGTCCACGACCACCGTCGCCCCGAACCGCTCGGCGATGCGCTGCTTGATCCGCGAGGCGATCAACATCGACGATCGCTGCACGATCATCGCCCAGCATGCCGCCTCCCACGGGCTCCAGAAGCACACCGGACGCAGTCCGGGGCTGCGCCGCTGCAGGTCGCCGAGCACCGGGTCGGCCTCGCCGAGCTTGGCGAAGCCGGCGCCGTCCACGTCGAGCGACAGGATCCTGGCCACCTCGCCCCTGATCTCCGGCCCCGCGGCCCGCGTGGTGGCCACGGACACCCCGCCAGGCGCGGCCGTCACGGTGACCCCGATCGGCCGCCAGTCTGCCTCCGCGCAGTAGGCGAACCGCAGCGCCCGTCCGTCGGAGGGGAGCGCGCTGGTGGCCGGCCAGTCCTCGACGAAACGCAGCGACGCGGCGAAATCGAACGGGCCCTCGGTGGTGAGCGTGAAGCCGTGCGTGGTCATGCGCGTATGGTACGGAGCTTCGGGGGCCGGCCGGCGGGCGGCTCGGGTGCGCCCCTCGTCGCGGCCCCCGGACTACGGCCGCGAAAGTGGGGAACTCGTGGGGCATGAGCGGAGGCCATCGCGCGATGCCGCACACCGCCGACCTCGCCGTCGAGGCGTGGGCGGACAGCCGCGAGGAATGCCTGGCCGAGGCCGTACGGGGGCTCGTGGAAAGCTTCGCGGCCCCGGGCCCGGCGCCGCCCGGCGAGGGTGTGGACCTCCCGCCGGCGGCGGACAGTGACGAGGACCTGCTCGTGGAGGTGCTGCAGGAGGTCATCTACCAGCTGGAGGTGCACGGCCGCCTGGTCGTGGACGTGTCGCGGGGCCCGTCCGGGCTGCGGCTGGCGACGGTTCCGGCCGAGTCGGCGGAGCAGGTCGGCGCGATGCCGAAGGCGGTCACCGGACATGGCGTACGGTTCGGGGAGGCGGACGGGACGTGGCACGCGCACGTGGTCGTGGACGTCTGACCGGGGCCCGGCTAGCCCTTCACCACGCCGACCGGCGCCAGCTTGGCCACCTTGCGGGCCAAACCCGCCCGCACGCACGCCTCCACCACCGCGTCCAGATCCTTGTACGCCTGCGGCGTCTCCTCCGTGAGCCCCCTGGCCGACGCCCCCCGCACGGCGATCCCGGCCTGCGCCAGCTCGGCGCGCAACGCCTCGGCCCGCGTGGTCCTGACCGCCTGGTGGCGGCTCAGCCGGCGACCGGCGCCGTGGCAGGCGGAGGCGAAGGCGGGCGCGTCCGGCACCCCGGCCAGCACGTACGACCCCACCCCCATCGAGCCGGGCACCAGCACCGGCTGCCCGACCGGCCGCAGGTCGGGCGGCAGGTCCTGGTGTCCGGGCGGCAGCGCAGGCGTGGCGCCCTTGCGGTGCACGCACAGCCGCCGCGGCATGCCGTCCACCTCGTGGGTCTCCAGCTTGGCGAGGTTGTGGGAGACGTCGTACAGCAGGGTGAGCCCGTCGTGCCCGACGGCGCCGGCGAAGGCGCGGCGGGCGGCCTGGCCGAGCAGCTGCCGGTTGGCGCGGCCGTAGTTGGCGGCGGCGGCCATGGCCGACAGGTAAGCCCGTCCCTCGGGCGACTCCACCGGCGCGCAGGCCAGCTGCCGGTCCGGCACGCTGATGCCGTACCGGCTCATGGCGGCCTGCATGGTTCGTACGGAGTCGGTGCAGACCTGGTGGCCGAGGCCGCGCGAGCCGGAGTGGATGAGCACGCACACGCGGCCCGGCCACAGCCCGTACGCCTCGGCGATCGTCTCGTCGTACACGTCGGAGACGGCCTCGACCTCCAGGAAGTGGTTGCCGGAGCCGAGGCTGCCGACCTGCCGGGCACCGCGCTCCCTGGCGCGGGAGCCGATGGCGGCGGGGTCGGCGCCGGCGATCGCGCCGCCGTCCTCGCAGCGGTCCAGGTCGCCGGGCTCGCCGTGGCCGCGTTCGACGGCGTAGCGGGCGCCGCCGGCCAGGATCTCCTCCAGCTCGTCCGGGCCGCGCAGGTGCCACACCGCGCCCTTGCTCATGCCGCGCGGGATCGTCGCGTCGAGCGCGTCCATGAGGGCGCCGAGGCGGCGCCGCAGGTCGTCCACGTGCGGCTCGGCGAGCAGCAGCCGGACGCCGCACGAGATGTCGAACCCGACCCCGCCCGGCGAGACCACCCCGCCGGCCGCCACGTCGGTGGCCGCCACGCCGCCGATCGGGAACCCGTAGCCCCAGTGCATGTCCGGCATCGCGTACGACGCCTCCACGATCCCCGGCAGTGTCGCCACCGCCGCGACCTGGTCCAGCGCCTGGTCATGCGCCGGGTCCGGCAGCAGCTCCCGGGTCGCGAACACCACCCCGGGCACCCGCATCGCGCCCTCTCGCTCGATCCGCCACCGGTACGGCCGCTCCTCGATCAGTTCCACCATCGTGGTCACCTAGTTCCGCGTTTGCAGGCGTATGTCCATGGCTGCTGATCCGGTCGTACGGTTCCGCCTGGCGGGGGTGGGTGCGATGAACTCTCCGCGCTACCGCCCGGCCGCGCTGCTCGTCCAGTGGCGCGGCCACCGCGTCCTCCTGGACGGCGACGCCGGGTCATCGGTCCGCGGACCCCTGGACGCGTGGCTGGTCTGCGACGAACGAGCCGAACTCATGCCCCGCATCCGCCGCGCCGCGCGGGACCTCGGCCTCACGGCCGTCGTGGCGGGCTGCCGGGCGGCGGGCGTCGAGATCGAGCCGCTCCCGGTCGCCCACACCTCACACCCCACGTACGGCTACCGCGTCACCACCGCCCGCGGCTGGGCCGTCTGGGCGCCGGAGTTCTGGACCTTCCCGGAATGGGCGGCCGGCGCGGACCTGATGTTCGCCGACGCCGCCGGCTGGAACCGGCCGATCCGCTTCGCCGGCGGCGTGGGTGGGCACGCCTCCGTTCACCAGGTCGCCGCCGACGCCCGCGAACGGAGGGTGCGGCGCCTGGTGTTCGCCCACGTCGGCCGCCCCTCCATCAGGGCGATCGACGGAGGTGAGCGCCCTCCGTTCGGCGAGTGGGGCGTCGAGGGGCGCCTCTACCGCCTGTGACCTGACCTCCTTCTCCTCTGGACGGTCCGCTCTGGACGGTCCGCTCTGGACGGTCCGCTCAGGACGGCGCGTAGATCCTGTGCACGAACTCGGCCAGCTTGTTGTCCGGCAGCTCCTTGGCCAGGTCGGACTCGCTCACCATGCCCACGATCCGGTGATTGTCGATCACGGGCAGGCGCTTGATCTGGTGCTGCTCCATCTTCTGCAGCGCCTCCTCGACGCTGGTGTGGGCGTCCACCCAGATCAGGCCCTTGGCGAGTTCCCTCGCCGTGGTCCGGTCGAGGTCCTTGCCCTCGGCGCAGCACTTGATCACGATGTCGCGGTCCGTGAGTATGCCCTTCAGCCGGTCGTCCTCGCCGCAGATCGGCAGCGCGCCGACCGACAGGTCCCGCATCATCTGCGCGGCCTTGCGGAGGCTGTCGTTCTCGCCGATGCACTCGGCGCCCTCGTGCATCACGTCCTGGACGATCTTGCCTGTCGTGTCCATGTGCGGCCTCCCGAAATCGTTGGATGGACCCTTCACGGCGCCCCTACCCATCAGATGGCGAATCAGTAGTTGTCCGGATATTTGGGCAGAAAGGTGGATATATCAGGGAATGATGCGGGTAGTGATCACGTCCACCGCCGTCCCCGTCAGCGCATGTCGACGGTCAGGACGCCGTCCTCCCACTCGGCCACGGCGCCGAGATCCGCGCACGCCCTACGGAACCGCTCGCCCAGCCACGAACGATCCGCTCCCGTGGCGAGGACGGTACGGCAGTAGTCCAGTCTGAGCGGCACCGCCCGGACCCGGATCGGCCCCAAGTCGTCCAGCGTCACCAGGAACAGGAACGACAGGTCGTTACGCAGCCCCGGGTCCACCGCGTAGTCGTCGATGAAGTCGCCGAGGTCGTACAGGACGGGCGGGGCGATGCCGTGGGCCACGTGCGCGGAGTGGCCGGCCACCAGGTTCGCCCCCGACGCGACCAGCGTCGCGGCCGCCGCCCGGACGTACGGCAGCGGCGCGGCCGTCATGTTCGGACCCCAGTGCGGGGTGACCAGCACCGCGTCCGTCTCGTCCCGCAGCCCGGCCACCGCCTCCCTCACCCACGCCGGCACGCCGGAGGCCAGGTCGGCGTAGGCCACTCCGGGCCGGTCGGTCTCGGCCGCGAAGTCCGCCGGGTGATCGGTCATCCCGATCACCCCGAGCCGCAGCCCCTGTACCGCGAGCACGGCGGGCCGCCGCGCCTCCGCCCGGTCGCCGCCCGCGCCCACCGCCTGGATCTCCACCCGGCCGAGCAGCGCGCGGGTGTCCAGCAACGCGTCGTAGCCGTAGTCGAGCGCGTGGTTGTTGGCCAGCGTGACACAGCGCACGCCGAGCTCGGCCAGGAAGTCCGCGGCCTGGGGCGGCGCCCGGAAATGGAACGGCTTCCCCGGTGCGGGCCACGGGCTCCCGCGAGCGGAGACGCAGCATTCGAGATTGAGCAGGACGGCGTCGGCCTCGGAGAGGCGTGCCCGGACCTCGTCAGACACGTACAGGTCCGGGTCGGCGGAGGTCGCCAGCAGGTCGGCGACGCCGCGGCCGAGCATCGTGTCACCCGCCAGCGCGAGCGTGGCAGTCACCCCACCCTCCTGCCTCGCGACCCCCGCCTCAAACGCGCCTCGTCACGGCTACGGCGGGAAGGAGGTCGCGTGCGCACCGTGTTCGTACGGGTCGCCTGGGTAGGGGGAGGTAACCAAGCAAACGGGGAGAAAAGTGATGAGTCGCATCACCGAATGGCTGAGGAAGGCGGAGGAGTTCGCCAGAGGCCACTCCAAGCAGGCCGACCAGATCATCGACCGGGCCGAGCAGTACGCCAAGGAGCGGACCGGGCACAAGTACGACAAGTACATCGAGCAGGGCGCCGACACCGTCCAGCGCCGCTACGGCGGCCAGGGCGAGCAGCAGCCCGGCCAGGCACAGCCCGGTCAGGCACAGCCCGGCCAGGCACAGCCCGAGGGGCGGCAACCGGGGCAGGCGCCGCAGGAGCAGCGTCCCGGCGAGCCGCCGCCCGACCAGGGGCCGCAGCGCTGAGAGCCGTCCCGGCCAGGGGCCACAGCAGCACCGCCGCTGAGAGCCCTCCCGACCGAGGGCCACAGCAGCACGGCCGCTGAAAGAACGCCCGGCCGGGCGGTGGAAGGAGGCCAACCTGACGGGCCCGCGGTAGGGGCCGAGCCGGTCCCGACCATGCCTTCGTTTCCGTAGGGAGAATCAGAATTGAGTTCTAGGTGTTAGTTCTAGTCAGAGTGACACAAGTCACGAAATTTCGCTAGAACCCGATTTCGGTACTGTTGCCGCATGGTCACCGGGGGATTGCTGGTCGCGGGCACCACGTCCGACGCGGGCAAGAGCGTGGTCACCGCCGGGATCTGCCGGTGGCTGGCCCGCCAGGGCGTCCGCGTCGCGCCCTTCAAGGCCCAGAACATGTCGCTGAACTCGTACGTCACGGCCGAAGGCGCCGAGATCGGCCGGGCGCAGGCCATGCAGGCGCTGGCCGCCGGCCTGGAGCCGGTCGCCGACATGAACCCGATCCTGCTCAAGCCCGGCAGCGACCGCCGCAGCCAAGTCGTCCTCCTGGGCAGCCCCGTCGCCGACGTGGACGCCATGGCGTACGGCGACCTCAAGGACCTGCTCCGCGCGACGGCGCTGGAATCGCTGGACCGGTTACGGGCGCGTCACGACGTGGTGGTGTGCGAGGGCGCGCGGCCGAGATCAACCTGCGCCGGGACGACATCGCCAACATGGGCCTGGCCAGGGCCGCCGGCCTGCCCGTCATCGTGGTCGGCGACATCGACAGGGGAGGCGTGTTCGCCGCGTTCTACGGCACGGTGGGCCTCCTGGACGCCGCCGACCAGTCCCTCGTCTCAGGATTCGTGGTCAACAAGTTCCGGGGCGCCATGGAACTCCTGGAACCCGGCCTCGACCAGCTCCGCCGGCTGACCGGCCGGGCCGTGTACGGCGTCCTGCCCTGGCTCGACGGCCTGTGGCTCGACGTCGAGGACTCCCTGGCCCTCGACACCCGCCAGGTCGCCGCCCGCCCCCCGTACGGCCGGCAGACCCTCCGCGTCGCGGTCGTCCGCCTCCCGCGCATCTCCAACTTCACCGACCTGGACGCCCTGGCCGCCGAGCCCGGCGTCGTCGTCCGCTTCGTGACCGAACCGGCCGAACTGGACGACGCCGACCTGGTCGTGCTGCCCGGCTCCCGCGCCACCGTCCACGACCTGGCCTGGCTCCGCGAACGCGGCCTCGCCGCCGCCCTCGCCGAGCGCGCCCGGCCGGTGCTCGGCATCTGCGGCGGGTTCCAGATGCTCGCCCGCGAGATCGTCGACCCGGTCGAGTCCGGGCGAGGCCGGGTCGAGGGCCTGGGGATGCTGCCCGTACGGGTCGAGTTCGCCCCCGACAAACGCCTGGCCCGGCCGACCGGCGCCGCGTACGGGCATCCGGTCCGCGCGTACGAGATCCACCACGGCCGCGTCACGGTAGAAGGCGGCGAGCCGTTCCTGGACGGGTGCCGGGTGGGCGGCGTGTGGGGCACGACCTGGCACGGCGCCCTGGAGAACGACGCCTTCCGCCGCGCCTTCCTGGCCGACGTGGCCGAACGGGCGGGCCGCGCCTTCACCCCGGCCCCGGACACCGACTTCGCCGCCGTCCGCGAGTCCCGCCTGAACGCCCTCGGCGACCTCATCGAACACCACCTCGACACCACGGCCCTGGTCCATTTGATCAACCACGGCCCACCCGACGTCCCTTTCCTCCCGCCGGGCGCGCCCTAGAGACTCCCGGCCGGACCGGCCACCACCCCCCTTCCCTCCTTGACGGGCCCCGCGAATCGCGAGATCGCTGAGGTTCAGGGGGCGTCCACGGAGGTGCCGGAGTCTGCCGGTGTGGTGGGCGGGGTCTGGTGTTGGGTGGTTATCCAGGCGTCGATGCGTTCCCAGTGGTCGTACAGCCAGCGGATCCGGGCCTCGCGGGTCGCGGGCACCTGGGCAGCCGGTACGCGCCACCACGTCGCGGCGATGTGCGCGCTGTACGGCAGCTTGCGCCAGACATCCGCCAGGGTGGCGAGGTCGTCGAGGCCGGTGTGGGCGACGAAGATGACGTCCGCGGACGGGCAGGCGTCGATGGCGGCGATGGCGCCGTTCGGGCGGGGCGGGAGGAGGTGGTCCAGGCCGCTGGCGCGTTCGGCCTCGTCCGCGAGCCCCTTCTCCTCCAGCAGCCGGATCGCCAGCCGGCGCCGGCGCGGGGTGAAGTTGCCGCCCTCCGGGAAGATCACCAGGGCGTCCCGGTCGCCCATCGTCGCGGCCAGCCGCTCGATCTCCTCGACGACCTGCTTCTGACCGGTCTTACGCGGCACGAACGCGTTCGGCAGCCGGTTGATCACCACGTCGAGCGACGGGTCGTACTGCAGGGCCGCCTTCATGACGATGCGGGGCCGCCGGCCGTACGCCGCCAGCAGCTGGTAGATCAGCAGGAAGGAGTCGCCGGGCCCGGCGTGCCGGGACAGCACGATGACGGGCCGGGCCAGCCGGGCGGCCCGCTCCTCGGCCGTCGGCTCCGGCTCCTGGACGTCCACGGTGAGCCGGAAGATCCGCACCGCGGCCGCGTACACCTTGGACAGGAACCACCGGATCAGCCCGTAATGCCGCTCCTGGCGGCGCGCGCCGCCGGCCACCCACAGCCACAGGCAGGCGATCAGCACCGCCGACTCCAGCGTCAGCCACGCCACCCCGAACCACACGAACCTGAGCCCCCGGCGCTGCGGCGGCGGCAGGCGCAGGGACGCCGCGGCCGTGACGACCAGCCAGAACGGCAACGTCACCAGCATGAACACGGTCACCACGATGACCAGCGGCGCCAGGACGAACCGGCGCAGAATTCGTGGCGGAAGCAACGCGGCCTCCCTCGACGTCTCCCCTTCATCCTCCACTTTCGCTCAGGTAGCGGGAAGAAGCCTTGTAGGCGCGTTCGATGTAGGCCGAGATCTGCGACAGGTCGCGGTAGCGCAGCGGCGACAGCGGTTCGGTCATGCCGGCGGGCAGCACGTGCACCTCGACGCCCGGAGGCAGGCTGGCCATGTCCTCGGCGAAGCGGTGGCGGCGGGCGATCTCGAAGGCCACCATGCCCACCTCCCAGAACCTGCGGGGCGGCGTCAGGGGGCGTTCGATCCGGCCGACGTGCAGGACGTACACGCGCCTGGCGCCGAGCATCACCGCGCGGCCGACCGGGATGCTGTGGACGAGCCCGCCGTCGTAGAAGTGCTCGCCGCCGATCACCACCGGCGGCAGCAGCCCCGGCACCGCGCACGACGCCAGCACCGCGTCCACCAGCGGGCCGCTGGTGAACCAGCGCGCCGCCGCCCGCTCCACCGAGGCCGCCACGCACTGGAACGGCACCCGCAGCTCCTCGATCCGCGACACCCGCACGGTGTCGCCCAGGACGTCCCTGAGCGGCGCCATCGGATGGAGGTGGGTGCCGGTCCTGGCCAGCGTCGACAGGCGGGCCATCCACGAGCCGGCGAACGCCGTGCGCACGACGTCGGAGCGCCACAGCCCGGTCAGCCGCGCCACGGCCTCGCCCGGCGCGGCGGCGACCACGGCGCCGTTGAGCGCCCCCACGGACGTGCCCACGACGAGGTCGGGCCTGATGCCCGCCTCATCGAGCGCCTGCAGCATGCCCACCTCGTGCGCCCCGAGCACACCGCCGCCACCGAGCACGAACGCCGTCTCCACACCCTCCACCCTCTCGTTGCCGCGCCCCGGAAGCAAAGCCATCGCGTACGCTGCCGGATTCGCACGGTGACGTGACGCCCGGTGAAGCGGGACGATCCGGCCATGACCGCAGTGGTGCAAGCCGAAGGGCTGACCAAGTATTACGGCACGCGCCGGGGGCTGGAGGATCTCACGCTGGAGATCCAGCCGGGGGAGATCTTCGGTTACCTCGGGCCGAACGGCGCAGGCAAGACCACCACGCTCCGGCTCCTGCTGGACGTGATCAGGCCCACCCGGGGCGTCGTCCGCGTGCTCGGCGGCGACCCGCGCGAGCCCGCGACCCGGGCCAGGATCGGCTACCTGCCCGGCGAACTGGCGCTGGAGGGGCGCGAGCGGGCCATCGACTACCTGCGCTTCCTCGGTCGCGTCCGCGGGGGCGTGCCGGAGAGCCGCATCCAGGAGCTGGCCGAGCGGTTCGACGCCGACCTGTCGGCGCAGACGCGCAAGCTGTCCAAGGGCAACAAGCAGAAGGTCGGGCTGATCCAGGCGTTCATGCACGAGCCTGAGTTCCTCATACTCGACGAGCCGACCGGCGGGCTCGACCCGCTGGTGCAGCAGGAGTTCCTGGCCCTGGTGCGGGAGGTGCGCGCGTCCGGGCGGACGGTGCTCATGTCCTCGCACGTGCTGGCCGAGGTGGAGAGCGTCTCCGACCGGGTCGGCATCGTGCGCGGCGGGCGCCTGGTGGCGGTGGAGAACGTCGCCGCGCTGCGCGAGAAGGCCGTGCGCCGGGTGGAGCTGCACTTCGAGTCGCCCGTGCCGCCGGCCGCCTTCGAGGGCCTGCCGGGCGTGCGCGAGCTGCGCGTCGAGGGCGCCGCCGTACGGTGCACGATCGACGGCCGTCCGGACGCGCTGATCAAGGCCGCGGCCCGGTTCACCGTGGTGCACATGGTGAGCGCCGAGCCCGACCTGGAGGAGATCTTCCTGACCTACTACAGCGACGAGGAGCAGCACGGTGACGGTGATCGCCAAGAGTCTGCGTGACTACCGGAGGGCGCTCTTCTGGTGGACGGCCGGCATCAGCGCCTTCCTGTCCATGTACGTGAGCATCTACTCGAACGTCCGGCAGGATCCCGAGGTGTTCAGCGCCCAGGCCATGGCCAAGTTCCCCGGCGCGCTGCGCGACCTCATGGGCGGCATGCAGGACCTGTCCAGCGGCGCCGGCTACCTGCAGTCGGTGGTCTACCAGCTGTTCGTGCCGATGCTGTTCATCGTGTGCGCGACGCTGCTGGCCAACCGGGCGATCGCCCAGCCGGAGGAGTCCGGCACGCTGGAGCTCGTCGTCGCGCTGCCGGTGGACCGCAGGCGGCTGGTGCTGGCGCGGTTCGCGGCGCTGGTCACGGCCCTGGCGGTGGTCGCCGTGGTGACGCTGGTGGTGGTGTCGGTGGCCGCGGACGCCGCCGACGTCGGCGTGCCGTTCGAGCGGATCCTGGCCGCGCACACCGGGGTGCTGCTGGTCGCGCTGTTCTTCGGCACCGTGGCGCTGACCGTGGGCGCCGCGACCGGGCGCCGGGTCGTCGCCGGGGCCGTGACCGGGGTGTGGGCCGTGGCCGGATACATGGTCATCACCCTCGGCCAGTCCGTCGACGCCATCGCCTGGCTGAAGTGGGTCTCGCCGTTCCACTACTACGCGGAGGGCCGGCCGCTCTATGAGGGGCTGCCGGTGGGGGACTACCTTGTCCTGGCGGGCGCGGTGGTGGTGCTCGCGCTCAGCGCCGTGCTCGCCTTCGACAGGCGTGACGTAGGGGTGTGATGGCGATCTCCGAGATGCCCGCCGGCCTGCTCGGCGGGCATCGTCAGGTGCTGGCCGCGTGCGCCGCGACGGGACGGCTGCCCGGCCGCGACGAGCTCGGCGCCTACCGCGCGGCCGGCCGGCGCGCCGCCGAGCTGGGCGTCCCGCTGCGGGCCCTCGTGGACGGCGCGCTCGCCGCCGCCGACGGGCTGCCGCCCGCCCTGCCCGCGCTGCGCCGGGCCGTGTCCGCGCTGATGGAGGGGTACGAGCAGGCGCAGCTCGCGGCCATCCGCAGCGAGGAGACGGCCCGCAGGGAATTCGTGGACGACCTGCTCCAGGGGCGGGCCGAGCGGCTGGCCGAGCGGGCCGAGCACTTCGGGCTGCGGCTGGCCGAGTCGTACGTGGTGGCCGTGGCCCGCGGCCGGTGCGACGGCGACCACGACCGCATCGAACGCGACCTGATCGCCCGGTTCGGCTCCCACAACGTGCTGGTCGCCGTCCGCGAGGGCCTGCTGGTCTGCGTCGCCCCCGCCACGCTGCCGGCCGCGCTCGGCGAGTTCACCCACCACGTACGCGGCCGCTTCCGGCCCGGTTGGCGAGTCGGCGTCGGACGGGCCCACCGCGGCCCCGGCGGCGTCGTGACCTCCTACCGCGAGGCGGCGCAGGCCCTGGATCTGGCCGACGGGCTCGGGCTCGCGCTCGACGTCGTCAAGGCCGCCGACCTGCTGGTCTTCCCCGTGCTCCTGCGGGACCGCAGCGCCATCGAAGACCTCGTGACCAGCGTGCTGAGCCCGCTGCTGGGGGCGCGCGGCGGGCACGTGCCGCTGCTGGAGACGCTGGAGGCGGTGTTCGCGGCGCAGGGCAACCAGACGGCGGCGGCGCGGCGGCTGGGGCTGAGCCCGCGGGCGGTGACGTACCGGCTGGAACGCATCCGCCGCCTGACCGGCTTCTCCCCGGACGACCCGACCCAGCGCTTCACCTTGGAGACGGCGGTGCTGGGCGCCCGCCTTCTCGGCTGGCCGAACGGCTTCGCCCCCGAAGGCTCCGGCCGCTGACCGGCCCGGCCGGGGCTCATTCGTGGACGAACCCGGCCGCCGCGCCCCCCGCACCGGTCACGGCACGAGCAACAGCTTCCCGGTCGTACGCCGTGCCGCCAGGTCCTCCTGCGCCTGCCGCGCCTCGGCCAACGGGTAGCGGTGCGAGACGTTGACGGTCAGCTGCCCCGCCCCGATCCAGCCGAACAGGTCGGACGCGCGCTGGAGCAGCTCCGCCCGGTCGGCGGTGTAGTGGACGAGCGTGGGCCTGGTGAGGAAGAGGGAACCCTGCTTGTTGAGCCTCTGCGGATCGACCGGCGGGACGGGCCCGCTGGCGGCGCCGTACAGAGCCATGAGGCCGCGCGGGCGCAGCGCCTCAAGGCCGCCGTCGAACGTGGCCGCCCCGACACCGTCGTACACGACGTCGATCTTGTCGCGCAGCGCCTCGGCGAAGTCACCGTAACGCAGCACCTCGTCCGCGCCCGCCTCCCGCGCCAGCTTCTCCTTGTCGGCGGTCGACACCGTCGTGTACACCTTGGCGCCCTTGAGCTTGGCGAGCTGGATGAGCAGCTGGCCCATGCCGCCCGCCCCCGCGTGGATCAGGACCTGATCGCCCTCCTTGATCTCGTGCGTGGAGTGCGTCAGATAGTGGGCCGTCATCCCCTGCAGCATCGCCGCGGCCGCCAGATCCGCCGGCACGCCGTCCGGCACCGGCACCACCCGGTCCGCCGGGACCGCGGCCTTCTCGGCGTAGCTGCCCAGCACGCCGGCCCACGCCACGGTGTCGCCCACGGCCACGTCCCGAACTCCGGGCCCGACGGCCGAGACGGTGCCCGCGCCTTCGGAGC
>DASUCK010000218.1:0-13075 GCA_036276095.1 Nonomuraea sp. | reverse complement strand
ATCGGCTGGGGAGGAGAGGCCCCCCCATATGCGCGTTTGCGTGCGCGCATGTGCGGCCAGTGTAGTGCCCACACTCTCCACTGTGGGGGTGGCCACGCGGGAGGGTGTGGGGGGTGGGTGGCGGGTTTCGTCCCCATGGTCAAGGATCGGTCAACGTTTGCCAGGCGTGCATGGGAGAGACGCATGGTTGCACAGGGGGCCGCATCATCTGGTGTACGGCCTTCGTGATGCCCACGGGGGGAGGCCGGCCGGCATGCATGCCCTTGCGCCGGTGTCTCGGTGGTGTGCCGAGAGTGGGCCTAGCCGGGGGACGGGCGTCGGGGGGACTGACCCGTCCCCAGGGCTGGGTGTCACCGCCGCGCGCACCCTCCCAAGATCGTTCCCGCGGGGGTGGCCCGGCTCGGCCGGGCGCGCTTGATGTGTGTAGGGAAACTCATCACACGCCTGGATGCGTGGATGGGGACGCGTGGGTGCGGCCGGTGCGGGCGGCGGTGTCGCTACCGGATGGACAGCCTGACCTACGGGAATCGTAGGCGGCGGCCGGGGCATAGGAAACGGCGTGAGAGATGGTAGCGGGGGCTCTGGAGAGGGCGTGAGGGAGTCAGGGTCGGCGCTGGTCGCGGTGCGACGGGTGCCGTTGGGCGCGCGGTCCGGGGTGGTGGTGGCCGTGTCCGGTTGGCTGGATGTCGCCTCGGTGGCGGGGCTGCGTGAGCTGCTGACGGCGCTGGTGGCGGTCTCGGATCCGCCGGATGTGATCGTGGATGCGGGCGGGCTGGTGTTCTGCGATGAGGGTGTGGTGAGAGCGCTGGTGTTGGCGTATCGGTCGGGTCGGCTCCGTGGTGGCCGGCTGGTGGTGTGCGGCGCTCATGGCATGCTGTCGGACCTGTTGCGGCGGACGCACGTGGATTCGATCGTGGAGGGCTATCCGACGGTGGCCGCCGCTGTAGCGGCGCTGTCGGAATGATCGCGTGGTCCGGGAGGGGCTTGGCGTGGGGCGTCACGTCGGTAGGAGCGGCGTGGGCGGTGATGTTGGCGGGGTCGGGGGTTGCGGATCGGCCGGGGTGAGGCCGGAGAGCAGATCGATGAGCCGTTGGACGGGAACGGTGGTCTGGGTGGGGTGGCGGAGATAGCCGCCGGGGATGATCTCATAGCGGTTACGGCGGCCGTCGCGGACACAGCGCACGTAGCCCGCCTCTCGCAGCTCGGTCACGATGCGCTGAGCGGCCCTCTCGGAGAGGCCGATCGTGGCGGCGATGTCGCGGATGCGGACGTTCGGGTGGCGTGCGATCAGGGCGAGTACAAGGGCGTAGTTGGTGAGGAAGGTCCACGCGCGTGGCCGGTCGGCGGTGTCGGGCATGGCCCGCTCCCTCCGGGATGTGGACCAGCGTCGGGCGCTGGTCTGTGAATCGCACGCCAACGCGGCAAGTATACCGGAAGCTTCCTTCGGGTATGGAGGCGGACGTGAGGCGCGGACGGCGTGCGGGCGCGTGCCAGGCTGCCGTGAGGGCGTCACGGTGAATCGGTGGGGGAGCGGTTGCCGATCGGTGTGGGGGGTGAGGTGGGCACGTTACTCGCTACTACTTGAAGTAGCCGTATGCTTACTGTTTGATGAGGGTGTCGGGGCGTTCGACTCAGGAGGGGTGGGGGAACGCCTCAGCCCGGGGCGTGCGGCGCTCGGCCCACAAGCAGACAGAGCGAGTGTCGCGCGCCCCTCAAACCTCGGCGGGTCCAGGTGGGCGCACGGTCCGGCCAGTCGAAGAACGTGCCAGAGCCACGCATCGACAAGCGTTGACTGTCGGGGTGGCGGGCCGGGCGTGCGATCGCGGGACACGAGGTCATCGTGACCTGCCGATAGGGCCGCAACGGGGAGGCGCGCGGGCACAGGATGTCAACGGGAAACCCGGAAAAGGGGCGGACGGTAGCACGCGGGGGTGTCGGCATGCGGTGGTATGCCGAGAGGGCATCGATCTGAGCCTATCGAACGTGTGTTCGAGTACTACTTGCCATCGTGGGGCGTGAGGGACACGCCCGATGGGAGGTAGAGGGATGAGATTCCCGATCGATACAAGCCAACTCGGCTTCACGGTCACGTCGCCGCCGACTCCGGCGCGGGACTTCGCGACCAAGAAGGCGAAGGTCACCGAGGACGGTCAACCGATCATGGTGGTCACGCTGCTGGCGATGGACGGCACCGACTCGACCAAGATCAAGTTCAACCTGCCGGGCGAACAGCGTCACCTCACGCCGGGGCTGCCGGTGCGGGTCGAGGGGCTGCGCTACGGCATGGCCAAGGACGGCGAGGTGCGCTGGTGGAGCGCCGACGCGGTGATCCCGGTCAACGCGGTGCCGGCCACTGGGCACCTGGCGTCGGCTCCTTCCGTGGCGGCCCCTGTAGCCGGCTCGGCGGCCGGCTCGGTGGCGGGCTCGGTGGCGGGCTCGGTGGCGGGCTCGGTGGCGTCGGGCGGCGTCGCCAGTAGCGACCAGGCGGCGCGGGGGCGTAACCCGCACAGCTCGGCCCGGCACAGCGGCACGCCGATGGCTGAGAGCGGGTCATGATCGGGCCGCAGGTTCCGGGGCGTCCCTCTGGGCTGCCCCCGATGGTGGAGATGCCCGCCGTGCCGATCCGGGCGCAGAGCACCCCCGGATCACGGCTGACCATGTACGTACTTCGTCCGGCGTGGCTGGCCCGTCGTGAGGCCGGGCTGAGCCTGGCCACGGTGGCGCTGGTCGGCTCGGGCTGGTGGCTTGGCGACTGGCCGCTGGCGCTCGGCGTGGCGGTGTGCCTGCTCTCGCTGGTCGCCGGCATTCCTCGGGTGCGCGGCTGGCTGGGTGCGGTGTTGTGGCGGGCGCGTGTGATCCGCCGCTGGGACCGGGCGGCTCGGTTCGCGGGGCTGGCCACGCACAACGACCGCGTTCCGCGCGTCACACAGGCGGTACGGACGGCGGCCGGGGAACGGCTGCGGGTGCGTCTGCCCAAGGGCGGCGCGGCGCGTGACGTGGAGGAGCGCGCGCCGTGGCTGGCCTCTTCGCTGGAAGCCTCGGCGGTGCTGGTGGCGGCCGATGAGGTCAACGCCCGCTACGCCGATGTGGAGGTGATCCGCCGTGACCCCCTGGACGGCTTCGGGGTGCTGGCCTGGCCCTGGGTGGACGCTCCGGATCAGGGCTGGGTGGCCTCGGCGTGGGATCCGATGCCGGTCGGTGTCGATGAGAGCGGGGACTTGGTGACGGTCTGCCTGCTCAGCGACGGCGCACCGGAGACGGCCGGGGCTGGGGGGCCGCAGCGATGAGCGTGCATCTGCTGATCGGCGGCACACCGGAGTCCGGCAAGTCGGTCTCCCTGCACACCCTGATCGCGGGCCTGATGCTCGATCCGGACACGCAGGGCGTGATGATCGACGGCAAGCACGGGGTGGAACTGGCCCCTTGGGAGAAGGTGGCACACGGCGGCATCCGCTCCGACATCGACAGCGCGATAGACGGCCTGGAATGGGCGGTCAAGCGCATGGATGAACGGTACGGCTACCTGGCCTCGGTCGGGCTGCGGAAGATCACGCGCGGTCTGGGGTACGGGGCGCTGGCCGTGATCATCGACGAACTCGCCACGTTCACCCTGCACCCGGACAAGAAGAAGCGGGAGGCGTTTCTGGTGCCCCTGCACGACCTCGGCGCGCGGGGACGGGCGGCGGCGGTGCGGGTACTGGCGGCCACGCAGAAACCCGGCTCGGATGTGGTGCCGACCTACATCCGGGATCTGTTCGACACCCGTTGGGCGCTGCGCTGCGCCACGCGGGACGCCTCTGACACGGTGCTGGGCTCGGGCTGGGCGGCGCGTGGGGTGGATGCCTCGACCATCGCCCTGGGCGCGGCGGGCGTCGGCTACCTGCTGGCCGGCGCGACTGGCCCGGTCCGGCTCAAAGGGTTCTACCTCACCGATCCGCAACTGTCGGACCTGGCGGCGTACGCGGCCGAGCTGCGCGCGCCGAACGCATGGAGGTAACGATCATGAGCACCACCGACACGAACACGACCACGCTTACTCCCGACCCGCCGCGCGCGGTGCGGATCGCGCAGGGGTGGATGTACGTACAGTCCCTCCTGGGCGTGGTCGCAGTCGGTCTGCTGGCCGCGCTGGCGGGCTCGACGGGTGACATTCCGGGCGTGCTGTGGGTGCTGCTGGCTGCCCTGTTCGCCTTCTACGTCCTGGTCGCGGTGCTGGCCACCGCGATGGACTCGCGCCGCCGCTGGACCCGCGCCACCGCGTTGACGGTGGAGATCCTGCTCATCATCAGCGGGCTTGTCACGTTCCTGACCGGGCCGAACATCGGGACGGTGATTGGGCTGATCATCGCGATCGTCATCACCTGCTACCTGTCGGCCCACGAAACCGATCAGTGGTTCGACCGCTGATCAACTGCACCTCGGCACAACTCAACCCGTTCGACCAACCCACCAAAGAAGTCCGATCAACAGAACAGAAGGAGAACCATCATGTTCCGTCCGAGCACGCTGTTCGCCTCCGCCATTCTCGCCGCGACCGTCGCGGCCCTGCCCCTGGCGGGGACGGTGGCCAACGCCCAGACCACGACGCAGAGCACAGCGCACAGCACCGTCCAGAACGCGGCGCAGCGGTCGGCGGCCTGCCGCAAGATCCGGATCACCGGGGGGAACGTCGCCATCCGGGACTTCCCGTTCGTCAACGGCCTGGTGCTGCGGAGCGTCCGCACCGGGACCACGCTGACAGCCTGTCAACGGGTCCGGCTGGCGGGGTCGAGCTACGCCAACAAGTGCGGCCGGGCCGGTACGGACTGGTACAAGGTTCGCTCGGGGCGGGTGACCATCACCGGAAGCCCTTTCGGGTACGTACCCGTGACCTGCGCTCGGGTGCTCTGACCCGCCGGTGAGATAGGGCGATGGGAGGCTGCCCGGAACGACCATGGGCCGGGCAGCTTTCCGGAAATGACTATTTCCTGCGCAAAAGTCGTAGAAACCTGAACCGAATGCGGCTCGGCCGCGTACAACCACTGTCTGACACTCCTGTCCGGATGGACACCACAGGCGCACGAGTGAGAGTACCCACCGGCACGCACGCCAACCGGGGGGCGAGGGCCCGGTTAGCGAGACAAGAAACCACAAGGGAGAGGAACAATGACGGTGAAACTCTGGATCATGGCAGAGGAACTCGCGCCGGTGGAGATCAGTGAAGAGTACGCGGCCGAACGGTTCATCACGTGGCTGTTTGGCGCGGGTCGGGCCGAACTCGAACACACCGTCAAGACGTTCGCGCACACGCCGTGGAAGCGCGGCGGCCTGGGCGCGTCGATGGTGGACGGCCCGGAGGACGTGGAAGCGCTGTTGCGCGCGGTGCGGTGCCGCTGGCAGCCGCTCACGGTGCCGCAGCAGCGGCTCCCGGAGTAGACCGCGCCGGGGTAGACCACGCGAGAGCGCATCACAGGGCCGGGGCTCGTCGGTGAGGTCCCGGACCAGGTCGGGGGATCTGCGCATGACCGGGGAGCGGGTGTGGGGACCGCCCCCCGGCCGTCAGGTCAGGCACAGGAGTGATCAGATGATGGCGAACTCTTCGGTGCTCGGGCAGATGCTCGCCCGTGTGGCCGATGACGAGGAATACCGGCGATGGTCGGCACAGGTGGAACGGGCCGGCCACTGCGTGCGGCCGGTGCGGCTGTCGGGATCGGCGATGACGGTCGACACGGCCACGGGCGAGATAGCGGCCACCTTCTCCAGCACCGATGAGCCGGGCGGGGTCCTGCTGGTGGCGTGTAAGGATCGGCGCGAAAGTGTGTGTCCGCCGTGCGCGGCCCGCTACCGGGCCGATGCCTGGCATGTGTTCGCGGCCGGGGTGCGGTATGAGCAGCGTGCCGACGATGACCAAGCTGACAATGAGCGGGCCGGCACATCGGCGGGCAATCCGCTGGTGCTGGCCACGTTCACCGCACCGAGCTTCGGGCGGGTGCATGCCGCCCGTGATGGTCGGGTGTGCCGGTCGCGGCGAGGCGGCAAGCGGACGTGTGCGCACGGCAGGCCGCTGTGGTGCTCGTCTCGGCATGAGGCAACCGATGGGATGGTCGGGGCTCCGCTGTGTGAGGACTGTGCGGATCTGGCCGGGCAAGTGCTGTGGAACGCCCACGTGGGGGAGCTGTGGCGGCGCACGGTGATCTATGTGTATCGGGCGCTGGCCGCTCTTGCCCCCGCTGTTGGGGGGCGTGCACTGACCGTGCGGGGTGTACGCGCTCTGCTGCGGCTGTCCTATGTGAAGGTGGCCGAATTCCAGAAGCGGGGCGTGGTTCACCTGCATGTGCTCGCTCGGCTCGATGGCGTGAACCCCGATGATCCGGAAATGATCGCGCCGGCTCCGGCGTGGGCGGGGGTCGAACTGCTGACGGCGGCGCTGGCGCATGCGGCCGGACGGGTCAGCGTGCCGCTTCCGGCGGTGGACGGGCACGCGGCGGCGGTGGCTCGATGGGGCACGCAACTGGACATCCGGCCCGTGCCAGCAAGCCGGGTGGACGGGGCACGGGTGGCGGGATACCTGGCCAAGTACGCCACCAAGACGGTCTCGGACAGCGTGAGCGGTCTGCCCGCCTCCCGGCCACGTACGGAGGAAGGAAATCTTGACGGCGGAGGCCGTATCCCGGCGCATGTGGGGGCGCTGGTTGCGACGGTGCGCAGGCTGGCGCGGCTGGGCACGTGTCGGGGACTGCGGCTGGGCCGGCACGTTCACACGCTGGGCTTCCGTGGGCACGTGACGTCCAAGAGCCGCCGCTACTCCACGACCTTCACCGCGCTCCGGCAGGCACGGCGCGCGTGGCGGCTGGCCAATCCGGGGCGGAAACGCGACCCGTGGGCGCAGCACGCGACGGGCAACACGACGGGCACGGATCAGCGCGCGGGTGTGGTCGTGGTGGGTGACTGGCGGATCGCTGGGATCGGCTACCGGACGCTCGGCGATCGGGTGCTGGCTGAAGTGCTCGGGCGTGAGCATCACCAGGCACGCGAAGCGTGGCGGATGGGGCTGATCGAGTAGCTTGCGGACGCCATGCCGGCGGCTGCGGCGAGGGTCGCCAGCAGGCAATACGCGCCGAAGGCACCACAAGTAAGGTTCTTGGCTGTTGGGGTTGGCCCATCTTCCCCGGCACTCTTCCTGTCTGCCCTCTACGGTGCGCAACCAGCACCCTGGGTGGGCGGGTGGGCTGCCCGGCCACTGCCAGACAGCACCAATCAAACGATCATGAGGGCGGTCATGCCCTGGCTGCGGCGTGCGCTGATCACGGCGCGGGGCGGCTGGGCGCTGACCTGCTGGTCGGGTGAGGCGGCAGGAATGGATACGGGAGATAGACGAGAGGAACAGCAGTTAGACGGGCCGGAGCGGGCGGCACAAGCGTGCCCGGAGCGGCCGGACAGCGACGATGACGAGATCACGGCGATGGTGCGCAGTTGGCCGCCACTGACCGAAAGCCAGCGTGAACGGCTCGCGCTGCTGCTGCTGTAGAGAGCCCTGCTCACGCTGACGCCCCCGGCCGGTTTGTCCGTACCGGGGGCGCGTGGTGCTAGGCGGCGAGTGCGCCCGGCCGGGGCGGGGTCGGCTTGTTCGGAGTGATGATCACATGCTGCTTGGGCGGCACGTTGCGGCGGCGGTCCGTTGGGAGGAGCTTGACCGTGAGGATGAGCTTCAAGATCTCACGCTTCCTGCCCAGAGACAGGCTGTCCCACGTGCGTTGTGCGTCGTCGGACGCGGCGAACTCGGCCAACGGGCTGTGCGAGGTCGCGCGCTTCAAGATCTCACGAATCTCGGCGATACGGGCCATCGCGGCGGCGATCGCCTCGTCTGCGGCTTCCTCATCCCACTTGCCGAGAGCGACTTTGCGGGCCGCGTTCTTCTTGGCCTGGTTCAAGGTCACGATCTCTTCGCGCAACGCGGCCACGTCCACGTTCACATTCGCCGGGAGGAGATCGTGAACATCCTCACGCGACAGGCGCTTGACCAGCACGCGGGCAACGTAGTCGTCCACGTCGGCGGCCTTGCCCAGACAGTGACCCTTGGTACGGCACCGATAGACGGGCTCGCCTCGGCTGTTGTTGCGCACGGTGGCCGTGGTGCCGTCGTCGCACCGGGCGCACAACCCGATCAGCGACGTCAGCCATCGGGGTGTGTTGCCGGGACTCATCTTGCGGGCCGGGTCGGCAAACAGTGTGATCAACGCCTGCCGCTTGTCCTCGGGAATGATCGGCTCGTAGACATCCCTGCGGATGATCTTCCCGCCGTAGACGACATGCCCCGACGTGCGCGGGTGCGTCAAGATCTGCTTGATGGTGCGGGAGTTCCATCCCTGGGGAACGATCTGCCTGCCGTTGCGCTTCAGCGTCCGGCCGTCCTTCTGGCTGACCGTCAGCACGCCACGCTTGGCCAGGTCGCGGAGAACCTGCTCCATCGGCACACCGGCGAGAAGATCTTTGGACCACTTCTGGATCTCGGCGGCCTCCTGTCGGTTGTGCTGGGTCACGTCCAGCACGGGCCGGTCCTCATAGACCCGTTCCATCGTGGGGGCCTTGGGGTTGATGCACACCGACCTCACCCGGCCGGTGTCCACACCCCAGCCGTAGGGGCGCACGCCGCCGCCCCAATCGCCGTTGCGGGCCTGCCTCTTGCGGGCCAACGCCACGCGCTCACCACGCTCGCCGGACTCGTATTCCCCTTCGTTGGTGTCGTGAATCAGGTCCTTGCGGCCTTGCGGCTTGTTGAGGTTGTACTCGCCCCCGCGCCCCACGCTGAACAACCGCACCCTGTTGGCGCGGGCAATCTTGATGAACTGCGTTACCTCCTCCACCTTCCGGTGCAGGCGCTTGGCGTGAAAGATGATGATGACGCCGATCTTGCCTGCTTGCATGTCGGCCAGCAGACGCAGGTACTCCGGGCGTTCGATGTCCTGGTAGGCCGATACGTCGTTGTCGCAGTAGGTGTGTTCGATCTCGCCCAGCTCGAACTCGTCGGCGAGGTCTTGGTTCTCCAGGTGCTGACTGTTGACCCCATCGCCGGTCTTGGCCTTGTCGAGGCTTTTGCGTACGTAGTCCACCAGCCAACGGGCCTGCTCAGGTGCCGTCCGCTGTGCTGCTGTGTCGAGCTTGCCCATGATTCCCGTCCCCTCGCTGTGCCCGATTTCGGTGGTTCTACCTCAATTATGTGCCCTATTTCCGTAGTCGGGAAGTCGACGACCATGCGCCTGATCCTCGGCCTGGACCGCCCCACGGCGGGCACGGCGCTCATCGGCGGCGTGCCGTACCACGAGATCAGGGACCCGCTGCGCACGGTCGGCGCCCTCCTCGACGCCCGGGCCCTCCACCCCGGCCGCAGCGGGCACGCGCACTTGGTGGCGCTGGCCCGCAGCAACGGCATCCCCCGGCGGCGGGTCGCGGAGGTGCTGGAGGTCGTCGGCCTGGCCGGCGCGGCGCGCCAGCGGGCCGGGACGCTGTCGCTGGGCATGAGCCAGCGGCTCGGCATCGCGGCCGCCCTGCTCGGCGACCCCGAGGTGCTCATGTTCGACGAGCCCGTCAACGGGCTCGACCCGGACGGGGTCCGGTGGGTGCGCGGCCTCGTGCGCTCGCTGGCCGGCGAGGGCCGCACCGTGTTCGTCTCCAGCCACCTGATGAGCGAGATGCAGCTGACCGCCGACCACCTCGTGGTGATCGGCAAGGGCCGCCTCATCAAGGACGCGCCGCTGGCCGAGGTCATCGCGGGCAGCTCGCTGACGGCCGTGGTCGTCCGCACCCCGCACGCCCGCGAGCTGGCCGTACGGCTGCGCGGCGCCGGCATCGAGGTGACCCGCTCGGGCGAGAGCGACCTGCTGGCCACCGGCGCGCCGATCGAACGGATCGGCGACCTGGCGCACGAGGCCGGGATCAGGCTGCACGAGCTGCGCACCAGGGAGGCGTCGCTGGAGCAGGCGTACCAGGAGCTGACCGAGCAAGGCGTGGAGTACGGCGCGGGGAGGGCGGGCGCGTGAGGGCGTTGTGGCAGGCCATGGGAGCCGAATGGGCGAAGGTGTGGTCGGTGCGGTCCACGTGGTGGTGCCTGGCGGCCGCGGCAGTGGTCCAGGTGCTCGGCGCGGTGACGCTCGGCGGCGCGACCGCCACCGAGGCCATGCGCGGGGAGGGGCCGGTCGCGCCCGTCACGGCGAGCGAGCCGGTGGTGTCGGCGACGTCGTTCACCCAGTTCGCGCTGGTGGCGCTGGCGATGCTGACGATCACCGCCGAGTACGCCTCCGGCTCCATCCGCCCCGCCCTGCAGGCCGTCCCCGTGCGCGGGGTGCTGCTGGCGGCCAAGGCGCTGGTGGTGTCGCCGGTGATGGTTGTGGCCGGCGTGCTGTCGGGGGCCGTGGCGACCGCGGCCGTCTGGCTGTTGCTGTCGGCGGACCTGTTCGGCGGGCTGGTCGAGGCGCCGGCCGGGGAGGTCGCGGCGGACCTGCTCGGCGTGGGGGCGTACTACGCGCTGGTGTCGGTCATGACGCTGGGCGCAGGGGCCGCCCTGCGCAGCGCGGCGGGCACGCTGACCGTGGTGTTCATGCTGCTCATGGGCCTGCCGCTGATGCTGCTCATGACCGGGAGCCAGGTGGCGCTGGAGGCGTCGTCGCGGATGCCCATGTTCGCCGGGCTGGCGTTCATGGACAGCGCGGAGAACCTCACCGGCGGGCCGATGCCGTACTCGGCGGGGGAGGGCCTGGCCTGGCTGCTGGCCTGGACGGCGGCCGCGCTGGCGGCCGGCCATGCGGTCCTGCGCCGCCGCGACGCGTAAACTCGCCCCGTGCCAGCCAACCAGGCGCCGAACGAGCCCGGACGGCGACGCGTGCCCGATCGCGGGCAGGAGACCCCGGCCGGTCGCGGGCATCGGGCCGCGCGGGCGTTGACCGGGGCGCTGCTGGGGATGGCGCTGGCCGCCGTCGAGCTGGCCTTCCTGGTGGTGGCCGGGCCGGCGTCGCTGGTGCCCGCGCTGCGGCCGGTCGTCGCCCGCGGCCGCGACCGGCTGGAGGCCGTCGAACGCGCCCGGTTCGCCCGCTGGCTCGGCCACGACGGCGCCGGCGGGGGCGGCGGGGCGGCGTTCCTGGCCGCGCGGGCCGCGATCGGCGTCGCCGGCGGCTACCTCACCGCCTCCGCCCTGTTCCTCGGCGTCCTGCTGGTGGCCGGCGGGCTGTGGGAGCTGGCGTGGGGCCGGTCGGACCCGGTGCCGATCACCCTGCCCGGCGTCCGGCTGGTCAGCAGCGGCGGCGCGCTCGGCCTGACCGGCGGCCTGGTCGTGCTGGCCCTGACCGCCCTCACGGCCCTGGCCACGGGCGCGCTCGAACGCCGCGTGGCCGGCCACTTCCTCGGCCCCGACCGCCAGGAGCGCATGCGCCGGCGCATCGCCGAGCTGACCGCCACCAGGTCCGGCATCGTCAGGGCCGTGGACGACGAGCGCCGCAGGATCGAGCGCGACCTGCACGACGGCGTGCAGCAGCGCGGCGTGGCCCTGGCCATGCTGCTCGGCCGCGCCCGCCACAGCCGCGACCACGACCGCACCGCCGAACTCGTCGCCCAGGCGTACGCCGAGTCCCGCCAGCTTCTCGACGAGCTGCGCAGCGTGGCCTGGAGGATCTACCCCACCGCGCTCGACGAGCTGGGCCTGCAGGCCGCCCTGGCCGGCGTGGCCGAGCGGTCGGCCGTGCCGGTCACCGTCCACGACGGCCTGGCCGGGCGGCCGGTCTCGGAGGTCGAGACCGCGCTCTACTTCGTGGCCCGCGAGGCCATCACCAACGCGATCAAGCACGCCGGCGCACGTGACATCCTGGTGGTGTTGGGCGAGGACGAGCGGGCGGTGAGCGTGGCGATCTCCGACGACGGCGGAGGCGGCGCCGACCCGGCGGGCGGCGGGCTGTCCGGGCTGGCCCGGCGCGTGCTGGCGCTCGACGGCGAGTTCGCCGTCGACAGCCCGCCCGGCGGCCCGACCAAGATCGTCGCCAGGCTGCCGAAGGCGGCCCCGTGCGGCTGATCCTCGCCGACGACTCCGTGCTGCTGCGCGAGGGGCTGACCCGGCTGCTCGACGACGCCGGGCACGAGGTCGTGGCCGCCGTCGGCGACGCGCCCGCGCTGCTCGCCGCGGTCGAGCGGCACCGCCCCGACGTCGCCGTGGTCGACGTCCGCATGCCGCCCACCCACAAGGACGAGGGCCTGCGCGCGGCCCTGGAGATCCGCGACCGCCACCCCGGGGTCGGCGTGCTCGTCCTGTCCCAGTACGTCGAGCAGCACTACGCGGCCCGGCTGCTGGCCGGCTCCACCGAAGGGCTCGGCTACCTGCTGAAGGACCGCGTGTCGGAGGTGGTCGACTTCCTCGACGCCCTCGACCGGGTCGGCACGGGCGGCACGGCGCTCGACCCCGAGGTCGTGCGCCGGCTGCTCGCCCGCACCACCCGCGCCGACCCGCTGAGCCGGCTGAGCCCGCGCGAGGCCGAGGTGCTGCGCCTCCTCGCCCAGGGCCTGATGAACACGGCCATCGCCGGGCGCCTGCACGTCTCGCTCAGCACGGTCGAGAAGCACGTCAACGCCATCATGGACAAACTCGACCTGCCCCACGACCCCGGCTACAGCCGCCGCGTGCTCGCCATCCTGCGCTACCTGGAAGGCTGAGCGCCGCTCCGGCCGGCCGCCCACGTCAGCGGCGAGCCGGTCACGCCGGTCGGTCTACAGTCCCCTGAAGGTCCTCAAGCGTCCTGTATACGTTGAGGTCACGTTCGACAGACGCCCACCCGGGCTCGTTGACGGCCCATCAGATCCGTGTAGAGGATGCGGCTACGAATGTCCGCCGGGATGAGGACGGCAGAGATGTCCGAGTCGTTCAACGCCAGCGTCTACCTCGTGGACCGCCAGGTCGAGGCCGGCCGGGGCGACCACGTCGCGGTGACGGGCCCCGCGGGCGCCCTCACGTACGCCGCCCTCGCCGCCCGCGTCGCCGACCTCGCCGACGGGCTTCGCGACCTCGGCGTACGGCCGGAGGAGCGGGTGTTGCTCGTCATGTCCGACCGCCCCGAGACGG
>DASUCK010000217.1:0-3792 GCA_036276095.1 Nonomuraea sp. | reverse complement strand
CTGCTGCTGGTCGGGACCCCACCCAAGCGGGCCCGCCAAGCCGCCAGCGACATGCTAGGCCAGGTCGGGCTGTCGCACCGACACATGCACCTGCCCAACCAGATGTCAGGCGGAGAGCAGCAGCGCGTGACGATCGCGCGTGCGCTGGTAGCGAAGCCGGCGATCGTCTGGGCCGACGAGCCGACGGGGAATCTGGACACCGCCATGGCCGAGCAGGTCATGGAGCTTCTGCGCGAGCTGAACGTCCAGCAGCGGCAGACCATCGTGCTAGTCACCCACGACGCGAAGATCGGCGCCGCTGCCGGTCGCCTCGTCCAGATGCGTGACGGGCGCCTTTTCAGCGACGAGCGGCACGATCAGACGCCCGCTCCTTCGCACATCCCCGGGGCTCGCGGCGACTGCCTCGGCGGCGCCCTGGGCGGCAAGGCCCTGCCAGTGCCCCCACCGAAGTTCCTACCGAGGTGACGGCGCGATGTATCCCGCACTCCTGCCACCGCTGCTGGTCATGCTGGGGATGGCGCTCGGCCTGGTGGCTTTCCTGGCCACAGTCCGTCCGGTGCTGCGTCGGCTCGCCGTGCGCCAGATCCGGCGGCGCCCCGGTGAGGCCGTCCTGGTCGTCCTCGGCTCCGTGCTCGGGACGACGCTCATCGTCGCCAGCCTCGTCGTCGGCGACTCCCTGGACCGATCCGTGCGCCAGACCGCCTACGACGTGCTGGGGCCGATCGACGAGGTAGTGCGGGTCTCCGACCCCGGTCTGGGCCACGCCGCTGCCTCGCGGCTGCAGGCATTGCGCGACGATCCCGACGTGGACGGCCTCCTTACCGTCCGCGGCGACCTCGCCGCCGCCACGGCCGGGGCCGGGGGGCATCGGATCGCGGTGCCGCGAAGCCTGGTGTGGGAGGTCGACTTCGAAGGCGCACGGGGCTTCGGTGCGCCTCATTCGTCGGGGCTCTCGGCCGCCGACCCCGGGCCCGGCCGAGCCGTGCTCAACAGCACCCTTGCCGATGAGCTGCGCGTCGGAGTCGGGGAGTCGGTGACGGTCTACCTCTACGGCGTCGGCACGCGGCTGCAGGTGTCCGACGTCGTGCCAGCGCACGGTTTGGCCGGCATGGGGCTGGGCGCCAGCATCAACCGCAACGTGTTCGTGTCGCCCGGGACGTTGCAGGCCGCTGCGCAGCGCACCGGTCGGGCGCCAATGACGACGGTCCTGGTGTCCAACCGCGGCGATGTCGAGGGCGGGGCCGATCTGAGCGACACCGTGGCGGCGAAGATCCGGGACTCCTTGGGTCCGTTGGCGACACGCGGTGCCAGCGTCTCCACGCCGAAGGAGGACGTGCTCACTGCTGCTGACGAGACTGCGGCGGCCCTCGGTTCATTGTTCCTCTTCATCGCCAGTTTCAGCATCATCGCGGGTGTCCTGCTGGTGGTGAACATCTTCGTGATGTTGGGGGAGGAGAGGAAGGGCCAGCTCGGCATCCTGCGCGCCATTGGCATGCGCCGACGCCGGGTGACCGGCGAATTCGCTCTCGAGGGAGCGGTGTACGCCGGTCTCGCTTCCCTGCTGGGCGCGGGATTGGGGGTCCTCGTCGGCCGCGTGGTCGTCGAGCTCGCCCTGAGCATCCTCAACAGCTATGACCGTGGCGACAACAAGCTCGACATCGTGTTCGACGTTCGGCTGGTCAGCCTTGCCAACGGAGTCGCTGGCGGCTTTCTCATCGCTTTCATCGCCGTGATCCTGACCAGTGTCCGAATCGCGCGCATGAACATCATCGCGGCGGTCCGAGACCTTGACGTGCAGCAGTCGAGAAGGCCGCGGCGAGCGCTCCTCCTGGCCTCCGCCCTCGGCGCCACCGGCCTGGGTGCGGCCTCGGTGCCGGCACTGGCCGCGAGTACCGGCGCCCTCGTCTATCTGCTGCCGGTGCTGACCGCGGTCGCCGCAATTCCGATGCTGCGGATGCTGGCCACACCCCGACGGGTAACCACCGGAGTCGCCGTGGCCACTCTCGTTTGGGGGTTCTCGGCCCACCTCATCCGGCCGAGGATGTTCGACGACGGCTCGACAGCCACCTACGTCGTGATGGGGACGATGCTCTCCTTCGCCGCAGTCGTGTTACTGAGTCAGCACCAGAGACTCCTCCTGCGGCCGTTGCGGCCATTGATCGATCGGCCCACGGAGTCCGGCCTGGCTGCCCGCCTCGCCGTGGCGTATCCGACGGCACGCCCCTTCCGCACGGGCGCAACCCTGGCCATGTACTGCATCGTCGTGCTGGTCATGGTTCTGCTGGCGCAGATCTCCGCAGTGATCCAGGCAGGCGTCGACAGCGCGGTCCGGGACGCGACTGCAGGATGGACGATGCGTGCCGACTTCAACCCGGCGACTCCGCTGCCGGACTCGAGCCGTTCCGTGACCAGCGGCCGGTATTCCGGCATGTTCGAAGACAGCGCGCCACTGGTTACCGCCACTGGTGAGGGGAGCGATCCGCTCCGACGGACCACCGCACCCGTGCCGGTGCTTGCGATCGGCATTCCCGGCCAGCTCGTCGACCACGCTCCAAGACTCCTGGACCGGCTCAGCCGGCTGGGCGACGACGAGTCCGCGTGGCGGCTGGTCTTGAACGATCCGACGTACGTCATCGTCGACCTGTTCTACGCCTCGACCGGAGGCCCGCAGGATGCACAGATCAGGCCCGGTTCCAGGCTGCGGCTCACCGACCCGCGAACGGGGACGACCTCGACCCGGACCATCGCGGGGGTCATGAAGGACGGCACGGCCTTCTACGGAGTCAACGCCGGCGAGTTCCGCTTCCCGGTCGTGATGAACCAGAGTGGGGTGCGCGAGGTCTTCGGCGACGAGGCGCAGGTCGCGAGCCTGCTCCTGCGCACCGCCGACGGGGTCAACCGGGACCGGCTGGCCCGTCAACTGCAGGGCGACCTGCTGGCCAACGGCCTGGTCGTAACGGACATCCCAGGCACCGTGCGTCGCCTCTACGCCGCGAACACCCAGCTGTTCCGGCTGATGCAGGGCTACCTTGCACTCGGCCTTCTGGTCGCGATCACCGGTCTCGGAGTGATCATGGTGCGCTCCGTCCGCGAACGACGGCGCGCCATCGGCGTGCTTCGCGCCCTGGGCTTCCGTGGCCGCACCGTGCGTCGGGCGTTCCTGGCCGAGTCGACGTTCGTGGCCGTGGAGGGTGTCGTGGTCGGGACGGTTCTCGGCGTCTTGACGACATGGCTGCTGTATCACAACAGCCCGACCTTCGACACCATCGACAGCGCGTTCCCGATCGCCTGGCCGGAGATCAGCCTGACCGTCGGCGTGACTTTGCTGGCCTCGTTCGGTGCGACCGTGGTGCCGGCCCGACGGGCGGCGCAGATCCGGCCGGCGATCGCGGTTCGGGTGGCGGAGTGATGAAGCCCCCGCCTGTCCTGACCCGCGCCGCTTTTCCCGTGATCGGATGACTGTCCGCGCGGCGACGTGGCCCAAGGCGCATCCGATCCTGGCGAATCCCGCGCGAGCCGCGGCGCCGGGCGGCTAGCGTCGCGGCCATGTCCGGCGACAACCCGCTCGGCACCATCCTCGGCGTCTGGGCGCACCCCGACGACGAGACCTACCTGTGTGGCGGCCTGATGGCGCGCGCGGCCGCCGCGGGTGACCGCGTCGTGTGCATCACCGCCACCCGGGGCGAGAACGGCTCACCCGACGAGGACCGGTGGCCCAGCGGTGCGGCGCTGGCGGCCGTACGCACCGCCGAGATGGAGGCCGCGCTGGCGATGCTCGGCGTGACCGAGCAC
>DASUCK010000216.1:0-18166 GCA_036276095.1 Nonomuraea sp. | reverse complement strand
CTGCCGCTGCCGACGGCGGCCTCAGTGCGTCGGAGTGCGGTTCGCGCCGGGCCCCCGCGGAAGGCCCGCTGGAGGGAACGTGACCGGGTGAGCGGCCCGACCTCCTGGGAGGACGACGAGGAGGGGCCGCTGGGAGTGGGGTCGGTCAGGCGGCCAGGACGCGGGTGGGGGCTCGGGGGTGTGGACCTGCTGTGGCGAGGGCGGCGAGGGTGGCGTGGTGGGGGGCGGTGGCGCAGAGCCAGTCGTTCAGGGAGCCGGTGAAGCCGGACGGGGGACCGACTTTCAGGCAGGTGATCTGGCCGGTGCCGGGGGCCGGGCCGACCTTCAGGCGGCGGATGCCGCCGGTGCGGCCCAGGTCGCCTGCCGCCACGTCGTACGGGGTGAGCCGGACGCCGAAGGGGCGGCCGCCGCCGTCTGCCGGGTGGATGCGGAGGAAGTCGTCTATGCGATGTTCTGTCGCTTCCGGGTGGGCGGCGAGGTAGGAGAGGTGGTCGGTCGCCAGGCGGTGGGCCACCGTGCGGAGGAGGTTCGTCGCGCACAGGTTGTGGGCGCAGGCGGCGCCGTCGAGGGTGATCTCCGGGAGGGCGAAGCGGCGCAGGCCGCGTGACGTGACGCGGAGGCAGGCGCAGACCGCCGTGTCGGCAGGGTCCCACGGCGAGCAGGTGGCGTCGTCGTGGACCTGGACGTCCCAGCTGAGCCAGTCGTCGCCCAGACGGAATTCAGGGGGCTCGCCGGCGCAGCGGCCGCAGGTCAGACGCGTGGAGCCGAGCAGGGGGTCGACGAGCACGCCGTCGCACTCGCGGGCCAGCGCCCTGGCGACCGCGCGCGCCGCCTGTACGCCGGCGGGCAGCCGGTGCGGGGGCGCCGTGGCGGCGACCACCACGTGCTCCTTCGTACGCCGCAGGCGGCGCCTGTCGGCGTCGGTGAGCACGGCGCCGGCGGGCTTCCACGGCACCGCGTGATGGGTCACCGTCAGGGCCCGGCTGCCGATCGCGTGAATCGCGGCCTTCTTGTACGGCCCCCCGACCCGCCACGGCACGAACGACCCCAGATCGAACGGCAGGCGCTCCATGGCGATGACGAACAACGACGTCAGCGTGCGCGGCAAGGGCAGGATGATCTTCATGAGTAGCCTCCGTGATCGTGATACGGACCCCGTCGGTCGATGAGGCACTCAGGATCGACGACGGCACGCGGTCGCCATGCCGCCGAACCGGATTCTGGGGACAGGGCAGCTCACCGTCACACCCCTGTGGACAAGAGCACGCCCGGCGTCCGGCGACAGGTCAGGTCATACCCTCAGCCCCGCCCGTACGGCAGATCGCCATCGACTGTCCCTGCAGGCGTAGCCCGTCGTCCACCCACACCGGCTCGTCGGACGCCAGCAGCACCGTGCCGGCCGGAACCGGCAGCGTCACCGTCTCGGGGGCGAAGTTCACCCCGACGGCGAGCTCTCCCCGCCACACCACCAGCCACCTCCCCCCGGGGTCGGCCTCGGCGCGCACGCGGTCGAGCCGCGGGTCCGACAGTTCGGGCAACGCCTTGCGGAGGGCGATGAGGTCGCGGTACCAGCACAGCAGCGACCAGTGCGCCTCCTCCTTCACCTCGTCCCAGTCGAGCTTGGAGCGCAGGAAGGTCTCCTCGTCCGACGGGTCCGGGGCTTCCCACACGTATCCGAAGCCGTCGAACTCCTGTTGCCGCCGCTCCCCTTCGCTCTCCCGCAGCCGCGGCTCCACGTGGTCGGAGAAGAACAGGAACGGCGTCCCGGCCCCCCACTCCTCGCCCATGAACAGCATGGGCGTGAACGGAGAGGTCAGCAGCAGGCCGGCGCCGAGCTTGAGCGCGGGGACGGGGAGGCGGTCGCCGGCGGGGCGGTTGCCGATCTGGTCGTGGTTCTGGAGGCAGGCGACGAGGCGGTGTCCGGGGACGCCGGCGAACGGCCGGCCGTGGGCGCGCTGCCGGAAGCTGGAGTACGAGCCGTCGTGGAGGACGCCGCCGGTCAGCACCTTGGCCAGGGCGGGCAGGCCGGCGAAGTCGGCGTAGTAGCCGTGGCTCTCGCCGCTCACCGCGCAGTGGAGGGCGTGGTGCACGTCGTCGTTCCACTGGGCGGTCATGCCGAGCCCGCCGGCTTCCAGGGGGCGCACCATGCGGGGGTCGTTGAGGTCGGACTCGGCGATCAGCGCCAGCGGGCGGCCGACGGAGCAGGCCAGGGCGTCCACCTCGGCGGCCAGCTCGGCCAGCAGGTGGGTGGCGCGGCTGTCGTGGAGGGCGTGGACGGCGTCCAGGCGCAGCCCGTCCATGTGGTAGTCGCGGAGCCACTGCAGCGCGTTGCCGATGAGGTACCGCCGCACCTCGTCGGAGCCGGGGCCGTCCAGGTTGACCGCGTCGCCCCAGTAGCTGCCCTTGAAGCCGGCGAAGTACGGGCCGAACGGGTGCAGGAAGTTCCCGGAGGGGCCGAGGTGGTTGTAGACGACGTCGAGGATCACGCCGATCCCGGCCCGGTGGCAGGCGTCCACGAACGTCTTGAGCCCGTCGGGCCCCCCGTACGTCTCGTTGACGGCGTACAGGTCGACCCCGTCGTATCCCCAGTTCCGGACGCCGGGGACGGGCGCGACGGGCATGATCTCGACGAAGTCGACGGAGAGCTCCACGAGGTGCTGGAGCTTCTCGATGGCCGCCTCGAATGTTCCCTCTGGGGTGAACGTCCCGATGTGCAGCTCGTAGATCACGGATCCGCGCAGGTCGCGGCCCTTCCAGTCGTGGTCGGACCAGGTGAAGCGGGCGTGGTCGTACACGGCGCTGGGGCCGAAGATCCCCTCCGGCTGCCGGCGGGAGCGCGGGTCGGGGTACGGGCCGTCGCCGTCGACCGCGAAGGCGTACCTGGTGCCGTGCCCGGCTTCGTCGACCTCGGCCGACCACCACCCTCCTGCCCGGCGGGACATCGGCCGGCGTTCGCCCAGGACGTACACCTCGACCATGGTGGCGTTCGGCGCCCATACCTCAAAGATCATGTCTCTCCAGGAGTGCGACCGGATACTGACCGAGCAGGTGCGCGAGCGGGATGCGGCCGGTGTGGAGGCTGTGGGTGAGGAGGTCGCGCCAGGCGCCGGGGGGCAAGGTCAGCGTGGTGCCGCCCCAGCCGGTCCTGGCCAGGCGCGCCGGGAGCCGGGTGGCCACGGCGACGGCGCGCGGCCGGTCGCCGTCGCCGCGGGCGAAGGCGATCACGTGCTCCGCCGCCTCCCCTTCCGCCCGCAGCGGCCGGTACGCCGCCGCGCCCCCGAGCCTCCGCCGCAGCCGCAGCGCCTGCGTGGTGACGAGCAGCTTGGCCGCGTCCCATGAGGTCTCCGGCTTGCGGGGGTACGTCACGGGCCGCCGGTTGTCCGGGTCGACCAGCGAGAAGTCGGTGATCTCGTTGCCCTGGTACACGTCGGGCACGCCGGGCATCATGAGCTGCACCAGCTTGGCGCCCAGCGAGTTCGACATCGCGTAGGGCTCGATCCGCGAGGTGAACTCCCCGATCGGCAGCCGCACGGCGGCCTCCGCGAACTCCCGCAAGCCACGCTCATAGGACGGATCCGGATTTATCCAGGAAATGGCGGTCTTCGCCTCTCGCGCCGCCTTCAGCAGGTAATCCGTGAACCGCTCGACGGAGATCGGCCACGCCGCCATGAGGTTCTGCCAGGCGAGATAGTCGAGCTGCGGATCGAAGCTCACGGCCGCCGACCAGCGCGCGACCGCCTCGGCCCACTCGTCGGGGAGCTCCGACAGCACCGACAGCCGCGCCCGCACGTCCTCCGACCGCTTGGTGTCGTGCGTGGACAGCGTGGTCATCGTGTACGGCCGCAGCTCCGCGCAGAAGTCGTGGAAGTCCTCCACCGTCGTCCCGAACGCGTCCGGCTCCCCGCCCACCTCGTTGAGGCAGGCCAGCGGATACCACCGGTAGAGCGCGGTGTCCTCCACGCCCTTGGCCATGACCGGGCCGCAGGTCTGCTGGAAGCGCACGATCGACTCGGCGGAGCCGTACAGGACCTCGCGGACGAGCGGCTGGACGGCGGGAGAGCAGGCCTCGGCGGCGAGCTCGACGATCTCGACGGACTCGGGAGGCGGCGGCTCGCCGGGCACCACGTACGCGCGGTAGACCGGCATCGCGGCCAGCAGCTCGCGCACCGCGCCGGGGTCGCACGAGGTGACCGTGGCCAGCCGGTCGACCTCCGCGCCGAAGAACAGGTCGAGCACCTCCCGCTTGGCCGCCGCCATGACCGGCCGGTAGTCGGCGGGCTGCCCGGTCAGCTTGGTGAAGAGCCGGACCAGCGGCTCCTTGCCGGCCGGGTCGACGAACAGGCCGTTGACCCGGTTGAGCACGTCGTAGCCGGTGGTGCCGTCGCAGGCCCAGTCGTCGGGCAGCCGCTCGGGGCCGATGAGGATCTTCTCGACGACCGTCCAGGTCTCCCCCGCTCGGGCCCGCAGCCGGTCGAGGTAGCCGCGCGGGTCGGCGAGCCCGTCGGGGTGGTCGACGCGCAGGCCGTCCACGAGGCCCTCGTCGAGCAGCCAGAAGATCACCTCGTGGGTGGCGAACAGCACGGCCGGGTCCTCGACGCGCAGCCCGATCAGCGTCGAGACGTCGAAGAAGCGCCGGTAGCCGGGCCCTTCGCGCCAGCCGACCAGCCGGTAGTGGCCGGGGTGGGGGAAGGCGTGCTCGTGGTAGCGCAGCACGTCGCCGTCGACCACGGGCTCGACGCCGTCGTCGCCGAGCACCGGCAGCGCCACCTTGCCGTCCGCCCAGTCGAGGTCGAACCAGCTCGCGTACGGCGAGTCGGGCCCTTCCTTTAAGACCGACCAGAACCGCGCGTTGACCGTGTTCATGTGGTTGGGGACGATGTCCAGCACCACGCCGAGGTCGTGGGCGGCCAGCTGCTGGGACATCTCCCTGAACCCGGTGGCCCCGCCGAACTCCTCCCTGATCCTGGAGTGGTCGGTGACGTCGTAGCCGTGCCGCGAGTCCGGCGTCGACTGCAGGATGGGCGACAGGTAGACGTGGCTCACGCCGAGGTCGCGCAGGTGGCAGGCGATCTCGGCCACCTGCGCGAAGCCGAAGTCCGGGGTCAGCTGCACGCGGTAGGTCGAGCTGGGTCTAGACACGGCGCAGCACCCGCACGCTGCGTCCGGGTACCGCGATCGCCTCGCCGCCGCGGCACATCCGCGCGTCGAGCATGATCGGCATGGCGGTGTCGATCTCCGTGTGCCACATTTCGCCGTAGTCCCTCGGGATCGTGAACTTGATGGTGTCGTAGTGGGCGTTGAACAGCAACAGGAACGAGTCGTCGCGGATGGGGCGGCCGCGCCGGTCGGGCTCGGTGATGGCGTCGCCGTTGAGGAAGACGGCCAGCGACTTGGCGTAGCCGACGGTCCAGTCGCCGTCGGTCATCTCCTCCCCCGACGGGGTGAGCCAGGCGATGTCGCTGAGGCCGCGTACGGGCTTGCCGTAGAAGAACCTCCTGCGCCGGAAGACGGGGTGCCTCTTGCGCAGGGCCGCGAGGCTCTGCGTGAACTCCAGCAGCAGCCAGTTCTCGCGGATGTCGGACCAGTCGACCCAGGTCAGCTCGTTGTCCTGGCAGTAGCCGTTGTTGTTGCCCTTCTGGGTGCGGCCGAGCTCGTCGCCGTGGGAGAGCATCGGCACGCCCTGGGACAGGAACAGGGTGGTGAGGAAGTTGCGTTTCTGCTGCTCGCGCAGGGTCTCGACGGAGATGCCCGCGGGGCCTTCCTCGCCGCAGTTCCACGACCGGTTGTCGTCGGTGCCGTCGTGGTTGCCCTCCTTGTTGGCCTCGTTGTGCTTGTGGTTGTAGGAGACGAGGTCCTGCAGGGTGAAGCCGTCGTGGCAGGTGACGAAGTTGATCGAGGCGGCCGGGCGGCGGCCGGAGGACTCGTACAGGTCGCTGGAACCGGTGAACCTGGACCCGAACTCGGGCAGCGTGGCCGCCTGGCCCCGCCACAGGTCCCTGATCGTGTCGCGGTAGCGGCCGTTCCACTCGGTCCACAACGGCGGGAAGTTGCCGACCTGGTAGCCGCCTGGGCCGACGTCCCACGGCTCGGCGATCAGCTTGACCTGCGACAGCACCGGGTCCTGCTGCACCAGGTCGAAGAACGCGCTCAGCCGGTCGACCTCGTGCAGCTCCCTGGCCAGGGTGGAGGCGAGGTCGAACCGGAACCCGTCCACGTGCATCTCCAGCACCCAGTAGCGGAGCGAGTCCATGATCATCTGGAGGACGTGGGGAGAGCGCATGAGCAGGCTGTTGCCGGTGCCCGTGGTGTCGACGTAGTAGCGCTTGTCGCCGTGGACCAGCCGGTAGTAGTGGGGGTTGTCGATGCCGCGGAAGCCGAGCGTGGGCCCCAGGTGGTTGCCTTCCGCGGTGTGGTTGTAGACGACGTCGAGGATGACCTCGATGCCGGCCTCGTGCAGCGCCCGTACCATCGCCTTGAACTCCGGCACCTGCCCGCCGCGCTGCCCCTGGCTGGAGTAGCGGTTGTGCGGGGCGAAGAACCCGATCGAGTTGTAGCCCCAGTAGTTCGACAGCCCGCGCTGCTCCAGGATGTGGTCGGTGACGAACTGGTGCACCGGCATCAGCTCCAGCGCCGTCACGCCGAGCTTGGTGAGGTGGTCGAGGATCTCGGGGTGCCCGAGCGCCGCGTACGTGCCGCGCAGCCGCTTCGGGATCTTGGGGTGGCTGACCGTGAGCCCGCGCACGTGCGCCTCGTAGATCACGGTGTCGTGGTACGGCGTCGCCGGCGGCCGGTCGTGCCCCCACCCGAAGAACGGGTTGATCACGATCGACCGCGGCACGTACGGGGCCGAGTCGAGGTCGTTGCGCGTGTCGGGGTGGCCGAAGCGGTAGCCGTACACCGCCTCGTTCCAGGTCACCCCGCCCTCGATGGCCATCGCGTACGGGTCGAGCAGCAGCTTGTTCGGGTTGCACCGGAGGCCGCGCGCCGGGTCGTGCGGGCCGTAGACGCGGTAGCCGTAGCGCTGGCCGGGGCCGACGCCCGGCAGGTAGCCGTGCCAGATGAACCCGTCGACCTCGGTGAGCGGCACCCGCGACTCGACGTTGTCCTCGTCGAACAGGCACAGCTCGACCTTGTCGGCGACCTCGGTGTAGAGCGAGAAGTTGGTGCCCGCGCCGTCGTAGGTGGCCCCGAGCGGATAGGGGTCTCCCGGCCAGATCTCGATCATCGAGGCTCCCTTGCGGTCTTTCCCCATGTTCCGTTCCCCCGCTCAGCCGGACAAGCCCAGGCGCCGTTGACCACCTTCTTCCTTCCCACGCTCGCGCCGTCATTACTCCAGTCGATCGAGCGCGGGCCGCCCCCCGACGGCGCGGTGTCGGAGAACGGCCCACGCATCCAGCATGCCTCCGGCGGTTTCAGACCGCGGTCCCCGGCAATGTGCCGATGCCATGGGCGGTTTCAAACAGTTCTTACTGCGGGGCAACATCGTCGAGCTGGCCGTGGCGGTGATCGTCGGGGCCACCTTCAGCGGGCTGGTGCAGGCGCTCGTCGCCGACCTCATCACCCCGCTGATCGGGGCCGTCACCGGCGGCCGGCAGCCCGACTTCGCGCAGTACTCCTTCACCGTGAACGGCAGCCGGTTCAGGTACGGCGACTTCCTCAACCACCTGCTCACCTTCCTGATCATCTCGGCCGTCGTGTACTGGCTGGTCGTGGCCCCGATGACGCGACTGATCGCGTTGTTCGACCGCGACCGGGCGGCCGACACCAAGCAGTGCCCCGAGTGCCTGAGCGACGTCCCCAGCGAGGCCAGGCGCTGCGCCCACTGCACGGTCGAGCTGGTGCCCGACTCGGAAAAACCCAGGTCGTGACCCCGTTCTTGGGCCCGGTGGCGCGCGGGCGCGGGGCCGGTCCGCCAAGATGGACCGATGAGCGTTGAGTTGATGGTCTGGGACGAGCCCGTGCCGATCAGCAGGGATCAGGCCCGCGCCGCGTACCTGACGGCCAAGCGCGCCGAGCCGGTGGCCGGCGAGCTTCCCGAGGTCGCCAAGGAGCTGCCCGGGGAGGTCGCCGCCCTGCCGGGCGGCCACGTGCTGGTGACGATGGACCTGGACACGATGGACGCGGTGTCCGCGCAGGTGTTCACGATCGCGCGGGCGCACGGGCTGGTCTGCTACGACCCTCAGCGCGACCTCGTCCACAACGTCGCGCCGCTGGGCGTCCACGAGGGGACGCAGCTCCGCACCGGCGACGGGATGATCGTCCATGACCCCGATCTCGGCCTCGTCCACGACGTGCTCGGCACGCTGTCCCCGCAGAACCCGTTCGTCACCCTGGTCAACTTCGGCCGGCACTTCCTGCAGGTCTCGCCGGGATACGAGCTGGAGTACAAGGAGGGCACGCTCATCCGGACGATGGTGCCCGACCTGGAGGAGGTGCGGCTGGCCTTCCACGAGTACGCCACTGGCGACCGCTCGTTCCTGGCCCGCCATGAATGGACGGAGTGAACCGGGCGCGGGCCAGGCGTACGGCGGGGGTGACGGCGCCGACGGCCAGCAGGGCGAACAGCGGGGCCAGGGTCAGGCCGAGCAGCAGGCCCGCGGCCACGTCGTGCGGGTAGTGGACGCCGACGAAGACGCGCGAGAACGCCATGAGGGCGGCCAGCGGGAACGCCGCCCACGCGAGCGCCCGCCAGGCGAGCACCAGCGTGGCGGCCGCGCCGGCGGCGATCACGGAGTGGTTGCTGGGGAACGACCAGTCGTCCGGCGGCGGGCACTCGGCGATCGTGACGATGCCTCCCCGGCACGGCCGCTCCTCGCGGACGAGGAGCTTCACGCCCTCGCTCACCACGTACGCGAAGACCACTCCGGCCGGCCCGGCGATCACCAGCGCCAGGTTCCGGGCCGGCCCGCGCCACGCCCGCAGCGCGGCCACCGCGAACAGCGCCGCGAACACGAACAGCCCGGCGTCGGTGCCCACGTCGGCGAACGCGTGGAGCCAGGCGGGGGTGGTCAGGGCGAAGTCGACGATGTCGCGGTACACACGTGTCCAATCCGTGAACGGGGAATGGACATGATCTTACGAACCCGCGGCGCCGGGCATCTCGGCTTTTCGGGGGAAATTCCGGTCAGGAATCGGTCGTACGGCCGATTCCGGCCAGCTCTGAATTCGGCCAGCTCTGATTCCGGCCAGCTCTGAATCCGGCCAGCTCTGGTTCCGGCCCAGCTCCGTATCCGGCCCAGCTTCAGGCGAGCGCCGGCAGGCCGGGGACGCCTTCCCACTCTCCAGGGTCAAGGCCGCGTACTCCCTGTTCGGAGCGGGTAAGAGGGGGTTCGTGATCGGTGCGCACGTGATCGTCGGCTATACCAGCGACCCGGGTGGGCGCGACGCGCTGGCCCTCGGCGCGGCCATCACGCGGCGCACCGGCGGCGAGCTGACGGTGGCCACGGTCTACCCGCCCGGCAGCCCGGGGCTGGCGGTCGAGGCGCAGGCCAACCTGGCCCACGCGGCCGAGGAGCTGGGGTCGATCCCGGCCGAGTACATCACGTACGAGAGCCGGGGCACCGGGCGCGGCCTGTCGGTGCTCGCCAGCCGCATCAGGGCCGACCTGATCGTGGTCGGCTCGGCGGGCGGCGGCCGGCCCGGCCGCATCGCCATCGGCGCCACCTCCGACCACCTGCTCCACCTGTCGTCGGAGGCCGTCATGCTGGCCCCGGCCCGGTACGTCCCGGCCGGGCGGCTGGGCCGGCTCACGCTGGCCTACGTCCACCGGCCGCAGTGCGACGAGGCGGTCGAGCGGATGGCGCAGGCGGCGCTGCGGCTGGAGGCGCCGCTCCGGCTGCTCACCTTCGACCTCCGCACCGACGACCAGGCCAGGCTCAGGGACGATCTCGCCCTGGCCGTCCGGCTGGCCTGGGAGGGCACCGGCATCGAGGCGGAGTCGGAGGTGGCCGAGGGCCACGACGTGGCCGCCGCGATGGCGCGGGTGAGGTGGCTGCCCGGCGAGGTGCTGGTCTGCGCGGCCAGCGAGGACGCCCAGCCCCACCGGGTGTTCCTGGGCGAGCTGGCCATGAAGATGCTGCGCGCCGCCCCGTGCCCGGTCACCGTGCTGCCGCGCGGCTACTCCTAGGCCGGCCGGGGTCAGCGTCCTGCGGCGACCCGCTCGTACAGCTCCACGTACCCGTCGGCCATCACCGACGGCGAGAAGCGGCGGCGGGCCTCGGCGCGGCACTCGTCCGGGTCGATCTCGTCCACCCGCAGCACCCACTCGGCCAGCTCCTCCTCGGTGTCGGCCAGGAAGCCGGTGCGGCCGTGGTCGATGATCTCCGGCAGGCAGCCGCGGCGCAGCCCCACCGGCGGCACCCCGAGGGCCAGCGCCTCCACGACGGCCGTGCCGCCGGGCTCGTCCCACTGGATGGGGAACAGGGCGGCGCGGGCGCCGGCGTACAGCCGGTCCCTGGCCGGGCCGCCCACCGCGCCGACCCACCGGACCAGCTCGCCGTCGAGGTAGCGGGAGACCTGGTCGAGGTGGTAGCGCACGTCGGGGTGGTTGTGCAGGGGGTGGTACGGGTCCTGCGCCACGACGTCCAGCTCGCCGGGCGTGTTCCGGCCGCTGACCGGCCCGGCCAGCACCAGCGGCAGGCCGAGCTTCTGGCACAGCCGGGCGGCCACGTGCTGGCCCTTGAGCCGGCAGATCCGGCCCATGACGACGAAGTGCTCGTTGCGCGGCGCCCGTACGTCGCGGCCGGCGAGCGGCGTGGCCAGGTGGATCGAGCCGAGCGCGGCCGCCCGCAACGCCTCGGGGGCGCGGGCGAGCTGCGACTCCGACACCCCGTTGACCGCGATCGACGCGGGGAACGCGCGGTAGAAGTCCGGATGCTTGCCGAGGTCCCAGTGCAGGGTGTGGAGGACGGGCGGCCCGCCGAGCGCGGACAGCACCGCGGGCCCGACGACTTCGAGATGGTCGTGCACGAGGTCGATGTCGTCGCGGGCGCGCAGCTCGGCCACCACCCGCGCCTGGTGCGCGTGCGCGATCCCCATGACCTGGTTGTACGGCTTCTGCAGCTCGGTGAACTGCCCCTCGGGGTACACGCTGATCAGCTCGTCCACCTCCAGCGTGCTCGCCTCGACCGAGGCCAGCACCACCTGGACGCCGCGCTCCCGCAGCGCCGGCACCAGCGTGGCCACCACGTTCTCGATCCCGCCATAGCCGGGGGGCGGAACGGTGAGCCACGGACCCGCGTTCACCAGGACTTTCATGCCACATCCTCCTCCAGGACGAGGGAGGCGAGCGGAGGCCGCTCGGCCACGGCCACGTCGACCAGGTCCGCCTGGCCGTCGAGCCCGAACTGCAACAACGTGTGCGCGGGGGGTTCTGACGCCATCACGCGACCCTGGCGTTCCAGCCGGGACCAGGCGGTGAGCATGATCTGCTCGGCCATCCGGCCGAGCGCGGCCATCGACTGGTGGGTGTGCGCGCGGTGCCCGAGGTCGACCTGCGCCATCGCGTCCAGCCCGACGAGCTGGAGCAGGTCGACCAGGAGGCCGAACTCCACTCCGTACTCGGTGACGAACGGCACGTGTTCGAGCACCTCGCGGCGGGCCGCGTACTCGCCGCCGAGGGGTTGGGCGAAGCCGGCCAGCTCCGGCCAGAACATGTTGATCAGCGGGCGGGCCACCAGCTCGGTGACCCGGCCGCCCCCGCCGCGCTGGACGACGCCGTCCGCCCCGGTGTACGGCCGCTCGTACGTGGCCTTGACGAACTGGGTGCCGCTGCCGGCCAGCAGGGGCCCGACCAGCCCGGACACGTAGTGGGCGCCGAAGCTGCGCAGGTCGGCGTCGACGAAGACGACGATGTCGCCCTCGGACGCGGCCAGCCCCTTCCACAGCGCCTCGCCCTTGCCCGACAGCCTGGGCAGGTGGGAGAGCACCTCGTCCTGGGCCACCACGCGGGCGCCGGCCTCGCGGGCGCGTACGGCGGTGGCGTCGGTGGAGCGGGAGTCCACGACGACGATCTCGTCGACGAGTGGGGTGCGCTCGACGAGGTCGCGGCGGATGACGGTGACGATGTCACCCACTGTCGACTCCTCGTCGCGGGCGGGCAGCACGACGCTCACCGTGGTGGTTCCCTTGGCCAGCATTAACGCGTCGACCGGCCACTCGACGGCTGTGCTCGAGTGCGGGCCGTACCATTCCTGAACTCTGGCCAAAGCTCGCAGATCTGTCTCCATGCAGTCAGCCCCGATCTCAAGAGGTCACGACTTCTGCCCGAGATATGTTGGTTTGAACCTGTTTGTTTGGCCGCCGCCGGGCGTGGCATATGGCGGATGTGTCCCCTATGACCCGTATCGGCATCGTAGGTGCCGGAAATGTCGCCGCTCGTCACGCGGACGTCCTGTCCACGTTCCCCGACGTCACGATCGCCGGGATCGCGGACACGGCTCGCGGCAGGGCCGAGGCCCTGGCCGCCGAACACGGCTGCCCCGCCTTCGGCAGCCATGCCGACCTCCTCGCCACCGGCGGCCTGGACGCGGTTTACGTGTGCGTGCCTCCTTTCGCGCACGGTAACCCGGAGCAGGACGCCCTGTCGTACGATCTGCCGATATTTGTGGAAAAACCGCTTTCATTGGATCTGCAAACGGCGGAAAAAATCGCGGCCGAAATCGAGCGGAGATCTCTGCCTTCCGCGGTCGGCCACCACTGGCGCTACCTCGACATCGTCGAACGCGCCCGCGACCTGCTCGACGACCGCCCGGTGCGCCTCGCGCTCGGCCACTGGCTCGACAAGGTGCCGCCGGTCGCCTGGTGGCTGAAGCAGAGCATGTCCGGCGGCCAGATCCTCGAACAGGCCGTGCACGTGCTCGACCTGGCCCGGCTCCTGGTGGGCGAGGTCGCCATGGTGCACGCCGTGCCGGCGGAGAACCAGGACGACGGCGAGATCGACCGCGCCACGGCCGCGGTGATGCGCTTCACCGGCGGCGCGACCGGCCTGCTGGCCACCTCGTGCCTGCTCACCCACAAGCACCGGGTCGGGCTGGAGATCTGCGCCGACGGCATCGCCCTGGAACTCAGCGAGACCCGCCTGCTGGTCGACGGCGAACGCGCCATCGAGGACGACGGCCACGCCAAGACGCGCGTGGACCGCGAGTTCGTCGACGCCGTGCAGGGCAAGGACGCCGACGTGCGCGTGCCGTACCACGAGGCCCTGCGTACCCACCGGCTCGCCGTGGCCCTCGCCCGGTCCGCGGCCGAACGAAGGCCGGTGACACTGGAGGCCGGCGACGACGTCCGGCTGCCGATCCCACCTCACGGAGTGCGGCGATGAGACACAGCGTGCTGAGCATCGAGGCGCCGGGCAGGGTGGCGCTGGTCGAGGAGAAGGTGTCCGAGGTGCCCGAGGGCGGGTTCATGGTGGAGACGCTCTACAGCGGCGTCTCGGCCGGAACCGAGCTGACCTACGTCAAGGGCACCAACCCGTACCTGTCGGCGACCTGGGACCAGGCGCTCGGGCTCTTCCAGCCGGGCATCCCGTCGGTGGAGTACCCGGTGCGCGGCATCGGCTACATGCAGGTCGGCCGCGTCGTCGAGGCGCGCACCCGGGCCGTCCGCGAGGGCGCGCTGGTCGCGATGTGCTACGGCCACCGCACCGCGTACGTCGCCGACCCGATCGCGGACCGGTTCGTCGAACTGCCCCCCGACCTCGACCCCATGCTCGGCATCTACGTCGCCCACATGGGCCCCATCTGCGCCAACGGCCTGCTCCACGCCGCCCACGACCTGTACGGGCCGGCCGTGCGGCACCTCGGCGACGGCGTGCGCGGCCGCCGGGTCGCGATCGTGGGCGCCGGCGTCGTCGGCCTGCTGACCGCCTGCTTCGCCCGGTCGGGCGGCGCGGCCGAGGTCGTCGTGGTGGACGAGACCCCGGCCAGGCTGGCGGTCGCCGAGGCGCTCGGCCTGGCGGTGATGGCCGCCGGCGACGACCCGGCGGTGGCGCTGAAGCGCCGCTGGCGGCACGGCCAGAACGACCGCGGCGCCGACGTGGTCTTCCAGTGCCGCGGCCGGCCCCGCGCCCTGGCCCTCGGCCTGCGCCTGCTGCGCCCCCAGGGCACCCTGGTGGACCTGGCGTTCTACACGCAGGGCGCGGACGAGGTGCGGCTCGGCGAGGAGTTCCACCACAACGGGTTGACCGTGCGCTGCGCCCAGATCGGCCGGGTGCCGCGCGGCCTCGCGCACGCCTGGGATCGCGAGCGGCTGTCGTACGAGACGATCGAACTGCTCAGGGAGTGGGGCGGGTTGCTACGCCGGCACCTGATCAGCGATGTCGTCGGCTTCGCCGACGCCGCCGGCTTCCTCGCCGACCTCGCGGCCCACCGCCGTCAGACGCTCCAGGCCGTGTTCCGCTGCGAGGTCGAGGAGGAGCGCCGCTGACCAGCTGAAGTCGGAGCAGCCGTGCCCCCGCAGCGTGAACGGGTCGAAGTATTCGCGGAACCCGGACCGCGTCACCGCCGTCATCATGCCCTCGGCCAGCGGGTCGGCCAGGTCGGGCCGGCGTTCCCTGAGCCCCTGCCAGACCAGCCAGCTCAGGTTGATCCAGGTCGGCCCGCGCCAGTAGCGGACGGGGCTGAACTCGGGCGCCGACGGTGAGAAGCTCGGCAGCACGCCGTCCTTGAGCGCGAACCGGTCGAGCGCGGTCGCGATCAGCGCGTCGGCGATCTCGTCGGGCAGCCCGGGCAGCATGAGCGGCGTGAGCCCGGCGGCGCTGGCGGAGTGGATCAGGCGGCCGGTGTTGAGGTCGCGCGGCTGGAAGAGCCCGCCGGAGTAGAGGTGGCGCACCATGGCGTCGGTCACGGCCGCGGCCTCGCGCTCGTGCGGCTCCGGATCGGCCCCGCACACCTCCGCGATGCTCGCCAGCGCGTGCTCGGCCACCCCGTACGCGGTGTTGAACAGCGGATCCTCGACCTGGAACGCGCCAGGCCGCCGGTAGCCGGAGTCGCGGTAGGCCTTGGCCAGCGACACGTAACGCTCGTAGTCGCGGTCGGTGGGCCGCTCGTCGGCGGCGACGGTGTCGAGGTCGCGCCGCACGAACCCGACCGGCCGGTCGCGTACGGACTGCAGCGGCAGGTCCCAGGCCGGGCTGTTGTCCATGCCCGACTCCCAGGGGTGCACGATCGACAACAGCCCCTCGGGCGACCGCCGGGCCGCCCGCAGGAAGTCCTGCTGGGCCACCAGCTTGGGGTAGATCCGGCGCAGGAACGCCGGGTCCGGCTCGGCCAGGTGGACCTTCCACGCGGCCAGCGCGTGCACGGGTGGCTGCACGATCCCGGACGTCGCGGCCCCCGACGGCGCCCGCGTCTGCCAGAACTCCGGCCCGGGGAAGTACGCCCCCTCAGGCACCTTCGGGTTGAACACGATGTGCGGCACCCGCCCGTCGTGCCATTGCGCCCCGAACAGGCTGAGCAGCTCGGAGCGGGCCCGCCGCGGCGCCCACCGGGCGTGCCCGATGGCGATGAACGCGGAGTCCCAGCTCCATTGGTGCGGGTAGAGGCGGCGTGAGGGAACGGTGTGGCTGCCGTCCCAGTTGGCCACGAGGACCCGGACGGCGTCGCGAAGCGTCATAGAAATTTCCTGATGAAGGCCGCGGTCTGGGGGAGGACGATCTCGGGCTCGCCGCGCAGGCGGCATTCGAGCGCGAGGTAGCCGTCGTAGCCGTGGGCGTCGAGGGTGGCGAGCTGGGCCCCCCAGTCGAGGTGGCCGGTGCCGGGCTGGTTGCGGTTGGACTCGCTGATCTGCATGTGGGCGAGGTATGGGACGGCGTCGGCCAGCGCCCGGCACGGGTCGTCCTCCTCGATGTTCATGTGGTACGTGTCGCCGACGACCCTGATCGCGTCCATGGCGCAGTACGACACCGCCTCGGCCAGGGTGTTGACCATGTGGTTCTCGTACCGGTTGAGGGGCTCCAGCATGATGACCACGCCGTTGCGCTGCGCGTGCTCGCCCAGGACGCCCAGCGCCTCGGTCAGCACCTCGCGGTCTTCCTCGGGGCTGCGCGGCGGCTCGAACGGCGGCAGCCGCCGGGAGAACTGCCCCCAGGAGGCCGGGGTCATGACGCCGATGCCGCCCAGCTCTCCGATCACCGTCAGCTGCGATCTGAGCTGCTGGATGGCGTCCTTCCGCTTGGCCGGGTCGAAGTCGCCGATGAAGTGGGGCATGTCGACGCAGACGGTCGGCATGACCACGCCGTCGGCCAGGGCCCGCTTGAGCTCGGTGAGCCGCCCGGCGAAGTGGAAGTCCCCCTTTCCGCGCAGCTCGATGGCGTCGAACCCGGCCTCGACCGCGAACGCGTACTTCTCCTGCAGCGTGCGGCCAGGCAGAAGCTGCTCCTGTACGGCGAGCTTCACTGTTACTCCTCGAATTGGAAGACGAGCTGGAGCACTTCGGACTGATGCTTGTCGAGCAGGTCGAAGGCGTCGGCGGCCCGCTCGACCGGAACCACGTGGCTGATCAGCTCGGCGACGTCGACCTCGCCGCGGTGCACGAGTTCCATGAAGGTGCGCTGCAGGCGCTCGACGTCCCACCGGTGGGCGAGCCAGGAGGCGACGCCGCCGATCTGGGAGGAGACGAGCTGGACCTGGTTGTGGTGGAACTCCTCGCCCAGCCGCAGCCCGATGCCGTCGCCCTGGTAGAAGCCGGCGGCGACGACCCGGCCGCCCCTGCGGACGGTTCTGATGGCCTCGTGCAGGCCGACGTGGCTGCCGCTCAGCTCGATGACGGTGTCGGCGCCGTCGATGCGCTTGCGCATGAACTCGGCGACCGAGCCGGAGCCGACGTCGAACGTCTCGGCGGCGCCGAACTTCCTGGCCAGGGCGAGCCGCTCGGGGATGGCGTCGGCGGCGACCACGCGGGCGCCGCTGAGCACGGCCAGGCGGGTGGCGAGCAGGCCGATGACGCCCTGGCCGAAGACCGCGATCTGGTCGCCGAGGTGGACGTCGGCGCAGTGGACGGCGTTCAGCGCGATGGCGCCCACGCGGGCGAAGACGCCGGTCAGCGGGTCGGCGCCGGGCGGCAGCAGGTGGCCGACCAGCTTGTCGGCCGGGACGACGGCCTCGGCGCGGTGGCCCCAGATGCCCCAGACGAGGCTCCCGACGGGGGGATCGGCGATGTCGGGCGCCGCCTCCACCACCTCGCCGACCTCCTGGTAGCCCCAGCCGGTGAGCGGATAGGCGTGGGTCTGGCCGTCGAGGAAGAGCCGGCGCTCGGTGTCCCACTTGCGGCTGAGGTAGGGGTTGGTGCCGCGGTAGGCGGTGAGCTCGGTGCCGGCGGAGACACCGGAGTAGAGCGTTTTCACGCGGACGGAGCCCGGAACGAGTTCGGCGGGAGACTCCAGGTCCACGCGGACGTGGCCCGGCTCCTCGAAGGTGATGACGCGCATTCCCCACACTTACGCTTAATGATCAATCAAAAGACAAAGATTTAGTGCTTGTTTGCACACGTTAGTTGCGCCCGTAACACTCTTAAGTCTACGACTTCCGCCGGAGGCTGCTGATGAAATCAGAGGTTCTGGCCGTGTGTCTTGTGGAAAGCGACCTTACCGACATTCGCCGACAGCCACGTGGATCTGGGCGAAGACGGGCTCGCCGACACCCCCGACGGCCGAGGTCACATTAACGTAGATCGTTTCTATGCCGAAGCATCTGAGCGCTTCCGCCCTGTCACGGCGGCCGTTTCCGCAGCACGGACAGGGTACAGAACGATCTCGGTATCACCTACGGCACGTTGCGCCATCTCATCCCGGGGTAAGGGCGGCATATCCCCAACCAAGAGGAGCGTGCAATGCCGAAGGTGACAGCCGTCCTCTCTGTCGCACTGCTGGCGGCCGCCACGCTGACGGCCTGCGGCAGCGACGGCGGCGAGCAACAGGGCGCGACTGACCGCATCACGGTGTGGACCGAGGAGAACCTCGAGGACCGCATGGGCGTGCAGCGGCAGATCGTCGCCGACTTCACGAAGAAGACCGGAATCCAGGTCGAGCTGGTGGGCGTGGCGGAAGACCAGTTCAGCCAGACGGTGACGGCCGCCGCCGCGGCCGGCGACCTGCCCGACGTGATCGGCGCGCTGCCGTTGGCGCAGGTGCGCGAGCTGGAGGCCAACGACCTGCTCGACACCGAGACGC
>DASUCK010000215.1:0-5936 GCA_036276095.1 Nonomuraea sp. | reverse complement strand
TGCTTTCGTTGGGCCAGTCAGGCGTGACGATGTCGATGCCCTCTGTGCCAAGCTCAAGTGAGACAGATGGGACTAAAGTTCCTTAACTGACATGAGTAGGGCGAGAACGGGTATCCACCGCAGTGACCATGACCAGCCATGACCTCCAGCGCGGCGCCGGGCCGCGTGCCGACCGGCCCAAGCGGCGGACTTTCACCGCCGCCTACAAGCTGCAGATCGTCGAGGAGTACGACGCGGCGCCGGACGGCACCAAGGGCGCGATCCTGCGCAGGGAAGGGCTGTATGAGTCCAGCATCTCGCTGTGGCGACGCCAGCGTGACAACGGCGAGCTGACCACCGCGGCCAACCCGGCCAGTGCACCCCGGGCCCGCAAGACGCCCGAGCAGCTGGAGCTGGAGCGGCTGCGCAAGGAGAACGCGGCGCTGGCGCGGGACAAGGCGCGGGCAGAGAAGAAGCTGGCGCAGACCGAGGCCGCCCTGGACATCATGGGAAAAGGTTTCGCGCTCTTGGAAATGATCTCCGAGAGCGCGGAGAACGAGCCGTCGTGACCACGGTCCGGCGCGAGACGCTGGACCTGTTGCGGGCCGCCTGCCTGCCGATCGCAGTCTGCTGTGCGCTGACCGGGACTCCCCGGGGCTCCTACTACCGCAGCCTGCGTGCGCGGCCCGAGCGCGCGCCGGCGCCACGCCCGGCGCCGCCGAACAAGCTGACCGCGGCCGAGCGTGAGGAGCTGGTCGCGGTCTTGAACAGCCCGCGCTTCGTCGACAAGGCTCCCCGCCAGGTGTGGGCCGCGCTGCTGGACGAGGGCATCTACCTGGCGTCGGTGTCGACCATGTACCGGCTGCTGCGCGAGCGCGATCAGGTCCGCGAGCGCCGCGCCCAGGCCCGCCACGAGACCCGTAAGAAGCCCTATCTGGCCGCCCGCGCCCCGAACGAGATCTGGTCGTGGGACATCACCAAGCTGCCCGGCCCGGCGACGCGGCAGTTCTACGACCTGTACGTGATGATCGACATCTTCTCCCGGTACGTCGTGCACTGGGAGATCCACCTGCGCGAATCGGGTGAACTGGCCCGGCAGTTCATGGAGAACTCCCTGCTCGCCAACGGCGGGATCGCCCCCCAGACGATCCACTCCGACAACGGCACCGCGATGACCTCCAAGCCGGTCACCGACCTGCTGGCCACCTTGGACATCATCAAGTCCCACTCCCGGCCGAAGGTCAGCAACGACAACCCCTACAGCGAGGCGGCGTTCAAGACCCTCAAGTACTGCCCGGTGTTCCCCGAACGGTTCGATTCCCTGGCCGAGGCCGAGACGTTCTGCCACCACTTCTTCCAGTACTACAACCACGAGCACTACCACGCCGGCCTGGGCCTGCACACGCCGTTCACCGTGCACATCGGCACCGCCCCGGCCATCCAGGACCGGCGCGAGCAGGCGGTCGAACGCTTCCGCACGGCCAACCCCCATCGGTTCACCCGAACGCCCCGCCTGCCCAAGATCCCAACGATCGCCTACATCAACCAGCCCGAAGAAGACCAGAACAGCGCAACCCCACTCGCACAGGAGGCCGCCTAGCGATCACCGCGACAGACTCCCTGTCGCACTTGACTTGACACCTACCGGGTGAACTTCGAGTCACACCAATCGCAGGTCAGATTGCACCGTGACAGCCTGATGAACAGGGCAGGTACGCCACAGCTGGGGCCTTCACCTTGGAAGGTCGGCTGGGTAACGCCGAAGCACTCGGCGATGATCAGCCAGGATTCGATGCCGCTTTCCTGACGCTCCTCGAGTCCGACGCCCGTGGTCATCGCTGCGCCACGTCGAAGCGGGCCCAACTGCGCTCAGTCTCGCGGACCCGGACAGCGACCAGCCGGCCGGGGATGCTCGGCTCGACGTTCTGGATGAACCACCCGGCCAGGTACTGGGCCAGGCGCTCTGCGGTCGGCTCGAAGGGCAGAATCTCGTGCAGATTGCGGTGGTCGAATTCGATGTCGAGGAACTTCTTGAACGGCGCGAGGTTCCCGAAGTCCGTGACGAAGCCTGGTCCCTCGAGTACCGGCGCCGTGAGGATCACCTCGACCTGGTAGCTGTGACCGTGCTGCTGCGAGCACTTGTGCCCGGGCGAGAGGCCGGGCAGCCGGTGCCCCGCCTCGAAGGCGAACACCTTGCCGATGGTGTGTTCGCCGGACGGGAGCGGTACCGAGCTGAAGTCCATGAGCTCTCCTTGCGGTGAGGTTCCGCGATCGGGGCTACCGGCAGGCCAGAGATGGCTGGCCGGGTCGTTGCCGGTGGCCTTGCGTGCTGTGCTGGCCGCCTCCCCGTGCTGCGCGTCTGCGCGATGACGTAGGGGCTGGCGGGATTGATGCGCCATTGTTCGGCTAGTAGGTCGCCGCGACGCGGTTTACGGGGCGAGATGGGGGTGGGCCCTAAGCAGAGGGCATCCCTCCAGCTCCCGTTGGGTCACGCCCGTTCCGGCCGGATACTGTGCCTCTTTCTCTCGTTCGCGTGGGTCTGCCAGTGCTCCCGCACGACAGCGGTGTACGCGGCGACAGCACGGTGCCGTGTGCCACGACTGGTCTCCTCATAACCGCCCTCGCCGTCGGAGCGCAGGACAAGGTATTGGCCGGCCCGGAATGCCAACTCGACCGCACCACAGCACGACGTGGACCTTATGCGCAGGGTTCCGCCTCTGGTGGAGTTGTACGGCTCCCATACGAGGTCCGCGGCTGCCAATTCCATCGGCTGAAGTGGGAGGGTAACTCCCCTATCTGGTAGAGCAGCTTGCTCGCCCACAGGTCGGCTCATCATCCGCGCGCCCCTCTCCGGGGAACCGAACTGCCTCCCTGAAGACAAGCAGCTGCCCCGTCGTGATGGGCAGCAGCGGGCTGAGCCTTCCACTGCGTCAGCACGGCGTCGCTCATGAGCTGTAGCAAGTCCTCGGGATGCCGGGCTTCAACCCTGATGCCGCCGGGGCTGCAGGGGCCCTTGTAGAAGGCGACGAGGGAACGACCGTGAAGGGAGTACATCAGCCACCAGTCGGGAAGGCGGCGTTGGAGGCTCTCAACGTGTCTCCTCCCCGCCATGTCAGCGGCGGCATCGCTCTCGTTGTCGATAGCCATTGGCTTCCTCCGGATGGGGACATCTGTTGGGGCGCAGGCCGGGCGTCGGCGCCAAGGATGCGGACGCCCGGCCTGCGCCGTTGGCGCGGTGCGGCGGGGACAACAACACCGGGCCGCCCGCACGCCGGGTGAGGGCACCGCGTATGGGAGCCTCTGCGCAGTTGGGCTGTCAGCGGGCGATGGATGTGGCTGGACGGCCCGGAGAAGGTGCCACTCGTGGTCTCTGCCGATGGCCGATCCTGGACCGCCGTTCTCCGGGTTCACGCCGTCGTCGTGCAGTCCATCCGCGACCAGCGTCGCGGTCAACCGACGGAAGAACGGCTGTGCTTGGGACACCTCATACAGGTGCTCGGCTGAAACCATGGGAGTCTCCCTGCCGATGGGGTGTTGGTCCATCACCGGCAGATTAGGCTCGCTCCTTTTGCCAGCCCCAGCGGTGTGACGGTATGTGACACGCGACTTACGGGAGCGATGCGGCGGCAGCTTCGATGAGCTGCCGGGCACGCGCCCCGAAGACGGCAGTCTCGGCCATCGTTGCAAAGACCTGGGCATACATCGCGATCTCATGCGGTTGCGTGATCGTGAGATAGCCCGATACCAGCTCAACACTGACCTGCTCGCTATCGAAGATCCAGAAATCCTCAACAGGGCGCGAGTCATCACGGTCCGGCCCACTGGGGATCACCCCCAGCGAGACGGAGGGCAACGCAGAGATCTCACGTAGATGAGCGAGTTGGGCCGCGACGACCTCTGGCCCGCCCACTCCGGTTCTCAGCACGGACTCCTCGATCAAGAAGGCGAACGTCCGGCCACCACGGCGCAAGATGCGTTGGCGCTCCATCCGGACCGCGACGGCGGCGTCCACATCGTCGATGATGCCGCGTCGCCGGGCGACAGCCTGGAGCAGGACGCGCGTCGTCGCCTCCGTCTGGATCAGGCCAGGGATCACCCAGGAGGAGTAGGCGCGGAACATCCTGGTGCGGTCGAAGAGGGGGCGTACCGCTTCCTGCGGTCGGCGAAGCCCTGCGCGTTCCATCCGGCGCCATTCCACCCACATGCCTTCAACAGCATGCAAGGCGGCGACAAGGTCGACTGCCTTCGCCTCCGCGTCACAGATCTGGCACCACGTGCGAATGTCCTGGACGGATGGAGATCGCCGGGCATGCTCGATCTGGGAGATCTTCGTCCTGTCCCACCCGGCGGCGGCCGCCATCGCGACCGCCGTCAGCCCGGCCTCTTGACGTAGTTCGCGCAGTTCCCTGGCAAGAGCCTGCCTTGCCTGCTGAGCGCTGGATGACGTGGACATGTGCGCAGATCAGGAGCGACGCCGGCTACTGCAGCTCATATCTTTCATGAGGTATCGCGCGTTCCCATACGGCCTCGAACGCCGTGGCGCACAACTTGATCACACTGGGCTCCATCCGGAGTTCCTTGTCCCCAGACGAGCCGTCTCCGGCGAAGTGGTTGAAGAGCACCACCCTGTCGTCGAACAGCCAGAAGTCGTTGCCGGGCAAGCACAAATCTGAGGCCCACCGACGTGGCAGCCACCGCACCATCTCGCCGGCGCCGATGTTTAGGCGTGCCGTCAGGGCGTGCTCGTACCTGATGTAGTTGGTCACGGGTTCAGAGACGATCCTGGCCCGGCGGACGACTACCCCGCGAGCAACCAATCCGCTGACCAGCTCGCCCCATTCGGGCCACCGTTCAAGGGGATCGAACATGTCGCCGTTCTGCCATCGCAGGTAGTCCGGATCCGCGGGCGTGTACTCATCCCGCATCTCCAAATGGACCGCCGATGTCGTGGACCCTTGCATCAGCTCGATGAAGGATCGCGGCACCGGCGCTGGCGACGGAGCGGAATCAGGCGGCACCGGCGACCCCGTGCTGGCCTGGACCTTGGCGCCCGCGTTCGTATGTGCCACTTACGGCCTCCAGGATGATCGACGCCATGATCGGCGGCAACTTGACGACGGACTCGTTCACGCCGATGGGGCTGTGGGCCGCCACCTCGGCGAGCGCGATAGGGTCCGTCACCGTTTCGCCCTGGAACCAGAACTCGCCGGTGTCCTCATCGACGTACACCGCCGGGCACTCGTTCACCGGGGTATCGGGAGTGATACCTACGAAACTTAGCCGCATCGTGCCCTCCACTGTCGGATGTGTGACCAAACGTGACCAGGGCAGCTCCCAGCCTCACCTGTCCTCGTGCCGAGATCAAGGGAACCGGCCGAACTGCCGGGTCCCCCTCTGCCGTGAGCTGTCGTCTCCTGGCCCCACCCGATCGTCCTCGCGTACGACAGCCGCGTCATTGCGCTTGTCGGCGGGTGTTATTGCGGGCAGGGGTCAATGCTGGCCATTGTGGCTGTCCACGCCCGTGTCTCTGGGTTACGGTGCAGTCCCAGACCGGTAGCGCACCTCGGAGGCACGGACGATGCCAGGGGTCACCAGAGCGCGGCGTACCGAGATCCAGCGCGAAGCGGCGCGGATCCGCCAGCGCGGCCAGCGGGACCGCTTCCCGATCGAGCGCATTGTCACCGCGATGTGTTCGGCCATCCCCGAACTCTCTGCGCTGGAAGCGTGGCGGCTGGCGTTGGGTTGGACACGCGCAGAAGCGGTCCAGCAGGTCGCCGACCAATATGTCGCCGATGGGCTATTGCCGCCGGGCCTGTCTCAACAACAGCTCTGCCGCTTCGAACACGGACAAGACCGGCCGGGCAGCGAATACGTGACCATGATTGCCCGCGCCTACGGCGCCTATCCAGCACAGCTCGGACTCGTCGTCTGCCGTTGTGACAGCCTCCGCGGGGGCC
>DASUCK010000214.1:0-2464 GCA_036276095.1 Nonomuraea sp. | reverse complement strand
GCCGGTGGTCGACCTCGCGGCCGAGAAGGAGCTGGCCGACATCCTCGTCAACGCCTCGCGCGACGGGCTCATCGACGCCGCGCACGACGTGTCCGACGGCGGCCTGGCGCAGGCGCTGGTCGAGGCGTGCCTCTTCGGCGCTGGCAAGCAGGGGATCGGCGCGCGGGTGTGGCTGCCCGACGAGCTCGACCCGTTCGTGGCGCTCTTCGCCGAGTCCGCGGGGCGGGCGATCGTGGCGGTGCCGCGCTCGGAGGAGGTCCGCTTCACCGACATGTGCGCGGCCCGCGGCTTCCCGCACGCGCGGATCGGGGTGACCGACGGCCGCGGGCCGGACGCGGTGCTCGACGTGCAGGGCCAGTTCAGCGTCCCGCTGTCGGAGGTCCGGGCCGCCTGGTCCGCCACGCTCCCCGCCGCCCTGTCCTGAACGTCACCGGACGCCGGGCGGCTCGAACGGGCCGCTGCCGCGCGTACCGGCGCCTGCTCCCCATGGAGAACTGGCGCTCCCCATGGCCCGTTAGCCATGGGGAGCGCCAGATCGCCTGCATACCGTGGTGATCTACGCCGGGCGGATCAGGAGGTGGCGACGTTGAGCAGGCGCTCCTTGGCGCCGTCCTTGTCGTCGGCGTTGTTCCAGTCGGTCGTGCCCGAGGACTGCAGCGCCGACTTCACCTGGGCCGGTGTGGCCCCCGGGTGCGTGGCGGCGTAGAGCGCGGCCCCACCGGCGACGTGCGGGCTGGCCATCGACGTGCCCGACAGGGTCGCGTAGCCGCCCAGCATCGACGTCGAGTAGATGCACACGCCCGGCGCGATGATGTCGACGTCGGCGCCGTAGTTGGAGAACGACGCGAACGTGTCGTCCTGGTCGCTGCGGCACGTCGACGCGGCGCCCCCGCCCGGCTGGCCGTTGAAGTCGGCGAGCGCGCTCACGGTGATCACCTCGTCGTAGGCGGCCGGGGTGAAGCCCTTGGCGTCGGCGGAGTCGTTGCCGGCGGCCACCACGAAGGTGACGCCGGCGTCCACGGCCCGGCAGATCGCGGCGTGCATGGCGTCGTCGCCCGCACCGCAGCTGCCGGTGTCCTCCCCGGAGCCGCCGAGGCTCATGTTGGCGACCTCGATCTCGTCGGCGTGCGCGGCGACGTAGTCGATGCCGCAGATGACGTCGGAGTTCAGGCCGCTGCCGGCGTCGGTGAGGACCTTCACGGGCCAGATGCGCGCGCCCGGCGCCACGCCGACGACGCCGGCGGTGTTGTCGAGGGCGCCGATGGTCCCCGCGACGTGGCTGCCGTGCCCGTGGAGGTCGTTGGCGTTGATCGCGCCGATCGAGCAGTTCTTGGCGCCGGCCCGGTGCACGTTGATGTCCGGATGCGTGAGGTCCACACCGGTGTCGATGACGGCCACGTCGACGTTCACGCGCTCGTCCACGCCGTTGACCTTCGCGGTGGGGCTCAGCTCGGCGTCGACCCGGTTGATGCCGGTGGGCGTGGTCTGGGCGGTGCTGCGCACCGCGGTGTCCTCCTGCACCCAGGCGACTCCGGGGAGCGCCTCGACGGCGGCCGCGGTGGCGTCGGTCATCGGTGCGGCGTACCCCCGCAGGGCGGTGGTGTAGACGTGGCGCAGGTCGAGGCCGAAGCGTTCGGCGTGCGCGGCGGCGACGGTACGCGCGGCCGCGGCGTCGTCGAGCACCACGATCCGGCTCGTGGGGCTGGTGGACGTTGCGGTGTCGAGGGCCGACGGGGCCGCTGCGGCGACCGTCGTACCGCTCAGGGCGAGCAGGGAGCCGGCCGCCAGCGCGGCGACAGCAGGTGATCGCATGCGAGTTCCTTGTCCCGAGATCCGGCCGCCCGGTTGGCGGCACACATCGGGGCCCAACGAGGCTCCGGGGAGACCGTTACGGCCCGTCCGGTTCCGGATCTCGCATTGCAGAACCCTGCAGGGTCAGGGAGTTCCTGCCTGCAGCAGGCGCCACACCTGCTCCGTCACGACACCGGTCGCGGGCAGACCGTGCCCGCGCTGGTAGGTCTTGACGGCCTCGGTGGTGCGAGCCTCGAAGACCCCGTTGACCCGCAGGCCCGCACGGTCCGCGGCGTTGAGGGCGCGCTGCAGTCGCCGTACCGCATGGGACCCGGCACCGAACTTCATCAGGGGCGCGCGGCCCTCCGAGAGCAACGCGGTCCACAGGCCGGCCGGGAGCGCGTCGCGCACCGGCTTGCCCAGCCGCTGGCGGTAGGCCCGCACGGCCGCGATCGTCGCGCCGTCGTAGACGCCGCTCATCGGCCCCTTGTAGAGGCCCTTCAGCTGGAGCAGGCACTGGGCGGCCTTCACCGCTGCCCCGGAGGCGCCCCGGGCGAGCCGGGGGAACGCGGTCAGGTTCACATTGACGCCGCCGCAGAGAGTCGGGGAGGGCGGGGCCACGGTGCCGCGCCCGACGTCGAGCCAGTTGCTGTCGATGTTGATGGTCACGCCG
>DASUCK010000213.1:0-3154 GCA_036276095.1 Nonomuraea sp. | reverse complement strand
TCGGAGACCTGGAGCGGGGAGGCGTCCTCGCGGCTGAGGGTGACCGCCTGCTGGGCGCGTTCGGTGAGGTCGCCGCGCTCGGCCTGCTCGACGGCGGCTAGCTCGGCGTCGACGTCGGCCAGGATGGGCATCGCCAGCGCCGGCTCGTCGATCACCTGCAGGGCCCGCCGGACGGCGTGGGCGGCGTGCTCGACCGTGGTCGAAGGCGGCCCGTCGGCGGGCCGGGCGGCGGTGATGGTGGGCAGGATCATGGCGAACGCGTCGCGTTCCTGCTGCCGCTGCGCGCCGACGCTGCCGGGGCCGTGGTCGTCGGCTGCGTCGGCCGGGTGGGTGTAGCAGCGCCAGCAGACCTGCGACAGGTCGGTGAGCCGGGCGGCCAGCCGCAGCAGGTCGTTGTCGGCCACGTCGCGGGGCAGGTCGTCGGTGACGACGATGGCGATGTCGCCGATGCCGGTGCTCCACACGGCGACAAGCGCGTCGCGGGCACGGTCGATGGCATACCGAGTCACGAAGATTCCTTCAAGAGGACCGGGGGATGCGTGGTCACCACGCTTTTCTGGCTCAGGCCGTTCACGGGATACGGCCATCCCCAAGGATGGTGGATCCGTGCCCTGGCGGGAGCGCTTTTCACCCTTCTCGCCCGTCCCTGATCTGGGGTTTTGCCGCTCATACGGCTAAAATCACGCCGGTCCTCCGGCACGGCAAGGAGGGATCAGGCGGCCGCCCGCCGGGGCGCGGACCAGCCCCGAACCGTACGCGTACCGCACGGCCTGAGCGGGACCGTCACGGCCGGCACGTACGCCCAGGGCCGCCGCGTGCCCCGCGACGGCCTTCGCGCTGCGATGCCGCCGCCCCTGACGACGCGCTCGCTATCGAACGCCCCAGGAGGAGGAAAAACAGTCGCCACCGAAGCCCTATATGTACGCATATGTGGGCTTTTGTGGTTTCTGTCGGATCGTACGGGGGACCAACGAGGATCGGGACCGACACCGCGAGCCCGCGGTGCGAAGCAGGGGGAGGGGTCTTCGATGGCCTACCACCACGCACGAGGAGTGACCGGCTGGATCGGCTGGATCTGGTTCGCCGGCCTGATGATGATCATGTCCGGGCTGTTCAACATCATCACAGGACTGGCGGCCGTCTTCGCCAACCGGGTCTACGTGCAGACGCCCAACCAGATCCTGCTCTTCGACGTCACCACCTGGGGCTGGCTGCACGTCATCCTGGGCGTGCTCGTGCTGGCCACCGGCGTCGGCGTCATGGTCGGGCGGGGCTGGGCCAGGCTGGTCGGCATCATCCTGGTGACGCTGAACGCGCTCACCCAGCTGACCTGGATCGCCGTGAACCCCTGGTGGTCACTGGCCGTCATCGCGGTGGACGTGCTCGTCCTGTACGCGCTCATCGTCCACGGCCACGAGGCCAAACTGGAGTGACGACTGGAGTGACGACGGCCGGACCGGACGGGTGCCTGGGAGTGCCCCTCCCGGGCACACCGCGGCGGCCGGCGGCGGTCACGTGCGAGCGGTCTGGGCGGCGTAGCCTCGGCCGACGACCTCGATCGGGTTGTCCAGCAGCTCGGCGAACCCCAGCTCGGCGCCGCCGACCAGCGTCGTGTCGTCGCCGAGGGCCGCGATCCGCAGCTCCACTCCCGCCCGCGAGACCGGCAGCACGTTCGCGGCGATACGGTTCCGCACCTGCTCCGCCGACCCTCGGTAGACGTCGCGCAGCATGCCGCCGAATATCACCACACCCGGGTTGAACAGGTTGATCAGGTTGGCCACCCCGACGCCCAGCCAGTCACCCACGTGGTCGAGCGCCGCCCTGGCCGACTCGTCGCCGCGCTCGGCGGCGTACACCACGGACGCCACCGCGTCGCGCCCGGTCAGCCCCGGCGGCCAGTTCGCCGCGCTGAGCAGCGCGTCCTCGCCGACCTCCGCCTCCAGGCACCCGCGCGACCCGCACCCGCACGGCCGGCCGTCGTACGGATTCACGATCATGTGCCCGGCCTCGGCGGCGTAGCCGTCGTTGCCGTCCAGGCGCTTGCCGTCGACGATGACGCCGCCGCCCACGCCTACGTCGCCGTGCAGGTAGATGAGGTTCCTGAACCCGATTCCCGCCCCTCTCTGGTTCTCCGCGACCGCGCCCAGGTGGGCCTCGTTCCCGACGCGGACCGGCAGGCCCAGAGCCAGCCGGCGCTCCAGCTCGGGGCCGAACGCCTGATCCACCCAGCCGGTGTTGGGCCCGAACCGTACGATGCCGTCCGCCGGCCGGATCATGCCGCAGAAGGACGCGCCGACGCCGACGCACACGGAGCCCTGCGGAACGGCGCGCAGCAGCTGCCTGGCGAACTCGGCGAGCGTTCCGACCACGTCGTCCAGGTCGGGGTATCTGCGCTGGCGGACGGCCTCCCGCCGGTCGAGGATGACCCCGCCCAAGCCCACCCGCGCGGCCAGCAGCCGGTCGACCGCGACGTCGAAGGCGAGCACGTACACCCGCTCGGTCTCCGGGCTCACCACCAGCGACGGCCGGCCCGCCCGCTGGGTGTCGTCGGGAAGCACCTCTCTGACCACGCCCAGCGCGGCGAGCTCGGCGGTCAGCCCCATGATCGTGCTGCGGTTCAGCTCCAGTCTCTCCGCCAGCAGCGCCCGCGACGTCGGACCGTGGAGGTGGACGTACCGCAGTAACGCGCCGAGGTTCCTCCGGCGGATCTCCTCGTTGGGCGCCCCGGGCTTCGTCATCTTCATGACCCGAGTCTCCCGGCCCGTCCCGCCGATCTCCACCGTCCGTCACGGAGTGAGGGTGACAGCGGCCAGCTCCCAGGACTTCGCCGACTTCCTCCGGCCCGGACGGACGCCGGCCCCGGCCGCCCCTCGACGGCCAGGATCGCGACTCGGCCCCCACCGGCCCGGCGGTCTACGCGCCGCCGGTCCGGTACAGGACGGGATTGAGCGGGGTGTCCGGGACGGCTCCCACCTCCGTGTCGCCCAGCCAGGCGTGGAGGTCTTTCGCCTGGTGGTCGTTGACCGGCTGGGACACGGTGATGTCGGCGTCCATGTAGATCACGGTCATGACCCGGCGCGGGGTGTCGGACTGGTTCGGCGGGGCGTGGTGGAACGTCCACCCCAGGTGGTAGCTCACCTCGCCGAGCTGGTAC
>DASUCK010000212.1:0-12450 GCA_036276095.1 Nonomuraea sp. | reverse complement strand
CAAGCGCGCCTACATCTTCCTGGGCACCGTCACCCTGGCCGCTCTAATCATTTGGCTCCGAACCTGATCCAAGAAACGGCTCCTAGCCGGCACGGCTCGGTGGAGAGGTACGTCACCGGCGTCCTCGGCGTCTCCCCCGACATGATCGCCGCGCTGCGGGCGCATCTGCTGACTGAAGCGACGCCGGCGGGGTAGAGGTCCATCGCCCGGTGGGCCTCTGAGCGCCCGGGATCGCCTGCTCTCCCCCTCCCGGCGGTCCCGGGTTGTCCCCGACACGCCCGCCGACACGCCCCGGACACGCCCGGAACGCCGTCGGGCATGCCGTCCGATACACCGCCCGATAGACCGTCCGATAGGCCGTCGGATATGCAACGGATACGTCGCAGCTTGTTCGACGTTATCCCCACGTCGTACGGTTACCTGCGTGACTACGCCGCTGCTCCCCGACCCCGATCCCAGGCGGCGCGACTATGTGATCATTTCCGCCGACGATCACCTGATCGAGCCTCCCGACCTGTTCGAGGGCCGGTTGCCGGAGAAATACGCCGAGGTCGCGCCCAAGGTCGTGGAGACGGAGGCAGGTCACCAGGTCTGGCGGTACGGCGGCGCGACGTACCCTTGCGCCGGCATCGACGTCGGCGCCGGGCTCCCGCCCGAGCAGCGCACGCTCGATCCCATCAGGTTCGACAACATGCGTCCCGGCTGCCACGACATCGAGGCCCGCGTCACGGACATGGACCTGGCGGGCATCTGGGCCGCGCTCTGCTTCCCCGGCATGCTGGCCGGGCAGGCCGGCATGCCGTTCGCCAGGACCCGCGACCAGGAGCTCGGCCTGGCCCTGGTCCGGGCGTGGAACGACTGGCACATCGACGTCTGGGCCGGCACCTACCCCGAGCGGATCATCGGCCTGCAGCTGCCCTGGCTGCCCGACCCCGACGTGGCCGCCAAGGAGATCAGGGCCAACGCCGCCCGCGGTTTCAAGGCCGTGGTCTTCCCCGAGTTCCCGACCCGGCTGCGGCTGCCGTCGATCCACACCGGCCACTGGGACCCGTTCTTCGCCGCCTGCGAGGAGACCGGCACGGTCGTGTGCCTCCACACCGGCGACTCGTCCTGGTCGCCCGTGCCCTCGCCCGACACGCCCATCGAGGCGATCACCACGCTGATCCCGGCCAGCGCGATGTTCGCGTGCGCCGACTGGCTCTGGTCGGGGCTGCCGCTGCGCTTCCCCGCGCTGCGCATCCTCATCGTCGAGGGCGGCGTGGGCTGGCTGCCGATGCTGGCCGAGCGCGCCGACTACGCCCTCGACCACCCGGTGGCCGGCGAGGCGTCGTGGGACGGCGGGCTCAAGCCCAGCGAGGTGCTGCGCCGCAACTTCTTCTTCGGCACGCTCGACGACCACGCGCTGTCGGGCGTGCGGCTCGCGGTCGGGCTCGACCACGTGCTGCAGGAGAGCGGCTACCCCCACTCCGACTCGACGTGGCCCGACACGCAGAAGTCGGCGGCGCGCAACCTCGGCGCGCTGCCGCCCGCCGACATCGCCAGGGTCGCCTACGGCAACGCGGCCCGGTTGTTCGGCCACCCGCTGCCGTCGCGGGCGTGGCTGCGGATGGAGGAGATCTAGCCCGATCCGGCCGATCTAGACCTCGTCGCCGCGGAGAGGGGAGATCCGGCCTTCGTCGAGCCGGCCCAGGATGACCTTGCGCTCGTGCTCGACGTACCGGCCGCTCTCGCTCAGGAGCGAGCCGAACAGCCACAGGAACACGCCGAAGTCGTCGGCCACGCCGACCACCATCAGGAACTCGGGGATCACGTCGATCGGGGACAGGATGTAGACCACGCCGAGGGCCAGCAGGGCGAGCTTGCGCCTGCCCATGCCCGCGTACTGGCCGCGCATGACCGCGCCGACCATGCGCGGGATGGCCCGTATCCTGGTCATCAGGCCGGGCGACCCCGGCTTGGTCACCTCGCGGTACGTGCGCCACGCCGCCGCGGCCCGTGCTGCCTTCGCCATCATGTCGAACCCCCTACCCCCGGCTTTTCACGACATAACGTGTCCCGGGGGCGGGGAGTTCCTACCGCACGGCGGGATGCTCGAACGGCCTGGCCCGCTCGATCTGCGCCGCCACCCTGATCAGCAGGTCCTCCCTTCCGTACGCGGCCACGAGCTGCACACCCACCGGCAGCCCGGCCGCCGTCCGGTGCAGCGGCAGCGAGACGGCCGGCTGCCCGCCCGCGTTGATCGGCGAGGTGTACGCCACGGCGTGCGCGGTCCGGCCGAGGGCGAGGCTGAGGTCGTCGGACGGGATCCAGCCCAGCGGGAACGGCGCCACGCCCAGCGACGGCATCAGCAGCAGGTCGTGGCCCGCGCTCCACCAGGCGGCCAGGCGCCGGCGGAAGGTGTCCATCCACTGCGTGGCCCTGATGTGGCCGGCCGCGCTGTGCTCGCGGGCGGCCGCGACCATGGCGGCGTTGCGCGGCTCCAGCTCGGCCGGCGCGACGGGCCGGCCACGCAGCTCGCCCAGGGTCTCGACCTGCGCGGCGACGTGGTCGGCCACGATCGCGCCGAAGTGGCGGGCGAAGTCCGGGTCGGCGAGCGCGTCGGGGCCGCCGGGCTCGACGTCGTGGCCGAGCGACTCCAGCAGCGCCGCGGCCCCGGTGACGGCCTCGGTCAGGTCCGGCACCTCCGGCACGTCGCCGCGCGGGTGCGTGGTGAGGTACCCGATCCGCAGCCGCCCCGGGTCCCGTCCGGCTTCGGCGGCCAGCGGGCCGGGCAGCGGCGGCGCGTCGTACGGGTCGCCCGGGTGGTGTCCGGCGACGACGTCGAGGGCGGCGGCCGTGTCGCGTACGGTCCTGGTGACGAAGCCGGGGCACGAGAAGCCGCTCCAGCCCTCGCCCAACGCCGGCCCGAGGCTCACCCGCCCGCGCGACGGTTTGAGCCCCACCAGCCCGCACAGCGACGCCGGGATGCGGATGGAGCCGCCGCCGTCGCTGGCCGTCGCGATGGCGACCATCCCGGCCGCCACCGCCGCGGCCGATCCGCCGCTGGACCCGCCCGCCGAGTACGCCGGGTCGTACGGGTTCCGCGTCGCCCCGAACGCCACCGGCTCCGTCGTGACCGTGCTGCCGAACTCGGGCGTGTTCGTCCGCCCGAGCACCACGAACCCGGCTGCCCGCAGCCGGGCCACCCCGTAGGCGTCCTCGGCCACGTCGGCGCCGTCGCGCACGGCCGAGCCGGCCGCGTACGACTCGCCCGCCTGCCGCCACCCGAGGTCCTTCAGCAGGATCGGCACGCCCGCGAACGGCGCGTCCGCCGGGATGGACGGGATCTCGGCCAGCGCCCGCTCGAAGCGGCGGAAGACGACCGCGTTCAGCTCGCCGTCGCGGGCCTCGATGGCCTTGATCGCGGCCTCGGCCAGCTCCCGCGCCGACGCGGTGCCGTCCTTGACCGCCTGGGCCTGGCCGACCGCGTCCAGCCTCAGTAGGGCGTCCATGGGGGTCACTCCTTCGGCGCCAGGTCGCGTACGGCCTGGTCGATGGGGATGTCGCCGCCCGGGATCGGGGCCAGGACGGGGGTGTCGAGGCCGCTGGCGACGTACGCGCGGATCCGGGCGCGGCAGGTGGCGGCGTCGCCGTGGACGATCAGGTCGTCCACCACCTCGTCAGGGATGGCCCTGAGCGCCGCCTGGCGGTCGCCGGCCGCCCACGCCTCGTGCATCGGGCGCAGCGCCTCGCCGCGGCCCAGCCAGTCGTGGAAGGCGGCGTACACGGGGACGGTCAGGTAGCTGGCGAGCATCCAGCGGGCCAGCTCGCGCACCTTGGCGGTGTCCTCGCTCACGCACACGAACAGGCGGGCGATCAGCTCGGTGTCCGGGCCGACCTCGGCGCGCACCTTGCGTACGTCGTCGGGCGAGAGCCAGTTGGTGATCGCGCCGTCGGCCTCCTCGGCGGCCAGGCGCAACATCCTGGGACGCAGCGCGGCCAGCACGATCTTCGGCGGCGTCTTCGGGGCCCGCTCCAGCTTGAACCCCTTGATCGCGAACGTCTCGTACGTCTCGGTGACCTTCTCGCCCGCCAGCGCCCTCTTCAGGAAGCGGAGGGTGTCGCGGGTGCGCGCGTACGGCTTGGTGAACTCCCCGGCGTTCCACCGCTCCACGATCGCCGGGGAGGACGCGCCGATGCCCAGCACGAAGCGCCCCGGCGCGAGGTCGGCCACCGTGGCCGCGGACATCGCCAGCAGCCCGGGGCCGCGCGTGGAGACCGGCACGATGGCGCTGCCCAGCCTGATGTCCGGCGCCCACTGGGCGGCGAGGGCCAGCGGCGTGAACCCGTCGACCCCGTTGACCTCGGCCGACCACGCGTCGGTGTAGCCGAGCCCGGGCAGCTCCGCGATCAGTTCCTGGGACCTGGCCAGCGAGCGGTCGTAGAAGGGAATGGTCATGCCCCACTTCTGCGTCATGCGCCGACCATACCAACCGCTCGGTATGTCTCCCTAGGCCCGCAGCTCATGGACCGCCGCGATGAAGTCCCGGGTGATCCCCTGCAACCCCGGCAGGTGCGACAGGCTCACCAGCCGGTCCACCAGCGGCACGGTCACCTCGATCAGCCGGTACGTCCGCGCGCACCCGGGCGAGGCGTCGTGCACCCAGAACAGCACCATGCCCATCGACAGCAGCCACAGCAGCTCGGGCAGTTCCTCGCGCAGCTCGGCGTTCATCCGGTCCCGCGACCCCTCGACGACCTCCCGGTAGATCGCGATCGAGGCCTCCCTCGCCGGCGACGACTGCTTGCTGAACGGGCTCAGCGGGTTCGTCGGCTCGGCCGCGTGCTTGAAGAACTTCACCGCGAACTCGTGGTAGGGCTCGGAGACGCGTACCCACTCGCGCAGCACCCCGCTCAGCCGGGCCGCGAACGACGTCTCCGTGGCCAGGAACGCCCGGCAGGCCGCCTCGTGCTCGGCCTGGGCTCGGTCGTAGTACGCCTGGATCAACGCCTCCTTGCTCTCGAAGTAGTAGTAGGCGTTGCCCACGGAAACCCCGGCCTCGGCGGCGATGGCGCGCATCGTGGTCTTGTCGAAGCCCCGCTCTCTGAACAGTCGCAAGGCCGTCTCGACGATGACCTCTCGGGTGCTCTCCGATCCTCGCTTTCCGGCTTCCGACACGTTCGTCACTTTACGTGGTGAAAGCCGGTCGGGTCATGAAACGGCACGGTGATCGGTGCCACAAGGCAAAGTTGCATCTGCGCCATGAGTTATCGCCGGTGAATGGTGGGATTGTCGTTTGTGGCGGAAGGGCTATTTCCGCGAAAAGGCATCGACATGTGGATACGTGGAACAGTGCGCCTCATCGTAGTCGCGCTCCTCGGCATTGAGATCACCATAATCGCGCTGGCCTCGGCCGCCTCCGCCGCCACCCACCCCGATGGGGGGCCGGCCGTGAGCAGCCCGTTTGACAATGTGGACGCAGGGCCCGCCACCGTCACGGAGGACATCTCCGACGCGTTGGGTCCGCAGCCACCTCGGGCTTGGCTGCTCGACTGGCCGGCAGAAGATCAGGCATGGCTGCTGCAGGATATGCGAGCGCCGCAGGCGCCTCCTGAACAGGCGGCCATGGCGGAGGCACCGAAATGGACCCATAAAGCAGAACAACCTTCTCAGGCTCGCGCGGCGGAACCGCGCCGCCGCCACCACGCCGCACCGCGCCGCCACCACCACAAGGCCAAGGCGCGCATCGACAGATCATTGAAGAACCGCGCCGCGGTCGACAACATGCGGATCCCGGTACGCACCGGCGTCGTCCGCACCCCCCTCGCCCGGCCCGGCAACGCCCACAAGCGGGCGACCGTCGACCTCTCCCGCGTCGTGCCCCGGCAGGCGGCCATCCGCCTGTCGCACGCCACCGCGGCCGGCTGGCTGCAGAGCGCCGGACTGCACACGAAGTCGACCGGGAACTGCGCCAGCAAGCACCGGCACCACTGCACGTCGCTGGACAAGGTGCGGACCGGCACCATCGCCCGCGTCATCGCGCTCAAGCAGCAGAGCGGCTGCCCCATCCTGGTCACCGGCGGCACGGAGAGCGGCCACGCGCCCGGCCACTTCAGCCACGGCAACGGCTACAAGCTGGACATCAGCCACAACGCGTGCATCGACCGCTACATCACCCAGAACCACCGCAAGACCGGGGTGCGCGGCGACGGCGCCCGCCTCTACCGCTCGGCGTCGGGCACGACGTACGCCGACGAGAGCGACCACTGGGACATCCTCTTCCGGTGAGCGCGGCACAGCGGCGCGCTGCGGCACAACGGCACCGCCGCGGCTCTGCGGTCTGCGGTCTGCGGCTCTGCGGTCTGCGGTCTGCGGTCTGCGGTCTGCGGCTCTGCGGCTCTGCGGTCTGCGGCTCTGCGGTCTGCGGCGCTACAGCTCGGAAGCGACCAGCTCGGCGATCTCCGCCGCGTTGAGCGCCGCGCCCTTGCGCAGGTTGTCGCCGCAGACGAACAGGTCGAGCGTGTTGGGGTAGTCGAGCGCCTGCCGCACCCGGCCGACGTAGGTGGGGTCGTTGCCCACCACGTCGAGCGGCGTCGGGAACACCCCGTTGGCCGGATCGTCCATGAGCACCACCGTCGGCGCGGCATCGAGGACGCGGTGGGCGTCGGCGACCGTGATCTCGCGGGCGAACCGCGCGTGGACGGCCAGCGAGTGGGTCGTGACCACCGGCACGCGTACGCAGGTCGCCGAGACCTTCAGGTCGGGGATGCCGAGGATCTTGCGGGACTCGTTGCGGAGCTTGAGCTCCTCGGAGGCCCAGCCGTCGTCCTTGAGCGAGCCGGCCCACGGCACCACGTTGAACGCGATCGGCGCGGGGAACGGCGACTCCTCCGGCAGCCTGTTGGCCAGCGCCTTGCGTACGTCGCCGGGCGCCTGCCCGATCGCGCGGTCGCCGGCCAGCGCCTCGACCTCGTCGTGGAGCCGGGCCGGGCCGGCCACGCCGGCGCCCGACACCGCCTGGTAGGAGGCCACGACCAGCTCGGTGAGGGTGAACTCGGCGTGCAGCGCGCCGATCGCCGCCATCATCGACAGGGTCGTGCAGTTGGGCGTGGAGATGATGCCCCGCGGCCGCTCGCGGGCGTCCTGCGGGTTGACCTCAGGCACGACCAGCGGAACGTCGGGATCCATCCGGAACGTACCGGACTTGTCGATCGCGATCGCGCCGCGTTCGGCCGCGAGCGGCACCCACGTGGCCGCCACCTCGTCGGGCACGTCGAAGATGGCGATGTCGATGCCGTCGAACACCTCGGGCGCCAGCGCCCGCACCACGACGTCCTCCCCGCGCACCCGGAGCACCTTGCCCGCCGAGCGCGGCGAGGCCACGAGCCGGATCTCGCCCCAGAGGTCGTCACGCGAGGACACGATGTCGCGCATCACGGTGCCCACGGCGCCGGTGGCGCCGATCAGTGCCAGATTGGGCCTGCTCATCGTCCGCTACCTCCATACACCACGGCTTCGACCTGGTCGGCGTCGAGATCGAAGGCGCGGTGCGCGGCCGCCACGGCCGCGTCGATCGCGTCCTGCTCGACGATCACTGAGATGCGGATCTCCGAGGTGGAGATCATCTCGATGTTGACCCCCGCGTCGGCGAGGGCCGCGAAGAACGTCGCGGTGACGCCTGGGTGCGAGCGCATGCCCGCGCCGATCAGCGACACCTTCCCGATCTGGTCGTCGAACAGCAGCGACTCGTAACCGATCCGGTCCTGGATCTTCTTCAGCGCCGTCAGCGCCGTCGGGGCGTCGGCTGTCGGCAGCGTGAAGGAGATGTCGGTGCGGCCGGTGGCCGCGGCCGAGACGTTCTGCACGATCATGTCGATGTTGATCTCGGCCTCGGCCAGCGTTTTGAAGATCGAGGCAGCCTCGCCGACCTTGTCGGGGACCCCGACAACAGTGATCTTGGCCTCGCTCCGGTCGTGCGCGACGCCGGAGATGATCGGCTGCTCCATCTCGGTTCCTTCGGTGTAAGGGTCGGAGACGACCCACGTGCCTTCCCTGGTGCTGAACGAGCTGCGGACGTGGATCGGCAGGTTGAAGCGGCGAGCGTACTCGACGCAGCGCAGATGCAGGATCTTCGCCCCGCACGCGGCCATCTCCATCATCTCGTCGTAGGAGATCCTGGGGATCTGCCGCGCCGCCGGCACGATGCGCGGGTCGGCCGTGAAGATGCCGTCGACGTCGGTGTAGATCTCGCACACGTCGGCCTCGAGAGCCGCCGCGAGCGCCACCGCCGTGGTGTCGGAGCCGCCTCGGCCCAGGGTCGTGATGTCCTTCGTGTCTTGCGACACGCCCTGGAAGCCGGCCACGATCGCGATGTGGCCCTGGTCGATCGCCTCCTGGATGCGGCTCGGCGTCACGTCGATGATGCGCGCCTTGCCGTGGGTGGAGTCGGTGATCACCCCTGCCTGCGAGCCGGTGAACGAGCGGGCCTCGTGGCCGAGGTTGGCGATCGCCATCGCCAGCAGCGCCATCGAGATGCGCTCGCCCGAGGTCAGCAGCATGTCGAGCTCGCGCGCCGGCGGCAGCGGCGACACCTGCTCGGCCAGGTCGAGCAGCTCGTCCGTCGTGTCGCCCATGGCGGAGACGATCACGACCACGTCGTTGCCGGCTTTTTTCGTCGCGACGATCCGCTGCGCGACCCGCTTGATGCAGGACGCGTCGGCGACGGACGAACCACCGTACTTTTGCACAACGAGCGCCACGAGAGTCTCCCGGTTCGGACTGCGAGCTGCCAGTCTACTGGCGGCCCTCTCATGCGCCGGATGGTCGTACCACCATGTGGACGGCCGCCAGGTCAGACGGTGGTGGCCTCCTCGGCCACGTCGAGGCGGGAGTGCGCGGCCAGCGCCTGCAGCGCCCGCATCGCCGCCCCCGCGTGGTTGCCCCACGTGTTGAAGTACGAGTACTGCCACCACCACAGCGCCTCGTGCGGCCGCCCGGCGTGGTAGTGGCGCAGCCCGTGGATGAGATCGGCGGCCACCGCGGTCAGGTCGTCGGACAGCCGGTAGGGGGTGACACCCGTGTCCTTGTACGGGTCGAACACCTCCGCGTAGTCGTCGACCGGCCCGAGCCGCTCGGCCAGCGCCGTGCGCACGCCGTCGATGTCGGGGTCTTCGCTCATGGGCGGCTCGTAGTTGCCGGCCAGGATGACGTCCCGGTTGGCGCCGAGCTTGGCGCCGGCCAGGCTCACCTGGGCGACCTCGACCAGCAGCAGCGACCAGATGGCGTCGCCGCCCTCGCCGCCGGCGACCCTGGTCAGGCCGTCCACGTAGTCCTGCGCGTGCCCCGAGATCTCCTCCGCCAGGGCGCTCCACTCGTCAGACATCCAGCAGCCTCCGTCCTTCGAACGCGCGGCCCAAGGTCACCTCGTCGGCGTATTCGAGATCGCCGCCGACGGGCAGACCGCTGGCCAGTCGTGTCACTTTGATGCCCATCGGCTTGACCAGACGGGCGAGGTAGGTAGCCGTCGCCTCGCCCTCGAGGTTGGGGTCCGTGGCGAGGATGAGCTCGGTCACCCGGCCGTCGGCCAGGCGCGTCATGAGCTCGCGAATGCGCAGGTCGTCGGGGCCGACCCCGTCGATCGGGCTGATCGCGCCCCCGAGCACGTGGTAGGTGCCGCGGAACTCGCGCGTCTTCTCGATCGCCACGACGTCTTTCGGCTCCTCGACCACGCAGATCACATGGGTGTCGCGGCGGGCGTCGCGGCAGATGCGGCACTCCTCCTCCGATGCCACGTTCCCGCACACCCGGCAGAACCGGGTCTTCTCCTTGACCTCCAGCAACGCGTGCGCCAACCGCTTGACGTCGGCCGGATCGGCCGCCAGCAGGTGGAACGCGATCCGCTGCGCGCTCTTGGGACCGACGCCGGGCAGCAGGCCCAGCTCGTCGATCAGGTTTTGGACGACCCCTTCGTACATGCCTAGAACCCTGGCAGCTGGCCGAGGCCGCCGCCACCCAACCCCTGCGCCAGCGGGCCGAGTTTCTCCTGCTGCAGGTCGGCCGCCGCGCGCACGGCGTCGCGGACGGCCGCGATCACCAGGTCGGCGATCGTGTCGGCGGTCTCCTGCGGGTCGTCCGAGTCGATCACACTCGGATCGATCTTCAGCTCGAGCAGCTCCCCCGACCCGTTGACGACGGCCGTGACCAGGCCGCCGCCGGATGAGCCCTCGATCTGCGCGTCGTTGAGCTCCTGCTGGGCGCTCACAAGCTGCTGCTGCATGAGCTGTGCCTGCTCCAGCAGCTGCTGCAGGTTGACATCCCCTGGGTTCACCGTGGTGCGCTCCTCGTGGCTCCGCGTTCGTGACTGCCACGAGCCTACGGTGTTTGGGCGGTGACATGTAATGGAGGGCTTCCCCTTTCACGCCCTCATCACCGCCGATAACCTCCAGCACGCCGCATGAGCCTCGTGTTCCCCCTCGAACGCCGCCTCAAGCGGGTGTCGCCGCGTGTCCATGTCAGACCGTACGTTGTTCTGGCCGGGCCCCGGCCCCCCTCCAGTGTCCGAGACCCGGCCATCACGTCGACGGAGCGGCCGCACCCACGCCGACGCGTCGGGCCAGAACGTTAGCCGGATCAACGTTGCACACACGTTGCGATCGTTCAAACACCCTCCGCGATCCCCCGAACAGCTTGCGCAGATCGGCCGCAAGGCGGATGCTCTAGGTGACTACTTGGAGTGACGGATGAGTTACGCCTATCTCGACGCCTACTCCCGGCTGCTCCGCGGGGCGCACGAAGCCGCCGTGACCGGCCGGCCCTGCCCGGAGTCGCCCCGACGGCTCATCGAGGCCTCCTGGCGCCGCTCCATGGCCGCGGGCATCGACCCCGAGAGCAAGAGCGTGCCGCTCGACTACGACCTGGCCTACCTCGACGACCTCCGCCGCGCCCACCCGCTCCGGCCGTTGCTCCCCCTGCTCGCCGACACGCTCTCCGGCCTCGCCCGCGAGACCGGCCACATCATGATCGTCAGCGACCGACACGGGCGCGTGCTGTGGCGCGAGGGCGGCACCGCCGTCCTGCGCCGCGCCGACCAGATCGGCCTGTCCGACGGCCACCGGTGGGGTGAGAGCGACGTCGGCACCAACGGCATCGGCACGGCCCTCGCGACCGGCCGCCCCATCCACGTCTACTCCGAGGAACACCTCATGCGGGTCCTGCACGTCTGGTCGTGCAGCGCCGCCCCGATCACCGACCCCGACTCCGGCCGCGTCATCGGCTGCGTCGACATCAGCGGCACCGCCCGCAGCCTCCACCCCGCCACCGTCGCCCTGGTCAGCGCCGCCGCCCGGCTCGCCGAAAGCCGGCTCGCTCTCCTCATGCACGAACGCGACGAACGCCTCCGCCACCGCTACGAGTCCCTGCGCGGCCGCCCCGGCATCCTGCTCTCCCCCACCGGCCGCGTCATCTCCGGCGACCCCGCCGGCCGCCTCGGCGACCGCGTCCCCCTCGGCGACGACCCCGAATCCCCCGACGAACCCGTGGGCCGGCCCGGCCAGCGCATGATCCTCCGCGACGGCACAGTCGGCGTCCTGGAGCCCTTCTCCGGCGGCTACCTCCTCCGCACCCTCCCCACCGCCACCCCGCCGTCGCTCACCCTCGCGTTCCTCGGCGAACGCCGCCCCACGATCACCCTCGCCGACCACGAGCTCCCCCTCACCCTCCGCCACGCCGAGATCCTCGCCCTCCTGGCCCTCCACCCCCACGGCCTGACCGCCGAACAACTCTCCTTCCACCTGTACGGCGACACCGGCAACCCGGTCACCATCCGCGCCGAGATCCACCGCCTCCGCGGCCAGCTCGGCAACGCGATCGCGGCCAAGCCGTACCGGCTGACCTGCCCGGTGGAGGCCGACTTCCTGGCCGTACGCCGCCACGTCAGCGCCGCCGACCCGGCCGCGCTGGCCCGCGCGTACAAGGGGCCGCTGCTCTCCCGCTCCGAGGCCCCGGAGATCCGCCGTGTCCGCACCGAGATCGAAGCCCAGGTCCGCGCCTGCCTCCTCCAGCACGGCTCACCCGAACATCTCTGGGCCTACGCCCAGACCACCAGCGGCCACGACGACTACGAGATCCTCGAACGCCTCGCCGCCCTCCCGGCGACCGACTCCCGCTCCGCCGCCGCCCGCACCCGCCTTCTCCTCTGACTACACCACCCGTCCGGAACCCGACCGTGGCCGGCCGGAGGTTCAGGTGTGGTCGATCTCGCCGATCACGCGGGCGCCCAGCTCCCGTTCCAGGAGGGCCATGCCGGACAGAACGTCCACGTCGGCGTCCGCGTCGTTCAACGGGTCGACCTCGTCGGCGTCGGACGTCTTCGAACGCCCCGGGACCGCGTCCGGCCAGGCTGCGGCACCACCACGGAACGCCGTGGGGCGCGGGCCGGACTGGGCGGCCGCCTTCGCCGCGGACCTGGCGGC
>DASUCK010000211.1:0-5769 GCA_036276095.1 Nonomuraea sp. | reverse complement strand
GCTATACTTCAAGTACAAGTGACTTGATGTACTTGCGCCGCACAATAAGTACTGGTCGAGTAAAGACACCGGGATCCCAGATCGTGACGGCGAGCCAGGAGGGCATACATGTTCGGACTAATGGTGCGATTCACCTGCAAGGACGAGGAGAGCGCGGCGGCGTTCGACACCCTCGTCGGTGAGACAATCGAGGCGATCCGCCGGCACGAGCCGGGAACGATCGTGTACGCCTCACACCGGGTGGACGGTCAGCCGCTCCAGCGGATCTTCTACGAGCTGTACCGGGACCGCGACGCCTTCGACGCCCACGAGCAGACCGAGCACACCAGGCGCTTCCTGGCCGCTCGCGAGGAGCTGCTGGCCTCGGTGGAGGTCGACTGGCTGGAGCTGCAGAGCGGGAAGGGCACGACGTCGTGAGCATGGAGTATCAGCGGGCGCTCGGACGGCGTATCGCTCAGGAGCGCAAACGGCGCGGCCTGTCCCAGGCCGAACTCGCCCGGCTGGTGGATCGGTCGGTGGCCTGGATCTCCCAAGTGGAGCGCGGCGTTCGCAAGATCGACCGGATGTCGGTGCTGGAGAAGGTCGCCGAGACGCTGGATGTGCCACTGTCGGAGCTGGCCGCCGAGGCTCCGGTGGTCGCGGCCACCAACGAAGAAGCGCCTGGTACAGCCGGGCTTCGCCTGGTGCTGTCGGGTGCTCACTCGTTGCGGGCCATGTTGCACGCCACGCCGGTGCCGCCGACCGATCAGCTCAAGCCGCGGGTTGATCACGCGTGGGAGCTCACCCATCAAAGCCGCTACGTCGAGTTGACGGAGCTGCTGGGCGGGCTGGTGCCCACCTTGGAGAACGGCGTCCGGTCCGCGCCCGCTGAGCAGCAGGCGAAGTTGTATGAGCTGCTGGCGGTGACGTATCAGGCGTGTTCGGCGTCGCTGGCCAAGCTGGGTGAGCCGGAGGCGGCGTGGATCGCGGCGGATCGGGCGATCGGTGCGGCCGAGCGGGCGGGTAATCCGTTGCTGATGGCGGCCGGGGCGTTCCGGCTGGGGTTTGTCTTCCTGGGGGCGCGGTACTTCGATCAGGCGGAGGAGACGGCGCGTACGACGGCTGAGGCGCTGTGGTTCCTGACCGATCAGGGCAATGTGGAGGCGATGTCGCTGTGGGGCGGGCTGACCTTGCAGCGGGCGGTGGCCGCCTCGCGGCTCAATCAGGCCAATGTGGCGTACGAGCACCTGTCGCGAGCCCGTGAGATGGCGGCGCGGGTTGGCGAGGGGCGCAACGACTACAACACCGAGTTCGGGCCGGCCAACGTGGCGCTGCATGAGGTGGCTGTCGCGGTGGAGCTGGGCGACGCGGGGCACGCGTTGCGGGTCGGGGCGGCGGTGGACACCTCGACGCTGTCGGCGGAGCGGCGGGCGCGGCTGGCGGTGGATCTGGCGCGGGCGCATGCTCAACGCCGCCAGGTGGATGAGGCGGTGGCGCAGCTTCTGGAGGCGGAGACGATCACGCCTGAGCAGATCCGTAACCATCGGGTGGTGCGTCAGCTCGTCTCGGACCTGCTGTCGATGCAGGATCCGGCCTCGGCTGAGCTGCGGGAACTGGCCGAGCGGGTGGGCGCGTAGAAAAAGTACGTGTACTCGCACTCTAAATACTAGCGATTACTCTCAGTATCAGGTAGCGTTCGTGTTGTAGCTGAACTCTCCGTAGTCGGAGGGTGGCAGCCCAGCACGAACGCTCTTCGCGTTTCAGAGGTGGATCAAGGAGGTCCGCTCACGGAAGGCGGAGAGAAGGCCACACATGAAAGTGGCCTGAGCGGAGGAACCCGCCCAGGCCGGATGCGTTAGCACCCTAGTTGGCGCTTCGATGCTATCGCGTTCGACCTGACGGTACAGCCTCCCTCGTCCTGAAACGCCTGATCAACAGGCCGACGAGAGGTGTATTCGCCATGCGTACCGTCCCCATCCCTGTGGACGTCAGCAAGCTCGCTATCACCTGCGTTAAGGCACCGCGCCCGCGGCTGCTCAACAAGGACACCGGCGAGATCAAGACCGACAAGAACGGCAACACCGTCTATGAGGTGACCGTGTCGGTGGAAGACGAGTTCGGCCGGATCGAACTCGTGAGGATCGGCATCAGCGGGGAACCGCCCATCAAGGCCGGTGACGCGGTCAACGCGGTCGGACTGCTCGGCTACGTCTGGGAGATCGCCGACCGGTGGGGCATCTCCTACCGGGCCACCGCCCTGCTTCCGCAGCAGGAGGCCGCCGGTGTCTGACCAGTTCCTCTGGACGCTCGGAGTCCTGGCCGCGGTCGCGGCCGGGCTCTGGGCCTGGCGCCACTGGCACTACCGCTCCTTCTGGCTCGCCATCGGCTTCCCGATCACGGCGATCAGCGTGCGGGCCAGCTGGCGCAAGGTCGCCCTCGGCTGCGGGCTCACCAAGAAGCGGCAGCGCTTCTGGTTCACCACCGTCCCCGGGCTGGTCGCCTCGACCGGCGTCGTCCGGGTCCGGCGCAAGTGGCAGCGCATCGCCGTGGACACCAAACCGTTCATGTGGCTGCCGCTGCCCACCCGGCACGGCTGGCGGGTCACCCTGCACACGCTCGAAGGGCAGATCCCCGCCGACTACGCCGAGGCGGCCGAACGGCTCGCGCACTCCTGGGGCGTGCACGCCGTACGCGTCTCCTCCGACAAGCCCGGCCGGGTACGGCTGGCCGCCACCCTTCGCGACCCCCTGGTCAAGGTGGATGAGCTGTCACCGTCGACCGAGCTGCTCAAGGTCACGGTCGGACGGCTGGAGACCGGCAAGCCGTGGGTCATCGACTTCCGGATGGTGCCGCACTGGATGAACGCCGGTGCTACGCAGTCCGGGAAGTCGAACCTCGCCAACGCCCTCATCGTCGGCCTCGCGCCCCAGCCGGTCGCGCTGGTGGGCTTCGACCTCAAGGGCGGGGTGGAGTTCACCCCGTACGCGCCCCGGCTGTCGGCTTTGGCCACCACTCGGGCCGAGTGCGGCGGGCTGCTGGATGACCTGGTGGCACTCATGACCGATCGAATGGGCGTGTGCCGGATGGCCTCCGCCCGCAACATCTGGCAACTGCCGCCCGGTCTGCGTCCGGTGCCCGTCGTGGTCCTGGTCGACGAGCTGGCGGAGCTGTACCTAATGGCCGACAAGTCGGAGAAAGACGAGATCGCCAAGACCTCCACCGCACTGCTCCGCGTCGCGCAGCTCGGGCGGGCGTTCGGCATCTACCTGTTCTGCTGCGGCCAGCGCATCGGCTCCGACCTCGGCCCCGGCGTCACCGCGCTCCGCGCCCAGTGCTCCGGCCGCATCTGCCACCGCGTCAACGACCCCGAGACCGCCACCATGACGCTCGGCGACCTCGACCCGGCCGCGCTCGACTCCGCTCGCGCCATCCCCGCCGAGACACCCGGCGTCGCCATCGTCGGCAGCCAGGACGGCCAGTGGTACCGCGCCCGCTCCTTCTACGTCACCGAAGCCGCAGCAGAAACCGCCGCCAACAGATATGCCGATCTTGCCCCCTCGTGGGACGAGGTCATGGCCGCACAGCCTCAGCAAGCCCCCGACTCGCAGACCGCCTGATCGATGGAGAGGAAGAGATGCGATGCGTGGCTTCGCCGGCTGGCTGCTCGATACCGGCCCTGTGCTCATCCTGGCCGTCATCGCCGGCGCGGGCTCCTTCGCCCACATCCGCGACACCGCCACCGAACACGGTCAATCCGGCTGGATGTCCTGGGCCATCGCCGTCTGCGTCGACCTGACCTGTGTCATGGCCGCCCGCGAACGCCAACGCGACAAGAAGACCGGACACGCCCGGCGGGGCCTGGTGTCCTGGCCCGTGCTGGTCCTGACCGGAGGCGTGATCCTGTCCCTGGCCGCCAACCTCGCCCAAGCCACACCGACCGTCTGGGGGTGGATCACCGCCGCCACCCCCGCCGGCGCCTTCCTCGTCGCGGTGTCCATGCTCGAACGCCGCTCCACCGCCACCCATGCCGACTCACCACAAGAAGTCGCGCAGCCATCCGCGTCCTGGGCAACCGCGGCCCCCTCCGTCCCGGAGACTCCGCAAGCCGTCCCGCAAGCAGACCGACCCGCCCTCGTCCCACCCGACGAGAACGACCAAGACGACGGACCCACACCCGATCCGGCACTGCTCGACTACGCGCGCCGCGTCGCCGATGAGCACCACGACAAGCACGGCAAGCCCATCACTCGCGACCTGCTTCGCGCCCGTCTGGGCGTGTCCGACAAACTCGCCGCCGACCTGCTCCGCACCCTGCGGACCACGCCAGAGACCACCTGAAAGGCCATCACCATGCCCAACGACCGAGACGCCCTCATCGCCGGACTCATCGCCCTGGCCGGCCTCCTCAAAGCCAACCCCAAGGTGCCGGTCCCGCTGGCGCCCGTCATCATCCGCGCCTTCCCCGCCACCGGCCCCGATCACGAGATGCGTGCCGAGGTCGACAAGGTCGCCGCCCTGCTCGGCACCGAGATCGACTCCCGCCACCTGCCCTACGACCACTACATGACCGCCCTCGACTTCGGGCCGGTCCGCTACGAGTACACCGCCATCCTCGCCGCCGCCCGCGCCCGCCACGCCGCCGAAGACAGCTACCGCGACTGCATCAAGCACGACTCCTAGGAGACCAGCAACATGCGCATCCGCCTCGAAGGAAACCGGGCAGAGATCACGCTCGGCCTGACCCACCTGCGCGAGATCTTCACCGTCACTGCCATGTCCCGGGCCTACCCCGACCGCGCCCACCCGCGCCGGTACCGCGTCTACGCCCGCATCGTCCCGCGCGACAACCGTTGATCGCCATGGACGCCGCGCTCTTCCACTACCGCTGCTGCACCTGCAACGGCACCGGCCTCTACGACGACCAGACCTGCGCCGACTGCCACGGCACCGGCATCGACAACCACGGCGCATAGCCGTAGCGCCCCCCGCCTGGCCACACATCCGCCAAGATCCGCGCCAGGCCGGGGGCCATCCACACCCAGCATCACTGGACAGGACAGGACCCATCTTGCCCCACCTTGCCCACTCCCACGCCGTCACCGGAATGATCCACCGGCTCCACGACCCGAACTACCACCGCTGGGCCCGCCAGATCAAGCGCACCGGCGGCTGCCGCCAGCCCATCCACCTGCGCGGCAAGGTCGAACACTACGACCGCGCCACCGGCCACCTGCTCCACCGCTACAGCACCTTCCACGAGCCGGACGGCGTGCTGCGCGTGGCCTGCAAGACCCGCCGCACCTCCCGCTGCCCGGCCTGCGCCGAGATCTACCGCGCCGACACCTACCAACTCATCCGCGCCGGCCTCGTCGGCGGCAAGGGCGTGCCCGAGACGGTCAGCGCCCACCCGTGCCTGTTCGTCACCCTCACCGCGCCCTCCTTCGGAGCCGTGCACGTGCGGCGGGAGAAGAACGGCAAGGTCCTGCCCTGCCACGCCCGCCGCGACGCCCAGACCTGTCCGCACGGGCAGGTGATGTCCTGCACCGACCGCCACCGGGCCGACGACCCCCGGCTCGGGGAGCCACTCTGCGCCGACTGCTACGACTACGACGGCTCAGTCCTGTTCAACGCCATCAGCCCCGAACTGTGGCGCCGCTTCACCCTGGCGTTGCGCCGCCGCTTCGCCAGACTCAACGGGCTAACGGTCAAGGCCCTACGCGAACACGCCAGCATCGCCTTCGCCAAAGTCGCCGAATACCAACGCCGCGGCGTCGTCCACTTCCACGCCGT